>JACQXG010000005.1 GCA_016208905.1 Nitrospirota bacterium
ATGAAATACGCCTTGCCTTCCATGCCATAGGCGCATATGGAGCTGATGTTCACCTTTGCGCCGTTAAGAGCTGCGGTGACCTCTGCAAGGAGTCCGGGCTTGTCCTTCATGCCGAAACTGAGTTGTTTGATCTTCTTTGCCATACGCCCTCCTTAAATGAGATTAATAGATTGAATCTTTTTTCGTCATGCCCGAAATTCTTATTCGGGCATCCAATTTTTCTGTTAAAGTGGATTCCCGCTTAAAAACTGCGGGAATGACGGACCAAGAGAAACATATATTTACTACTCCGTCCGCTTGCGGCGGGGTAGTTTATTTTTATTTTACACTAAGCTGCATGAAAGTCAATATCGGAACCTTATCCTTTCAGATGCAGGGGAACGCTTGTTGACACGACCCCCTTTTTAAAGAGTATGACCCCTTTCAAGAATAGCGCCGTCTGGTTATGCAGGAGATGGTGCCACCATTTCTGCGGGACGAACTCCGGCAGTATAACGGTAATGACCCCGTCTTCATAGCGTTCGCGGATACCGTCTATATAATCCATCAGAGGCTCGACTATGGAGCGGTAGGGGGAGTGCATGATGACCAGCGGAATGCCCATGCCGTAATCTTTCCATTTGGCCTGCACCTTCTTCGTTTCTTCGGGATCAAGGGAAACATAAACAGCAGCCACGTCGTCTGAAAGGGCCTTGCCGTATTTAATCGCATTCAACACCGCTTTTTGCAATCCCGACACGGGGATTATTACCGAATGGTGCGAATATTCCTTCTCTGCTTCAACGCCTTCGAGGGAAAGCTGGCCGGCAACGGAGAGATAATGCTGATGCACCTTCCGGGTCAACAATACCAGCACGGGGATTGCAATGAGCACCATCCATGCGCCGTGTGAAAATTTTTCAACCGCGATTATCACGAGGACAACGCCGGTAACAACCGCTCCAATGCCGTTTATAAAGGCGCTTTTGAGCCAGCCCTTTCCCTTATCTTTCATCCAATGCCTGACCATGCCCGCCTGTGACAAAGTGAAGGCAGTAAAAACGCCTACAGCATAAAGAGGGATGAGGGAATGCGTGTCGCCCCTGAATAATACTAAGAGCAGGGCGGAAAGAAAACCGAGTATTAGTATGCCGTTTGAGAACACGAGCTTGTCTCCGCGGTTGCTCAACTGCCTCGGCAGATAGCGGTCATTCGCCATAATCGAAGAAAGCCTGGGAAAATCCGCATATGATGTATTGGCAGCGAGGATGAGTATCAGGGCAGTGGCGAATTGGATCGTGTAATAAATAACGCCTTTGGAAAATATCATCCTTGCAAGCTGAGAGAGCACGGTCTCATCTGCATTCGGCAGTATGCTGTAATAATTCGCAAAATAGGCTATCCCGATGGTGAGGATGCCGAGGATAACGGCCATCCATATAAGAGTGGTCCCGGCGTTTTTCGCCTCAGGTGCCTTGAAGGCCCTGACTCCGTTTGATACGGCCTCTATACCGGTGAGAGTTGCGCAGCCGGAGGCAAACGCCTTCAATATAATAAAGACGGGAAATATACTTGAAGTTGCCGATTCCAGTTCCTTATACGGAAGATGAGGAATGGAAAAGGATTTCATCAAACTTGCCCCGATCAGGAAAAGCAGGCTTCCGATAAAGAGGTATACCGGGAAAGAAAATACCTTGCCCGATTCTCTTACGCCTCTCAGGTTGATCATGGTGATGAACAATATGGCAGAAAGACAGAGGGAAACGGTATGGCCCCGCACTCCCGGAAATGCCGAGGTAATTGCAGCGATACCGGCTGAGACGCTGACTGTGACGGTGAGGACGTAATCAATAAGAAGCGCCGCTCCTGCAACAAGACCGGGATAATCTCCGAGGTTGTCTTTCGCGACGATATACGCGCCGCCGCCGGATGAATATGCGTGGATAGTCTGGTAATACGAAGTGGCCACAATCGCAACAAGGATGACGATTACGACAGCGATGGGAAGCAGATAATTCAGGAAAGCCGCGCCTCCCACAACAAGGGCGAACAGGATTTCCTCAGTCCCGTAAGCAACGGATGAAAGCGGGTCTGATGAGAAAACCGCAAGCCCCATAGTTTTGGACAGGCGTTCATGCTTTTCCTTGATGGTTTCGATAGGACTGCCGATGAGAAAGTTTTTTATTGACATAGTTCTCCTCTCTTATTTAAATATTGGGAATTTGCATTCGACCTTAAATTCATTTTCGGTCCGGCGGCTTCAAAGACAAAGTGCGATGAGAATTCCTCTGCGTGAATCCCCTTTTCGTCTTCAGTTAAGTAAACGATATGAGTGGTGCAAACTGTAGCTGTTTGGCCGGGCTTTATCTCTTCCGGCATCGGTGAAGTTGCTGATGAGTTGCCGGCGAGCCAGAACAAGACAATCATACATATTAAAATCAATGTCTTTTTCATTTTCTCCCCCTTTAAGTCCCTTCAACTTAGAAGGAACTAAATTGAATTGTTGCCTGATTAAATGACAGCGAACAATTTAAAGGCTTCATGGGGAAATTTGATCTTTGAATAACATATGTCCTCCTTGTCAGAGGGGCAGGAAAACGGAAATAAAAAAACCGCCGGGCAGCGGTTTATTTTTTCTCGCAATTGCCCTTCCAAAAGCCTGCGAGGTTAGCTGACGGGCTCGGGCCTGGAAGTGCCCTATCCTCTATGAGGAATACGCCCCAATATTTGGGTCCCCCGCGTCCATTCTTTGAATGGACCTCGGCTGCTATGTTGATTTTAATCTACTCCCGGCAAAACGGATTGTCAAGGGACATTATTCTCCCTAAACTTTTTTATTCGATACCCATTTCCTCAATTCTTCGGCTAACAACAGCGCAATACTGAACGGGACCAGGAGCAGCCAAACATCCAACCCTAAGGGGGCTGTGCCGAAAATCCTGTTTCCAAACGGATGATAGATAATGAATGCGGAAAGCATTACCTCTGCTGCTACTCCGATTATTACCAATCTGTTTGAGAAAAAGCCGAGCTTAAAGATAGAGTCTTTTGACGAGCGGCAGGCAAACACGTTTCCGATCTGCAATATTACTATTCCTAAAAACACGGCAGTGGACGCCTGCCTGGTCAGAGGATGCTCCATGGACAATTCCATACCCCATTGCCAACCACCCTTAAAAAGGACATGGAAATACACAAAGAGAACGCCTATTGTGCTTATAAGCCCCAGGAAGATGTAACTTCTAAACAGGAGCGGCCTGTCAATGAGGGCGCTGTCCCTGGGCCGCGGTGGACGTTTCATAATGTCTGTCTCCGGCGGTTCGATTCCGAGTGCAAGAGCAGGGATCGTTTCAGTGCCGAGGTCAATCGCGAGTATCTGCATGACCGTTAAAGGAAGCGGTATTTTAAAAATAGAAAATAAAATGTAAGGGATTGCCTCCGGCGTCAAATGTGCAAATATATAGGTGATGAATTTCCGTATGTTCTCAAAAATACTCCTGCCCTCTTCTATCGCATTTACTATGGATGCGAAATTGTCGTCGAGCAAAACCATATCCGCCGCCTCCTTTGCCACGTCTGTGCCTGATAATCCCATAGCGATCCCGATGTTGGCCTTCTTCAATGCAGGCGCATCATTGACCCCGTCGCCAGTAACGGCGACCCTCTCACCTTCATCTTCCAGTACCGTCACTATCCTCATCTTATGTACCGGCGTCATCCGGGCAAAGATTATTTCCGGCGATAAAAGCTTTTCCCGCAAAACACTGTCCGGCATAGCGTTGATCTCATGACCTTCGATTACTAGCGGATTATTTTTAACAAGTCCGATCTGTCTTGCTATAGCAACCGCCGTCCTGCCCGCGTCGCCTGTAATCATTATGACCTTTATTCCAGCATCCCGGCATTTCATTATCGCATCAGGCACCTCCGGTCTCGGCGGGTCCTCAAGCCCCATGAGACCGGCGAAAATGAGATTGGATTCGATCTTATCGGTGTCCGGCAGTTGTAGGGGCAATTCATGAATTGCCCCTACAGGTTTGTACGCAAAAGCTATTACCCTCAGCCCGTCGTCCATCATCGAATGATAGGCCTGCATGATGGAATTCTTATGGTCTTCGGTCATCGGTAGGGACGATTCATGAATCGCCACTACCTTGTCACCTGAAAGAATTTGGGTGCAAAGCGGCATAACAGTTTCCAGTGCGCCTTTGGTGAAAACAAAGATCCTGCCTTCCAGATCGTTTACCGTGCTCATTTTCTTCCTCTCGGAGTCAAACGGTATTTGATGAATTCGCTCCGCCTTTATGTCTCCTATAGCGTCCCTTGCCGCCTTTAAAATAGCCGCCTCTGTCGGATCTCCTTTGTATTTATCGTTATCGAAGGTTGCATTGTTGCAAAGATATGCAATGGTCATCAGATGTAAGGGCGGGGTGACCCCGCCCCTACCACCTGACTGCTGTCTTTCTAATGTCCATACCTTCTGGACCGCCATCCTGTTCTGTGTAAGCGTGCCTGTCTTGTCCGTGCATATGACCGTGACCGACCCGAGTGTCTCGACGGATGTGAGGTTTTTAATAAGGGCCTTTTTCTTTGCCATCCTCTGACTCCCCATTGCAAGAGAGAGAGTCACCGTCGGCAAAAGGCCCTCCGGAACATTGGCGATGATTATGCCGACTGCAAATATGAAATTGTGCCAGAAGCTCCTGCCTACAAAAAGCCCGAGGGTGAAGAAGAACAGACCCGTAGTCAATGCAATTACCGCGACGATCTTCGTCACCCTGGCTATCTCTTTCTGCAGCGGGCTTAATCTCTCATGAACTCCGCCCGTAAGGTGCGCTATCTTGCCGAATTCCGTGGCCATGCCAGTGGCAAAAGCAACCGCCCTGCCTGAACCGCTTATAATATGCGTGCCTGCAAATACGATGTTGGGGCTCTCAAGAAACTCCCCATTAAAAGTCTCATGGCTTCGCGGCCTTGACTCCGATTCTCCTGTCAGAGGCGCATTATTTACGGTCAAGCCGGTTGATTCAATGACCCTCGCATCAGCAGGGACCTTGTCGCCTTCACTTAACATTATCAGGTCACCGGGGGTTATATTCTCCGCTCTGATCTCTCTTATTTCTCCAGCCCTTGCTACTTTTACATTAAACGGTAAAAGCTTTTTCAGCGCCTCAACGGCCTTTTCCGTGCGATATTCCTGGATAAAGGTGAAAACAGCATTGATGAAAATAACCACGACAATAGCAATGCCGAGAGAGAGCAGACCCTCTCCAGGTTTGATATATTCGGATAAAAAGCAAAGGCCTGCCGCAAGCCACAGGAGGATTGCCAGAAAGTGCGTAAACTGCGCAATAAATCTTTTATAAAGGGGGGCCCTCCTGACCTCCTTTATCTCATTCGGCCCGAATTCAATCAACCGTTTATCGGCCTCATCCTCTGTCAGGCCTTTTTCCGATGTGGCAAGAAGCCGGAAAACTTCTTCCCTTGAGAGATTATTTATCATCTTTGTGTCTTGGCTTGAGAATGATGAGGTCGCACGGCGTTTCCCTGAGCACTTTCTCCACAGGGTTGCCTCTCAGCAATGATGACAGAAGGCTTCTGCCTGTTGCGCCCATAATGATGAGGTCATGCCTTTTTGAAGCCGCCTCAATAGTGATGGTCCTTGCGACCCTGCCGGGCGTAAGGCGTCCCTCAAAGTCGATCCTGTATTTATTGATATGCCCCATAAAATCCCTTACATCAGCAGGCGTCCTCTTGTCCCACTCCATGGGGGTAAGATCGATCTCTCCGTGAAAGAACCTCGTTATTGGTTTGGGTGTATGAAAGACAAATACTTTTGAACTAAACCCCTCCGCCATCTTAGCAGTGAAATAGGCCCGTTCAGGGACATTATCTATCCGCGCCTTGAGGGGGATGAGTATCTTGCGCGGGTGGACCCTTCCCATGTGGATGACCCTGGTCAGCGCTACGGAACAGGGGAGTCTAAGCATGAGTTCACTGGCAGTTGTGGCGCGGTAGAACTTCCGTTTTACGTCAGCCCTCCTCGCGGAGACAAAGACCAGATCTATCTTTTCCTCTCTGACGACCTTTTTGATCTCCTGCACAGGCCGGCCGGTCGTTGATATGCTCTCCACCTGCATGTCCATGTCCCGCGCCTCGGAAAAGATCCTTTTCATTGCGTCTTCGGCCTTTTCAATATCTGTGCCGGACATCCCTTTCTCCGCGACAAAGCAGAGATAAAGTTTTGCGCTGCAGGCCCGCGCAAGATTAAGGGCATAACGCGCAGTAATAACCGAGTTCAGATGTTCATTTACTGCCGCGAGAATTTTTTTATACATAACGCCCTCTGTTCCAGCGGTAGCAGACATGGGAGACTGTGAAAGAATTTCTATATGACACCTCTAAAAAAGAGTCGAGAGTCAGGAGTATAGAATTAAAAGAAGAAAAACAATATGCTTGCTCTGAAGCAAAAATGTAATAAGCCGTTTGTCGATTATAGAAATTCTGGAACAGACTTCCATGTCTGCTGGAAGATCCTAAATAACTTTTAAAATCTTTGCTGGCTGATAACATAAAGCAATTTTATCATACCAATGCATTATTTAAATTATCCCATAAAAAAACCTATTGACTTCCGCTGTAAATGAAATACAATTCTTATATACACAATTAGAGGAAGCTGATGCGATATGAGTCTTTAAGGAGACGGAGATGAAAGATATTAATTTTTCCAGGAGGGATTTTTTAAGGACTGCCGGGGCTGTGGGTCTGGCGGCGGCATTTGGAGGATTCCCCTCTGACATATTTGCCGAAGGAAGACGGCTTTATAAATTTCCTGAAAAGACCGATCTCATCCTTCTCACGTCGCGGCCTCCGCAGCTTGAGACCCCTCTTCATTATTTCAAAGAACTTATAACCCCGAATGAAGCGCTCTTTGTCCGGTGGCATCTGGCCGATATCCCTGCGTATGTTGATTTGAACAAGTGGAGGCTCAAGATCGGCGGCAATGCAGACAAGGTGCTGGAACTCTCAATGGATGACCTGAAAAAATTTGAAAAAGTCACATATACAGCAGTGATCCAGTGTTCCGGCAACGGCAGAAGTTTTTTTGAACCACGGGTGCCTGGAGGCCAGTGGCAAAACGGCGCTATGGGGAATGTGACATGGTCAGGGGCAAGGTTGAAAGATATCCTCAACCAAGCGGGGATCAGGGCCGGATCGGTTGATGTGGTATTTGACGGGCTTGACTCAGGGCCGCTTCCGAAAGTCCCGGACTTTCTAAAAAGCCTCCCCGTTGACAAGGCAGTCGGGGAGGACATAATTATTGCCTATGAGATGAACGGCGGACCGCTTACCATGCTGAACGGTTTCCCTGCAAGGCTGGTCGTGCCCGGCTGGTTTGCAACATACTGGGTAAAGGCATTGCGCGAGATTACTGTTGTGACAAAAAAATATGAGGAATTCTGGATGAAGCCTGCCTACCGTATCCCGGACAATCCCTGCGCCTGTGTCCCTCCGGGATCAAAGCCCGGCAGAACCGTTCCGATCACGAGGATGAACACGCGCTCTCTTATCATTGGACCTTCAAACGGCGCAAACCTGAAGGCAAACGTGCCCGTCGATATCATGGGGATTGCATTTTCAGGTGGTTATAGTATCAAGGATGTAATAGTATCCGTTGACGGCGGTAAATCATGGGGGGAAAGCCGTTGCGGCAAAGACATGGGCAAATATTCATGGATACAGTGGTTTTATACCTGGAAACCGGAGAAGAAAGGGAAATATATTCTCATGGCCCGCGCGACAAACAGTATCGGCGAGTCTCAGCCCTTTGAGAGTTTGTGGAACCCGTCAGGTTATATGTGGAACAAGATCGAGAGCATAGAAGTGAATGTCGTATAGGAGGGCGAATATGAAAGTTTTGATTGCGTTGACAGCTGCTATTTTCATATCAGTAATATCCATGCAGCTGAATGCCGCATCAATTGAAGGTGTGGATGAAAGCACTGTAAAGTCGATTGACCTCCCGGCAATTGAAGTTGATCTGAAAGAAGGCGCCGGCAAAGATAAAACCGCCGCATTCTGCAATATCTGCCACAGCACTGATTACATTACCATGCAGCCGCGGTTCCCGGCGGATACATGGTCGGCTATTGTTCACAAAATGATTGTCGTATTCGGCGCGCCTGTTAATGAAGATGATTCAAGGGCCATAATCAATTACCTGTCCTCGCACTACGGGACCTCAGAGCGTCCAGCCTCTTCAGAAATGCAAATGAAACAAAACCCCGATGGACCCGGACCGACAGGAGAAGAATTGTTCAAACGGAATTGTGCCGTGTGTCATCCGGGCGGGGGCAATACAATAAATCCCGATAAGACCCTCAATATGGACCATCTTAAGACGCACGGCATCAAGAAAGCGGAAGATATCATCAGGATAATGAGAAACCCCGGACCTGGCATGAGAACATTTGATGAATACGCCGTCCCGGACAAGGATGCAAAAAAGATCGCTGAATATATATTGAAGACATTCTGAACTACAAGATGTCAAATGAAGATAATTAGAAAATCCCCCTTCATCCCCCTTTTACAAAGGGGGGGACTCTTCATGTTCCCCTCTTTGGCAAAGAGGGGTCAGGGGAGATTTTATATAAATTTTATTGTTGCGTTTGTATTAATATCTGCTCCCGCATACGGGGGCCCGCAATCCGCATCTCCTCAAACCGGTATTGACGAGAAACTGGGACAGTACGTTCCCCTTGATCTGTCCTTCATTGATGAAGAAGGTAAGACCGTATTGCTGAAAGAGCTCGTCTCAAGACCCATTGTCCTTTCACTGATTTATTACAGATGCAGCGGGGCCTGCCCTGCCCTGCTGTCAGGACTCTCTGATACCCTCAATGCTATAGACTTAGCACCCGGCAAAGACTTTACCGTCCTGACAGTCAGCTTTGACGAGACAGACATACCGTCAACCGCCGCAGAGACGAAAAGGAATTATCTGGCAGCCATGAACAGAAAGCTTCCTGAATCATCATGGAAATTTCTGACCGGCGACAGTGAGAATATCAGGCGACTTACCGACTCTGTCGGCTTCCGGTTCAAAAGGGAAAAAAGAGGGTTTCTCCATCCTGTTTCCCTGATAATGCTCTCACCGGAGGGAAAGGTCATCCGGTACCTTTACGGCACATCCTTCTTGCCACGCGATCTCTCCATGGCTATTTATGAAACCTCTCAGGGAAGACCCGGCAAGACTGTGGGCACGCTGCTTCTTTACTGTTTCAGTTATGACCCTCAAGGGAAAAAATACGTCTTCAATATCCTGAAAGTGGTCGGAGCCGCAACAATCATTTTTATAATCTCATTCGTTATATATCTGAATCTTTCCAATAAAGCGTATCAAAAGAAAAGGATGAATGATGCAGGGGAATAATGAGCCAAAAAGTTTCTATGAATCCGGCGGCCCGCACAAGGGGATTCTCTCCTGGATATTTACCACCGACCACAAGCGAATCGGGCTGCTCTACCTGGCTTCGTTATTCATATTTTTTATAGTTGGAGCTGCCTTCGGGCTGCTTATGCGCCTTGAGCTGATCGCCCCTGGCAAAACAATTGTGACTGCTTCCACATATAACTCATTCTTCACCCTTCACGGTGTTATCATGATCTTCCTTTTCATCATCCCCGGCATACCTGTGTCTCTGGGGAATTTTTTTCTCCCTTTGCAAATTGGGGCAAGGGACGTTGCATTTCCGCGCATCAACCTTCTTTCATGGTGGCTTTATATGACCGGAGGGATTCTTGCTCTAATGTCGCTTTTTACCGGCGACGGGCCGCCTGATACAGGCTGGACATTTTATGCGCCGTACAGCATAAGGACAGGGACGAATGTCTCGCTGGCCGTATTCGCGGCGTTTATCCTGGGGTTCTCATCCATTCTCACCGGCCTTAATTTCGTTACTACCGTTCACCGGCTCCGTGCTCCGGGCATGTCGTGGTTCCGTATGCCCCTTTTTGTCTGGTCGCTCTATGCAACAGCATGGGTCCAGGTGCTGGCCACTCCGATACTGGGGATAACCCTTCTGCTCATTATCATAGAGCGGTTTTTCGGGGTCGGGTTCTTTGACCCGTCAAAGGGAGGGGACCCCCTCTTATACCAGCACCTTTTCTGGATATATTCACATCCCGCCGTATATATCATGATCGTCCCGGCAATGGGTGTCGTGACGGAAATAATCCCGGTCTTTGCGAGGAGGACCATATTCGGATACAAGGCAATTGCCTTTTCAAGCATAGGGATAGCAGCTGTGGGATTTTTTGTCTGGGGGCATCATATGTTTACAAGCGGAATAAGCGACACGTCCAAGGCAATATTCTCTCTTCTGACTTTTCTTGTCGCGATACCGAGCGGCATCAAGGTATTTAACTGGGTCGCGTCCCTTTACAAAGGATCCATCAAGGTAGACACGCCATTATTGTTCGTGATCTCTTTCGTCTTCCTGTTCTGCATCGGCGGGCTCACCGGCCTGATTAACGGCACGCTCGCAACCAATATCCATATCCACGGCACGCATTTTATTGTCGCGCATTTTCATTATGTGATGTTCGGCGGCACCGCCTTCGCCTTTTTTGCGGGCCTGCATTACTGGTTCCCGAAGATATTCGGCAGGATGTACAGCGAGGCAAGGGCGAAGTTTGCGTGGTTCTTCCTGTTCATCGGCTTTAACATCCTCTATTTCCCCATGTTCATCCTCGGATGGCAGGGCATGCCGAGGAGGTATTATGATTACCTCCCGATGTTTCATGAGCTTAACCTTATTTCCACTATAGGTTCATGGATACTTGCCGCAGGCCTGATACTGATGTTTATCAATCTGGTCCGGTCAATAAAAAAAGGCGAGCGAGCGGAGAGCAATCCCTGGAAAGGCACCACTCTGGAATGGACAGTGCCTTCTCCTCCGCCGGTTGAGAACTTTGAGGAGATTCCGGTGGTCACGCAGGGGCCTTATAAGTATGAATAGCTGATAGCCGTCAGCTATCAGCTATTAAAATTATGGAAGAAACATTATATAAATCATCCGAAACATACCGGGACTACACCGGCTCAAAAATGGGCATGTGGCTTTTCCTTTTTACGGAAATGCTCCTGTTCGGGGGATTGTTTCTGCTTTATGCGGTCTATCGTTTTAAACACCCCGTGGAATTCCATGCAGCCGCGAAAGGACTTGATACAACCATTGGCGCAGTCAATACCCTGATACTCCTGACAAGCAGTCTGACAATGGCCCTGTCGATATCAGCATTGCAAAAAGGGAACAAGCGGTTATCGCTCGTCCTTCAGTTCCTGACAATACTGCTGGGCGCTGCATTTCTGGGAAACAAGTACATGGAATGGGGGGCAAAAATCCACCACGGCGTTTATCCGGGCTCCGAACACCTTTTAATAAAGGGCAAGGGAGAGATACTCTTTTACGGCCTCTATTTTGTAATGACCGGAATTCACGGCCTCCACGTCCTGATCGGGATAGGTGTTCTGTTGTTTATGCTGATCTTTACAATCAGGGGAACGATTGATTTCGAGAATTTTGTGAAGCTTGAAAACTCCGGCCTGTACTGGCACTTCGTGGATATAGTCTGGGTTTTTCTGTTTCCGCTTTTTTATCTGATTACATAGGGAGGTCCTTTTGGAACAAAGACAAACAGGGCATGCCGCTGTGAATTACAAAACATATATTCTTATCTGGACCGCGCTTTTGGCCCTTACGGCTGTGACCATTGCCGTAACGCAATTCCACATGGGGGGCGCCGGCATACTTATCGCCCTGTTGATCGCCTCTGTAAAGGCGGCGCTGATTCTGTATTTTTTCATGCACCTCAGATATGAAGGCCGGTTTTTCAAGCTGGCGTTTCTGCTGCCGATCATAGTCTTTATATTCTTCATCGGATTTACATTTCTGGACGTATTTTACAGGTGAGATAATTATATGATTTCAGGAAATTCAACAGAGACGGTAAACAACGTATTTCTATTTATCCTGGTGATTGCCATTGTCCTTTTAATCTCTATCACATTTACCATGATTTATTTCGTCGTCAAATATAACAGAAAGAACAACCCAGCCCCTGAAAATATTGAATCGAATCTCATGCTTGAAATAACCTGGATAGTGGTCCCGACAATCCTGGTCCTCGCAATGTTTTACTACGGCTGGAGCGGCTTCAGGTTTATGAGGACAGCGCCTGAAAACGCCATGACGGTAAAGGCGACAGGCAGGATGTGGTCCTGGCAGTTTGAATATGAAAACGGCAGGAAGGACGCTGAGCTAAGGGTGCCGCTTGGGAAACCGGTCAAACTCCTGATAACTTCAGCGGACGTGATCCACGGCCTTTATATCCCGGCATTCAGGATAAAGGAAGACGCGGTGCCGGGCATGCAGACCTTCCTCTGGTTCCTTCCTGACAGGGCGGGTGAGTACGACCTCTTCTGTTCCGAATATTGCGGGACACAGCATTCTTCAATGGTCTCGAAAGTCATTGTCATTCCGCAGAAGGATTTTGACTCCTGGTATACGGCGGTGGCAGTCAAAAAAGGATCAGCCCATCCGCAAGGTGTTAAACTCCTGGAGGAAAAAGGTTGTCTCGATTGCCATACAACTGACGGCGCTATTGGAGTAGGGCCAAGCTTTAAAGGGCTATTCGGCAGGAGGGTCATCGTCATTGCCGGCGGCAAAGAACGGGAGGTCTTTGCTGACGAGGCATATCTTAAAAAGTCGATTCTCCATCCCGGCGCTGATATCGTGAATGGTTTTACCGATATCATGCCTCCTCAGTCAGACAATATGAGCGAAGAAGAGATCAGCGAAATCATAAATTATCTGAAGGAGCTGAAATGATTAATCCGCAGTCGTATTTAACACTCTGCAAGATAAGAATATCTCTTTTATCTTCATTTTCTGCTGCCGTGGGCTTCATGCTCTCAACGTCCCGCGTGACACCCCTGCTTATACCATTAATTACAGGGGTGTTCTTTCTCGCCTGCGGCGCGTGCGCCCTCAATCAGTATCAGGAAAGGGACCTTGACGCGCTGATGCCGAGGACACGGACCAGGCCGATTCCGTCAGGAAAAATAAAGCCCCTGAACTCCCTGCTGTTTTCAGCCATCCTCATGACATCAGGTTTTATTATTCTCCTGTCCAATTCAGGTTTCACAGCGTCAGTGACCGGATTATTTGCCGTTGCCTGGTACAACGGGGTATATACTTATCTCAAGAAAAAAACTGCCTTTGCGGTAATTCCCGGGGCACTGACCGGCGCCGTACCCCCTGCCATTGGATGGATTGCGGGAGGCGGCGCTGTATCAGACCCTGACCTGCTGATAGTCTGTTTTTTCTTTTTCATGTGGCAGGTCCCGCATTTCTGGCTCTTCATCGTTAATTATGGAGCTGAATATGAAAAGGCCGGTATCCCTTCATTGACCGCCATATTTACCAGGACACAATTGAAGAGAATTATTTTTATCTGGATTATTTCCGCGTCCGTAAGCTGCCTTCTTTTATCACTGAGAGATGCGGCACAAATTCCAGTCATAACTTTTTCCCTATTCGCTGTATCGTTATGGATCGTCTGGTGCGGATCACGACTCCTGAAGGAAAAGGACGTATCTTATTCGCTTATCTTTAACAAAATCAATATTTATATGTTTTGTGTGCTCATCCTATTATCTGTTAACAATCTCCTCATATAGCCTACATAATTTGGGTTCCAATCCAAAGGTAGCAGGGAGACTTTGTTTTGATGAAAAGCCGGTGGAGGGCAAATTTAAAAAGTCATCTCGATACATTAAGAGCGGCCTTAAACTTACATAACTGGATGTTTGATCAGCGGTATATAAAGGACAATAACTGGCAATATATAATTTAAAGTCTTATCGAATTATGAATTTTTAAATTTGGCCTCCACCGGCTTGCATGCAACCATTGGATCGAAATTGTCACCATCTCTTTTTCTCCCACGCAATTGCCCTGTCATAGGACTTAAACAGTTTCTCGCGTCTTTTAAACGCCTTTGAATGCAGGGTGCGTCTGGCCGTATTTCTTTCAATTCCCATATCAGCATGCAGCATCTCGTGATAGACAATAAATTCTACAAAATACCGGGGGACCCCCCTGTTGTCGAGCATGGGATTGATCCTTATCATATGGTTAACACTGCAGTAGCTTCCAAGCGTCCTCCTTGCAGCCGCCTTTCCCGGACCTTTTGAGCCCCACGTGATTGATGCCGACACTTGACCTTCAAAGTACTCCATATTGATTGAATGGAACATTTCAAGAAGATCGTAGCAGCTCCCTGCTGCATTAATCTTTATTTTCCCCGGCGGCCGCCTTTTCAGCTGGTGAATGTTTTGATTGATAAAGTCTCTGATATGAGGGGTCCTGGTTTTGCTGTTTTTAATAAAGCCCGCTATTTCATCCAAAACTTCCCTGTCTGAAGAAAGGAAAATCCTGTGAAGTCTTACTGAGATAATGGCCCCCTTTTTCCTCATCGACAGCATACTTGTGGAGTTGTCCGTAATAACAAGGGATATTTTCTTCTTCGTACATTTTTCAAGATGTCCCTTGAGAATATCTTCATCGGTCTGAAACATTAAATTTAACTGGCGCATAATTCACATTAACCTATTATGTTTAAATATATATAATAAAATGTCCGATATAAAATACAAGATGATGAGCAATAGATCAAGCTTCCTGATCAATAGAAAATCTGTCCAAATGTATCAAATGCTTTCAAATGTAAAATACAGACCGTGGAGGAAGGCAAATGAAAAAAATATTTGTTCTCGATACTAACGTTTTGATTCACGACCCTGAAGCGCTTCTCCAATTTGAAGACAACGAAGTTGTATTGCCGATTACCGTTATAGAAGAACTGGATAAATTAAAAAGAGGCAATGGTGAAATCCCCTATTCATCCCGGCAGGCATTGAGATTGGTAGATTCTTTCAGGCAAACAGGCAAATTGTCTTCGGGTGTTGCGCTGCCGAACGGCGGATTGCTGCGTGTTGTAATCGAGGAAAATAAACATTTAGAGAAAAATTCAAATGACAACAAAATTATATCTGCAGCCTTTTCCCTCGCAGTCAGCAATGACAGCGGTCAACCTGTGATTCTGGTATCAAAGGACACTTCCGTCAGGATAAAGGCAGATGCCCTCGGACTTGTTACACAGGATTATTTAAAAGATAAAACCACCGTGTTTGAAAAGTACGGAAATATCCTGACGGATAACGCCTCCATAAACGGCATCAAGTCGGTAAAGTACATTAAATCAGGTGATAAGATATTCAGGGCCTATGGCGAAGATAAAATGGAACTTATCAGGAGACAGCGGTCAATCATGAGTATTTCTCCGAAAAATATAGAACAGGAATGCGCTATTGACGCCCTTACCGGTACTGAGATAAATGTGGTGGCGCTCACCGGGCGTGCAGGCACTGGAAAGACACTGCTTGCCATCGCAGCCGGCTTACATTTCTGCGTTAAACCACGGCATAAAGTATCTTCTGATTATTCAAGAAAATATGAACAGGTCATGGTCGCAAGACCGATTGTCCCGCTGGGCAACGATTTAGGGTTTCTGCCGGGCGATATTGCGGAAAAGCTGCATCCATGGATGCAGCCGATATACGATAATCTCGATGTTATAGTCGGCACATCAGATGAGTATATGGATGATAAAAACACTGATTACAGAAGCTCGGATTATCTGATCGAAGCGGATATCATCCATATAGAACCGCTTACTTATATCAGGGGAAGAAGCCTTCCAAAACGTTACCTGATTATAGATGAAGCGCAGAACCTCAGGCCCCTTGACGTGAAGACCATCATCACACGCTGCGGGGAAGGGACAAAAGTCATCTTCACTGGCGATCTTGAACAGATTGACTCGCCGTTCCTCGATGCCGCCTCCAACGGCCTGGCCTATTTGATAAACAGGTTTATACAGGAAGAGAACTTTTGTTATCTGAATATGAAGACAAGCGCGAGGTCGGCCCTGGCCGACCAGGCGGCAAAACTGCTCTGACAGGTTATTTGCCCGTGTCAGACTCTCCAGGCTTCTTTTCCGCTGTCTCTGTCGCGGATGAACTGCAGGAGATCATCATAGGCAGGAGGCGTAGCAAAGAAAAGCTCAATATCATCAGGGACCTCAAGGAGTTCCCGGTCCTCATCACGCATCACAAGCAATGCCGCTTCCCCGTCCGCAATATTTTCCCTGAGGACTGACTTGATGTGCGCAAACCTCTCTTTGATTATTTCATCCAGGTATTTATGGATCGTTTCATACACTTTTTTGGTACGTACAACCGCGAGGCAGTTGTACCAGTCAATATAGGCCTCGAATATTTCCTTGCTCTCCAGGGGAAGTAATTCTCCGCCGGCATCGGTCCTTTTTTTCACAATCTGCTCCAGCCGCACATTCATGGCGCTTAACACCTTCATTGTTTCCTCACCGGTCATGTATATGCTTTCGCAAAAAATCTTTGATATCTTTCCTGCAACTTCGAGCTTTGACAGATGCTCCTCTACCTCATCCCAGTATCGATAGTAAATGGTCTTGTATTTATCTGTAGCATTTTTAGGGAGATAGAGATTCCTTACAAAATATATCTTCTTTTTATTCTTGTAATATGCGACTTCCGGTTTGCCGATTTTTCCAAACTCGGTCATGAAACACCTCCTGGCTGATATGTGCTTTGAAAATAAAATGCTTATACAAAAGTTTGAGATAAATACTAACAGAAACTAATGAGAAAATGTCAGGGATGATCTCTAAAGCGTATTGTCCCTTATCATGGAAAAATTCTTTACCAAAAAAAAGCCCCCTCCCGGAGGAGGGGGCTTTTTTTTGTTGATTTACAGTTTTACAACATTGATTGCCTTGGGGCCTTTCGGGCCTTTTTCAGTATCAAAGCTGACCTTGTCACCTTCAGCAAGGCTCTTAAACCCATTGCCCTGGATGGATGTATGGTGCACAAAAGCATCGCTTCCGTCATCACACGCAATAAAGCCGAAACCTTTGCTGTCATTAAACCATTTTACAGTTCCTTCTGCCATTTCTTTTACCTCCTTCTCTATAAACTAAATTTCAGAAGGCATCAAGAAAAAAAGGGCACAAAGTTAAAAGTCTTTGTGCCCTTGTGTACTTGCAAAAACTTCTAAAACTCCCCAATACGATAGCATTTATCCGATAGTCCGTCAAGGACAAAAATGATTCTTTTTTCACTGGCCCTGTGATATTCTATACCAGATTTAATTTACATCTCAGCGTTCCCGCTCTTTTTGCACTTTTATGGTCCCCACACTTATACTAAAGAAGGAATAGAAATATGGACAGAAGAAATGCAAAAAGAATTACAGTAGGTTATAAGACTGAAATTCTTTACGACAACAAAAGCTATACAGGGACTATGGAAAATCTCTCGGCATCTGGAGTAAATATACTAACGGACCCTCTGGTCCCTGGAATCGATTTCCTGCCTGACGACCCCATAGTTTTAGTATTTAAATCTCCTTCAGACGAGGCCCTGACTTTAAAATGCACAATAATATGGTCGAGCAAAATACCGCCCCAAAATGTCAGGCATAGAATAGGCATGGAAATCGACGAACTGCCATGGGAAAAGGCCGGAGAATTCTTTTAATAGTCCAAGTAGAATTTTATCAGAGCTTCACATACTTCCAATGCCCCTTCCTGAAGCGCATCGTCATAGCAATACCCTGAAAGCACATTGAGACAACCATAGCCAGCCATACGCCCAAAGCTCCGTACCCTGAAACAACCGCCAGGAGATATGCAAGGGGCAGACGGATAATCCAGAGCGCGCTTACGATGATGAGCATTGTCCCTTTTGTGTCTCCTGCCCCCTGAAGGCACCCTCCCAGAATAAGACTGAGCGCCATGAAGGGCTCGGACAACATCATGATCCTGAGATACCGGACCGTCTCAGCATGAACATACTGGTCCTTTGCCGCCAGTGAAGAAATAGCGTCCGCCCATATAAAAATCGGCAGCGCCATAAGACTGACAAAAGCGACCCCTGAAAGGGACATCTTCCAGCCTATCCTTTCCGCCCTGTCAGGCGCGCTGGCGCCAAGGTTCTGGCCTGTGAGCACAGACGCCGCCATATTCAGGGCAAATGCCGGGAGATATATGACCGCTTCGATCCTGAGGCCGCTGGTAAACGCCGCCATTGCCGTAATACTTCCTTCCTGAAGACGGCTGAGGATATTATAGATGACGATATTGCCCGCATTCCATGATACCTGAAGAAGGGCCATAGGCCAGCTCAAAAGGAATATCTTTCTTATCAGATCAGCCGACAGACTCCACGTGCCTGAAAAAATATTCTTCCACCGGCTGTGCCTGAAGAGGAACAAGCATATTATCATGCCTGCGAACATCGCTATTGCGGTCGCAAGGGCAATGCCCCTGTATCCGATGCCATGAAAAGAAAACAGACCGAAGACCAGAAAAAAATCCAGTACAACATTAATCACACTGACAAAGAACATTGCCACCAGCGTCAGTTTCACCTCGCCTCCTGCCCGGAATATGGCATTCGACAGTATCACAATATAATTCGGGGCCAGGGCCAGTGCGAAAATAATAAAAAACTCTCCGGCAATTTCCCTGATTTCCCCGGAAAAACCTGCAAGAGCTATGAGCTGGTCACGAAAGAGAATGCCTGCAGCCGTAAGTGCAATGGCGCATACGGCCCCAAAGAGAAGAGCTTGTCGCGCCGAAGAAAGGGCCCCCCCGGTATTGCCGGCGCCAACAGCCCGCGAGATCAGCGCCACCGTGCCGATACTGATGGCATTTGCCACAATAATGATGAAAAAATAGAGCTCGTCGACAAAACCGACAACGGCCTGTATCTCAGGGCCGAGTAAGCCAGCCACATATATGTCGGTCAGTCCGACAAGAAAATTGAAGAACATGACCAGGAGCATAGACCAAGACATGTGCCATATGTTCTTCCAGGTGCTTCCGGTGGTCAGATCAACTACGGCGCTACTCAACATTCTCCTCAAGCTTTTTCAGAAGGTCCTTTTTCTTTATAACGCCATGAAGAGCTGAACCGTCTTTAAATTCCAGGACAGGGATATCGGATCTATACAGCTCATAAAGTTCATCATCTGAATCTATCGAAACCTTCTTAATATTAATGCGGTACCTCTCCTTAAGTCCGTTCAGCATTTCTTCAGCCTTTTCACACAGCCAGCATCCCTCCCGGAAATAAAATATCAGGTTAATCACTTATATTCATTGAGTAATAATTTTTTTAAAAACGATAACTTAAATGATAACACACATGAATAAAAGTGCCAAAGCACTGTTGGGCCGCACCGGCTATAAAAAGGGGTAATTTATGAAAGGCCCAAAACAATAAAGGCAGAACCCTGCCCGGCTCTGCCTTCACAATTAATAAATTATTTCCTCTAGTTGTATCAAAGAGATGAAGGATCTACTATCTGCCCCCGAATATGCCCCTCCGGATATTCGTCTGTACGGACTTTGACATAAGTATTACCCTCTCCCATTTCCTGTAAAAGAGCGCCGAGGGAGTTCCCAACAAGCGGTCCAATAAGATTTTTTGCGGTTATTGTTCCTTCCATTATTGCTTTGGTCCACGGCTCTCTGACATCGAACAGTACAACGACAGCACGGCCATTCTCCCCTTTCAGCCCCATATAAATATATGCTGCGGTAACGTCCTTAACATTTTCGATATTGAACTTATAATAGAGCTTATTACCATCAGGGCTGATCTGAAATACGATCTTTCCCTGAGCGTGGGTCTTTACCTCAGGGACATCCTGGTTTGCCGAAAGATAAGCTATGAGCGTATAGGGCTGGTCATGGTCCGCAGCAGAGACAGCTGCATTCATTATAATGCCTGCAAAGATAAGAAGCATGATAACCCGGATTTGATTTTTCTGTGTTTTCATAACAAACCTCCGTCTGATTTCTCTCTTTTACATCATTATTAACATTTGCATAAATAACTTATTTCTTATTTAGCAGCAATGATTGTGCCAGAAACATACCAGCGAATAAGATCATGATAAAAAAGGGGTTTATAATTATATGGATTCTTATATTAGCGAACTATTGGAGAAAATCTGGTGATATTCCCGGTCCTATTTGGTGATTAAACCAGGAGAATTCTCTTAATTGAATCCCAAATTTCTCTGATGGATCATGCCCCTGTTGAAAATTTTTCCAGGATGAGATCGGGCTCCGGAGTGAAAATAGTTTTAATGATCTCATACTATATGGGAGCCAAAAAACAATAAGTTGACAAAGAGAATATCTACAGATAATATTTACTTACAAGAATATATTTCCATGCACCCGGTTAGCGCCGGGATTAAGCTCAATGTCTCAATAAAAGGAGGAATTCCTATGTTAAAAGTCAAAGATGTCCTCGCGTCAAAAAGCAAAAATATCTGGTCTATAGGCTCAAATGAAACAGCATACAAAGCATTAGAGATTATGGCTGAAAAAGATATCGGGGCGCTGCTGGTTATTGATAAGGAACAGCTCGTCGGTATATTTTCTGAACGGGATTATGCCCGCAAGGTAACTCTTAAGGGTAAATCTTCAAAGGAAACAGGGGTTGGGGAATTAATGACAAGAGAAGTGTATTCTATAACACTTGATAAGTCAGTTGATGAATGCCTGGCATTGATGTCAGCTACACACATACGCCATATGCCCGTCTTTGATAATAATAAACTGACTGGCATGGTAACTATAGGGGATATTGTCAATGCGATCATGCATGATCAGAAGATCAAGATTCACGATCTGGAAAAATACATCACAGGAGGCGATTTTGTTGCTGTCGACGATAATCCCTAAGCTCACGTCATAGACATTCCGGGCTTATGTTTCTCATCTCTTTAGTATTAGTGATGAAAATCAACCTGACTCAGATTTGTGATAAATGGATATTATTCTTAATGAAACTGAATTGCGTATCCTTGGCTGCCTTATTGAAAAGGAAGCAACCACTCCGGATTATTATCCTCTCACATTAAACGCCCTTACAAACGCCTGCAATCAGAAATCCAACCGTAATCCTGTGGTCTCATATGAGGACACAACTGTTGTGCGGGGCCTGGACAGTCTGCGGGAAAAAGGACTGTCTGAAAAGATCCTCAAGGCAGACAGCCGCGTCCCGAAATACCAGCACTCGTTTCAGGCGAAATATAATCTGACAAACCGCGAAATTGCAGTGCTGTGTGAATTAATGCTGCGCGGTCCGCAGACAGCCGGAGAAATCAGGAGCCGCGCCGACCGTATGTATAAATTCGAAGGCTTACCAGAGGTTGATGAAATCCTGAACAATCTCATGGAGAAAGAAAAGCCCATGGTTGTTAAGCTCCCACGTCAGACCGGCAGAAAAGAAAACAGATACATGCACCTTCTGTCCGGAGAACCTGAAATCAGGGAGACTGAACAAATTGTTTCCGAAGAAGCGGCGACTCTCCGGGTCCGGGCAGAAAACGAGAGGATCGCAATACTTGAAGACAAGCTTGCATCTCTCCAGAAAGAATTTGAAAAGCTTAAAACAGAATTCATCGCCCTTAAATCTCAATTCGAATAAAAAATTAATAAATTAATTTATTAATTCCCCTAACACTTCCTTCCTCTCCTGGTTTACAATAAAACCATGATAGTCGGAACAAGGATACTCTATCCGGAAGAAGTGAATTACTGGAATGCGGAGATTCTGCAAATTTCCGTATTCCGGGGCATGAACGGCAGCCTCGACTTTATGAGGAAGTGTACCGATGCCTGCAAAGAAGCCGGGATCAGGTATGTCGTTCATCCTGTAAAATATTCACTCCTGCAGGAAGAGACTTTTAACGACCTGCGGGAAATGGCAGGGCTGGCTGACCTGGCGCTTATTCTCCACGATGAAAGAACTCCTGAAGGCAGCCGGCTTGAGGGGATGGAAAAAGCGCATTTCAGAAACGCGCTTGAGGAGCTCAAATCCATTGCGCATGTATCCATTGAAAATGCCGCGCATACAGGTGATGTCCGCTGGTTCTGGAATTCTTTTGCCGGGTCCATTACCCTTGATATTGGTCATATTGAAGCGTTCGGACTTGACTCGGTAGAGTTTGTGAAGTCTCTTGACCGCGACCTTGCCGGGAAAATTGAGTTTGTCCATATGCACAGAAACAACGGTCTCCACGGCGGCATTACAGACCATTGGCCATTAACTCCTGATTGCAGGGAGCTCAGGGCGCTTAAAGAACTTCTGAAAATAAGACCTGATGTCAGCGTAATTCTTGAACTTAACGAAGTTGAGGAAATAGAGGACAGTCTTGACCTGCTCAGAAAATTAAGAGACCAATCAATTAAAGCTGATAGCTATTAGCTGACAGCTTACGTCTTCTTTATAAATTTCTCAAAGGCGTTCTTGTCGTTAGCCTTTAAGTATGCTTCTTCCGGAGATATCTGTTTTTTCATTAAAAAATCCATGATCGACTGGTCCAGGAGCTGCATGCCCTCACCCTTCCCTGTCTGTATCATGGATGGAATCTGGAAGGTCTTGGCCTCTCTGATTAAATTGGCAATAGAGGTCTTGCAAAAGAGTATCTCAAGGGCGGCCAGACGTCCAGGCTTGTCAATTCTTTTTAATAACTGCTGGCAAAGCACTCCTTTGAGCGACTCTGAAAGCATTGTCCGTATCTGGGCCTGCTGGCCTGCCGGGAAGGCGTCAATTATACGGTCCACGGTTTTTGCCGCTGAGCTTGTGTGGAGGGTGCCAAAGACCAGATGCCCTGTTTCCGCTGCTGTTATTGCAAGCTCTATAGTTTCAAGGTCACGCATTTCGCCTACGAGAATTACATCCGGATCCTCTCTGAGCGCCGCCCTCAGGGCAGCGGCAAAGGATTCCGTATGATTGCCGATTTCCCTGTGATTGACGAGACAGCCTTTGTTCTGGTGGACAAACTCAACAGGGTCTTCAATCGTTAAAATATGGTCTTTTCTGCTTCTGTTTACATAGTCAATGATGGCGGCAAGTGTAGTGGATTTCCCGCTTCCAGTAGGCCCGGTAACCAGGACAAGCCCCCTGCTTAACTGGGTCAACTTTAAAATCTGCGGAGGCAGTCCAAGGTCCTCAACGGTCATTATTTCAGTCGGGATGACCCTGAAGACGGCCCCCGTCCCTCTTTGCTGCTCAAAGTAATTAGCCCTGAATCTGGAAACACCCGGCATTTCATATGCAAAATCCAGGTCTCCTTTCGTCATGAATTTGTCTTTTTGCTCTTCTGTTGTAATTTCAAAAAGCAGGTCACGCAATCCGTCATTAGTCAATTCCGGATAATCCATCTCTTCAAGGTCGCCGTCTTTTCTTATTTTCGCCTTTGCACCCGCGCTCAAATGCAGGTCGCTCGCCTTGTTTTCAATCATGTATTTGAAAAAAGCATCAATCCTTGGCATTTAATCCTCTTTCAGTTTTTCCTTCAGATCACGTGATGAATACATACCTTCAATCTTATGAAATTCATATCCCAAATCATTACAGGCCATGCAGCCTGCTCCTTTACAGGACAGGCATTTTTCAGGTATATAAGCGTTTATATAAAAGTCCTGGAAGTCCGCAGGCGCCGCATCAATTACATATATGATTTTTTCATATGTGGAATGTTTATTTCTTGTAGCAAGATATGGATATCCGGGAACAGGCTTGTCCATAGGAAATACGTGCGGAAGCCCGGATGCATGGGCATCAGAAAACATAGTGTCCTCAGGGAGGACCAAACCATATCTTCCTATAATAGCGGGTACTTTTATAATATCAATCCTGTTTGCCAGGGGATAAACTACTGCAAACCTCCTGTTGTCACTAAAAGACTGCTCGTATAAAAAATGGACATTAAGTGTATCAAATGCCCTGAATATATCTTTATCAGTGTAATGACCTTTTATTTTAAGCAACTGTTTTAATATCCCTGCGCCAAACACATTGATCTCGCAGGAATGTTCATACAACAGGAAATCTATCCTGTAAAACGAGGTCTCTTTAATTTTTTCTATAGTAATCTTAATGGAGTCGATTAATGCCGGAAGCCCGGCTTTACTGAAGGTTTTTATTAATAAATCCTCGATCTTTCTTCCGTTGCCTGTAGACAGACTGACTTTCTTGCCGGAAGCTTCTTCAATATAAGATATGGCGGATTTGTTAAAAGGGTCCTCAATCACAATTGATATCTGATCATCCAGCTCATAAAGCGGAAGTATCCTGTTTTCGATCAGGAAGCCTTTCTGATATTTCCCCAGCAGTTCAACATTTACACTAATGTCGTCAACGATTACATGCGGGATGTCCAACTGCTTGCTCAGGACCCAGTCTATTTCTTCTATACTCACTTTACCAAGTTTAACCAGGGCCTCCCCAAGTCTCAGGCCGCTCTCTTTCTGGAGTTTGATCCCTTCTTTAAGGTCATTATCATTTATCAATCCAAACTCCATAAGCAGTGTCCCAATATCTTGCCACTCAGACATGATTCTCTCCCTGATTAATAAACAAAGGATAGTACGTTCCTTGTGATACCGTACATCTTTATCGGACTATCCTGGAAAAACTTGATGCATAAGAGCAGGCATGATGAGCATTTCCGGCAAGGTGTTACTGTCTCTTTTTCAAAGAATAGATCTTCAGTCCCTGTATTTCGCCGCCCGTTAATTCTTTGTATTGAGATAAAAATTGAGGCGCGCTGTCTGCTTCGCCCCAGAAAAAATAGTAATCAATGTTATACCTCTTTAATTCATTCTCAAGGTCCTCATCGCTGATATTTTCCCTGGCCTGGCCGTAATATCTGCTTTTCAGCCAATACGCCAGGCGGAACGTCTGATGCCATGAATCGTGTATTGAGGCATGCACCTTTTGCCTGTTGGATGCAAGGTTCCCCCTTATATCATATCGCCTGTTTAATTCTGCTCCGAGACTATGCATTTCCCTGTTAAGATTATTTTTGCCTATTTCAATAGAGGATTTTACAGGAATTATAATGAAAGAAAGCATGAAAAATACCGTTAATATGTTTTTCAAAATGTTCTTTTTGAAAAACTCTCTTTGAAATAATTCATGAAGCGCCTTGCCGCCCATAAGCAAAAGCAGTATATTGACAATCCACAAATACCTCGCCTCAAAATGAAATGGGGAGTATCCTCCGGTGTATAAGAGGATGGTCAACAACGGATATAACAGGTCACGGTGTAAAAACAGTTTATGAAAAGGTTGATAAAAGATCAGTAGTATATAAATGATGACAATAGCGATTGAAAGCCTGGAATAAGACTCATATATCCGGATACCTTCAAAGATATTTTCCGTGAGGTTCTCCATGAAATGCTGCAATGCGCTTCGTGACTCAAGCGGACTCCAGGTCTTTTTTCTTGCGTAACTGGGGTCCTCGTATATAACAAATGCCGTCTCATTCGGCGGTTCAAAATATCCTTCAAAAAATATAGGGTCCCCCTTTTCCAGGGTCCCATGCTCTGATTCCGGGCCCAGTGACGCAAAGACACCCCTCCCCATATTTGAAAATGTAAGACGGCCGTACTTGTTGCTGATTAACGCAATCCAGATGCCGCTCAAAAGTGAAAACATTACAAAACCGGCCAGTGCATTTCTCAGCACATTCTTCCTGTGCTCTTTTGCTGTGCTCCTGAGGTAATGGCAGGCATTGATTAATGAAAAATGGGCAATAAAAAAAGGCAATCCGAAAGGTTTGGAAAAATATGCAAATGCGCCCAGCACTCCGCATGATACGGCATTGACCAATTTTTCAGGATAGTCTTCCCTGAATATGATATTAAGATAGTACACAAGCACGCAAAGAAGCAGATAATCCATCGGCTGTATTAATGAAATAAACAGAAGTATCGGGACCAGCGAGAGTAAAATTACAATTCTGATATTCTCGCTTATTTCAAACCTGTAGGATAATCTCCATACTCCAACTATCGTTAACAACCCGAATATCAGATTCAGGGCATTGATTGCAAATAAATGACTCAAACCGAGATACAGGAAAGGGACCAACAGCCATGAGAGGAACGGCCCCCAGTAGCCATTGACGGCATTGCCGAAATCCCCTCTTAAATATTTTTCCGCAATGCTTAAATATAAAGTGGCGTCACCGGTCAATCTTTCGTAGTGATAAGTGGTAACAATTAATGTGGAATATATTATGAGGGCAATGATGAGTGTGATTGAACTCGAAGAGTATTTACGGATGTTATCACTCATTCCTGTACTTCCAGCAGCTGCCAGTCAGCATAACCGTCTTTTCTTTCATCAAGCCTTGCGCATTTTAATACTAATTTAGTCAGCAGGGGCGGCCCGCCGGGTCGCCACTACTGGACTGTCACCTTCATCTTGTCCACACCCGTGTTGCCGGTTTGAGCATCATACGCATAGATTATAATCTCATATTGACCTTTTTTCTTCACCAGAGCCTCTCCCTGAAACATGCTTGGACCTGCAAAGTTCATTGCAACGGAATCAACAATTTTGCCTTCATACTTAACAAGCGCCTTGATTTCATATTTCGAGGAATCCCATAACCCGCCCGGGGTCAAGTGGCATCCTCATATCATCGCTATTTGCGCATTTATGGGGACCGCAGCGCTGCTGCCGCCCAGTTTAACTTCTTCAGGGGCCTTTGCAATAACAGAGAAACCTGGCACTTCGATAATGACACCTTCTCCGATAATATCCTTGCCGGGAATCAGCCACATCTGCGTTGAGCTCTTTATCATATTTGTCTTGTCTATATAAGGGGCTTCAACATCAATGGTCACTAACCTTGGTTCGGCAATGTCGATGGATGTCTCAAACATGGCGGCCCCATCCGCTATCTTCCCAAACCTTGTCTTGGTCTCAGACATGATTTTGTTTGTGTCTCCCGTATCTCCGGCTGTTAAGCCCTCGGCAAGGACTTTGCCCGTTTCGCTGTCTTTGACAACAACGTGAGCTCCTCCCATCTTCGTTCCAACAAACTTCGCGTCCTTTGACTTTGCCCTGATAACGAGCTTTGTCTGGACTGCTTCGGAAATACCAAAGGACAGGATGCCCGTTATAAGTATCCCGAATAAAAGTACCCTTCTCATATCTTTCCTCCTCTAATAAAATATTAAAATAATGCAGAACGGTTTATTCGCCTGCTCATTCAATAGAGAGTTTATCAATATTCCCGTCAGGATTCAATTAATTTCTTGAAGAATAATGAGAGATTAATATATTATTTAAAAATCTTATGTATAACCTCGTAAGCTTTGCCGGAATATTTATCTTGATGGCCTTTGCATGGATGCTGTCAGCTGACAGGAAGGTCATCAACTGGCGCGTTATTATCTGGGGAACGGTCATACAACTGATTTTTGCGCTTTTCATATTCGTAGTGCCTGCCGGGTCGAAAATATTTCTGTTTATCAACGATGCACTTGTGAAAGTGATAGACGTCGCAGGCGCGGGCACAAGGTTCATCTTCGGCAGGCTTGCGCTTCCCCCCGGGGCAAAAGATGAATGGGGCGGGGAATCGCTGGGTTTCATTTTCGCGTTTCAGGCGCTGCCGACAATCATATTCTTTTCTAGCCTGATGGGTATCCTCTATTACGTGGGATTCATGCCGTGGCTCATCGGTATATTTGCAAAGACATTTACGCGGCTGATGAGAATCAGCGGCGCCGAGTCTTTATGCGCTGCAAGCGAGATCTTCGTAGGCATCGAATCATCTACGGCAATCCGCCCGTATCTTGAAAAGATGACCCTCTCCGAATTCTGCACTGTCCTCACAGCAGGAATGGCGACTGTAGCGTCAAGCATATTGGCAATCTATATCCTGATCCTTCAAAAACAGTTCCCGACTATAGCAGGCCATTTGGTGTCGGCCTCATTCCTGACCGCCCCTGCCGCAATCGTAATGTCAAAAATCCTCTTACCCGAAACAGGACAGCCTGAGACCCTGGGACTTCATGTCAAACCTTACCAGGAAAAGGAATCCTCATTTATCGAGGCTTCTATAAACGGGGCAACTGCCGGAACAAAATTAGCTGTCGGAGTCGTGACCCTGCTTGTTGCTTTCCTCGGGCTCGTGGCGCTTGCAGATTTTATCTTTGCCGGGGCGGGAGCAAAGTTGAACGGCATGCTGGGACTCAGCATGGACTGGTCATTAAAAAGCCTTCTCGGGTACATATTCTATCCTTTCACTCTTATTATCGGCGTACCTCCGTCTGACGCCTTTGAAATATCAGGACTGATTGGAGAAAGGGTCATTCTCACGGAAACGAAGTCATACATGGACCTTGCCGTGCTCATTGAAAAAGGCACTCTGCATGACCCGCGCTCTGCATTCCTTGCCATATACGCGCTCTGCGGGTTCGCTCATTTTGCATCGCTTGCGATATTCGTCGGAGGGGTGTCGGCCCTTGTCCCTTCCCGGACAGCAGACCTGTCGAAGGTTGGTCCCCGCGCGCTCCTGGCGGCAACCCTGGCAACGCTCATGGCAGCGGCGGTTGCAGGTACATTCTTTTCAGGCAGTTCTATATTGTTAGGGAAATAACGTGTCTGAACCAACCAGATATGATGTCATCATAGCAGGCGCAGGCCCTGCCGGGTCCACCGCCGGATACCTTTTGAGCAAAGCCGGCCTCAAGGTATTAATAATCGACAAGAGCGCCTTCCCGAGAAAAAAGTTATGCGCCGGTCTCATAACATACAAGACCATCAAACTCCTGGAACGGGTGTTCGGTGAAACAGTCGCTTCCCTTAAAGAAAAGGACCTGATAAATTACGAATCCAACTGCTACGAAGTCTATTGCAGGGACAAGCTCATTACGCGCAGGAATATCGCAATCCCTTTTAGGTTTATAGACCGGGACAAGTATGATCACTTTTTTTTAAAAAAGGCTGTTGATGCGGGAGCTGATCTCATTGAAGGTGATGGTGTTAGGTCTCTTGATGTCCTGAAAAGTATGATTACTACGAAGTCAGGACGCAAGTTTTCAGCAGATGTCATCATCGGCGCCGACGGGGTCAACAGCCGTATCAGGCGGAGCTTTCTTGTGGACTTGTTCGGGAGAGACGACTGGAGCGGGAACCTGGCCTCTGCCCACGAAATTTTTCTAAGCAGGGAGTCAGTGAAAAAGCAGATCAACCACCCTATGCTTTTCTTTGGTTACACGGAATATGGGTACGCATGGATATTCCCCAACAGGGAGAGGCTGAAAGTCGGCATCTGCGCGCTGAATAGAAAAAATAAAAGAAAAGATACCCTCACTGCCTTTGCTCATTTTCTGTCGGAGATGGGTTTCCAGTATGCGCTGGAAGAAAAGGTAAACAGCTACGCCCTGCCATATGGCAGCTACCTCCCTTCTCCCATATTCAGAAATGTTATGCTCGTCGGAGACGCCGCAGGTTTTGCAGACCCTCTGTTTGGGGAAGGTATTTATTACGCGCAGAGAAGCGCTGAACTGGCTTCGCAAGCGGTTATTGAAGTTATGAATGACAGCAACAGCATTGAGAAATTCCATGATACGCTGGCAAATGCTTATATAAAATTACTGAAGGAACATATATTCACGGAACTTGAATATGCAGGCAAGATAAGGGACGTAGTGTTTGCCCGCCTGAATAATTTCAGGTATCTGCCGTTAAAAATACTTATGGGACTTCTGGGAGATAAACCGGCAGAGACAGTGCATGGGACCAGGTCTTATAAATGGATGAAGAAAAGGGCGGGATGACCCCGCCCCTGCGGTTTTTATATTTTCATTTCCCTTTCATCTTCTGTCTTCTCACTTCATCTTTTATGCGGCTGATGTGGCCCCTGCCTAATCCCTTAACTTCGCAGCCGAGTTCAAAGTACCTGCGGATCTTTTCGTCATCAAGTATTCCGAAACAGTCTATG
Organism: Nitrospirota bacterium; assembly: GCA_016208905.1. Taxonomy (GTDB): domain Bacteria; phylum Nitrospirota; class Thermodesulfovibrionia; order UBA6902; family UBA6902; genus UBA6902. The sequence goes on from JACQXG010000005.1 coordinate 29,988, forward strand.
ATCGCGCACGAGTTACCGACCATATTAACCACCTTGTCCGGATCGAGGTCCATGTATTGCTGATGACGGACGGCAAAGATAACGGCATCAGCGCCCTTGAATGCCTTTTTCAGATCAGTCTCCATATTCAGGTTGGACAGCTTCCCCTGGTTGCGAAAGAACCTTTGCAGACTATGTCCTGCGCCCGGATATGTGTCCTGCTGCTCGAACTCCCACCAGTGCGCCAGGTAGGGATCATGCGCCCGTAATTCAGCGCCCATTTCCGTAAGTTTTCTGACAATCAATTCAGAACCGCTGTACCGCGTATCACCTACATCTTCCCTGTATGAAGCGCCGAGGAGGAGTATTTCCGCTGCTGCTATGGGCCTGCTCATGTTCCTCAGGGCGTCCCTGGTAAGCTGTCCGACATGCAGTGAACGCGTATCATTAATATTAATGGCAAGCGGTGTGATCTTGAAGATATCATCTTCAAAACCGTGTATATGTTTATAGGCCCATACACCCAGACCCCCGTCTTTCGGCAGGCAGTATCCGCCGATGCCCGGGCCGGGAAACATAATGTTGCTGTGTGTGGGACGCACCTTAATCGCCTTGATGACCTTCATCAGGTCCACACCATTGCGTTCCGCAAAGAGGCTCCATTCATCAAGAAAGGCGAGGATAGTCGCGCGGTAACTGTTTTCAACGATCTTCGCGGTTTCCGACTCGATCGGCTTATCAAGGACCGTGAGAGGGTAATCTTTTGTATTCAATATATCATTGAGGAACTTAACGACCCTCTCCCGCGCCTTCTTGTTTATCCCGCTGCATACACGCCAGAAATCCCTGATGCTTGCCACATAATCTTTCCCGGGCATTACCCTTTCAAAACTGTGGGCGAGCAGCGGGTCTGATTTTATTCCCCGCTTCTCAAAGATTTTTTTCATGATAGGATACGCAATTTGTTCAGTAGTTCCAGGGGCAACGGTAGTTTCTATAAGGACAAGGGCGTTTGGAGAAATGTATTCAGCCATTATCGCAAGAGACTGTTCAAGGGGGCTGATCTCAGCATGTCCGTCACGGACGTTGCCGAGAGCGTTCTTATGATAATCGCATTGAATATCTACAACAACAACATCGGCAAGCGACAGGACATCATAAGTAAATGTCGCGATGAGATTTTTTTTCTCAAGCACACACCTTTTTATCATCGCGGCGAGTTCTTTGTCTTCAGAGATGACAGGGGAAACCCCTCTGTTAAGTATGGGGATTTTCCAGTAACTTCTCGCGCTGGGCCTCTGCATGCCGATTACAAATTTGTTCGGGTCGCCCTTTTTGTCAACAGCATCCGCGACAACCGCTGCCATGGCGGCCCCCACAAATCCCACTCCCATGACAACCACGATCTCGCGGCCCGTTTTTTTCTGTTTGGCTATCTCTTTTTTAAGCTTATCAAATTCTTTTTTGTAATCTTCTTTTGAGGGCAATCGAAACTTCTCACCATCAGGACTTACTGAATATTCAATGCTCATTTAATGATCTCCTTTTTATATGCCGCCTTCATCATTTGACCCGGATAATGCATTTTAAATAATGCAGATGTTGGAAAATAAATTAATTGCCGATACATTAGACGCAATTTTCATTAATCGGTGTGTACACACTTTAATTCAAAGCTTCATGCATAATTTCTATTATATTCATCGAGTTAATTAATTTTTTTTCAATGTCTGCATTATTTGGGCATATCTTATTGTATAACTTCATAACCTGCAACCTGTATGGCGCGGACAATTCTGTCCTTGTTTGTTTTTGAGTCATCGTAAACTACTTTCGCTGATCCGATAGCAACGTCCGAAGAACTTACGCCACTAACGCCGTCCACTGCTTTCTTTACATGCATGACGCAATGCTGACAACTCATGCCTTCAATTTTCAATGTAATCTCCGCCATAATTCGCCTCCATGAATATTTTGTATGTGTAATATATCATTCTTAAGGGCCATATCTCCAGAAGAAAGTTAATCCCTGTTTGTGCTCCGGTTGTCCGTTATCTTTATAAATACCTTTTGCAACCTGTACTGTTTATGTTATATTTCTAATCTATGGACACAAAATATCTTGATGAGTCAAAAAAATATTTGATGAATACTTATAACCGGTTCCCAATTGTCCTGAGGAAAGGGAGGGGAATGAAGGTTTGGAGTTCCGATGGAAAAGAATATCTCGATTTTGTCGGAGGCATAGCGGTAAACTGCCTGGGACACTGTCATCCCAAGGTTGTTATCGCAGTGCAAAAACAGGCGCAGAGGCTTATCCACGTCTCAAACTTATACCACATTGAGCCGCAGATCAAGCTGGCCCGTTTATTAGTAGAGCTTTCCTTTGCCGACAAGGTTTTTTTCTGTAATTCAGGGACAGAGGCAATTGAAGGCGCCATCAAGCTCGCGCGAAAATATGCAAAGGACCATTCTCCACACAATAAATTTGAAATTATTACAGCGTACGGCTCTTTTCACGGAAGGACCATGGGGGCTTTAAGCGCTACGGGACAGGAAAAGATTCAAAAGGGATTTGAGCCGTTGCTTCCCGGTTTCAGGCATGTCCCGTTTAATGATATTGAAGCTCTCAGAAAGGCTGTTACGGACAATACATGCGCTGTACTGCTTGAACCGATTCAGGGAGAAGGGGGCGTAAGGATGCCTTCCAATGATTATTTTGATCAAGTCCGTAAAATATGTGATGAACATAAGCTGCTCCTTATCCTTGATGAAATCCAGACAGGTATGGGAAGGACCGGAAAGTTTTTTGCGTACGAACATTTCAATATTAAACCTGATATAATTACTCTTGCAAAAGGGCTTGGAGGAGGAGTCGCTATAGGCGCAGTACTTGCAAAGGATTCGGTGGCTGCTTCATTTCAGCACGGGACGCATGCTTCAACCTTTGGCGGAAATCCTCTCGCGTGCGCAGCGGCGGAAGCAACGATAGAGACTCTGCTGGAAGATGGGTTCATACTGGACAGCTGCCGCCGGATGGGGGAGTATTTTATCACCAGGCTAGAAAAACTGAAAAAAGACTACCCGTCCACTATAATCGAGACGAGGGGTTTGGGGCTTTTAATCGGTATGGAATTAACTCAGGCCGGCAGTCCGATTGTTGAGGCCTGTGCCAAGCGGGGGATACTTATAAACTGTACAAGCGGTAACGTGCTGCGGTTTACGCCTCCTCTCATTGTAGTTGAAAAGGAAATTGACGATCTTATAGATGTTCTTGAGGACATTTTTGAAAAGTAGCCATAACAAACCAAATACCGGCAAGCTGGATTAAAATACATGAAAAAAGATTTTCTCACATTAATGGACTTATCGTCAGAAGAATTGACGGCCCTTCTTGAGAGGGCCGCTGAATTAAAATCAGGCAGGGACAGCTCAGCCTGTCCTCTCATAGGAAAAAGTATAGGCCTTCTGTTTGACAAAACTTCAACGAGGACGCGGATATCTTTCCAGACCGGAATTTATCAGCTCGGGGCGCAGGCCATATACATCAATACAAAGGACATGCAGCTCGGCAGGGGAGAAACGATTGAAGATACCGCCAGGGTACTTGCAAGATACCTCCACGGAATTGTAATCAGGACTTATGCGCACAGCACTATTGAAAAGCTCGCCGGGAACGCGGACATACCTGTAATAAACGGCCTCACGGACGTGCACCATCCCTGTCAGGCCCTGGCCGATATGTTGACGGTAAAGGAGAAAAAAGGACAGCTCAAAGACATACGGATGGCTTATATCGGTGACGGCAATAATGTTGCCAACTCATTAATAGAGGCCGCTCAATTGACCGGGATAGACCTGGTCGTCGCTTGCCCCCAGGGATATGAACCCGATAGAAAAATATATGAAAAGGCCCTGTCTGAAGGCTCTAAGGTGAAAGTCATAACCAATCCGCAGGAGGCCGCAAAGGGAGCTGATGTGCTTTACACGGACACATGGATAAGCATGGGACAGGAGAGAGAAGTTGAGCGAAGGAAGAAGACCTTTAAGGAATATCAGATAAATTCTCATCTGCTGTCACTTGCAAAACCCGATGCAATTGTAATGCACTGCCTGCCCGCTCACAGGGGGGAAGAGATCACCAACGAGGTCATAGACTCGCCGCAGAGCGTTGTAATCGACCAGGCTGAAAACAGGCTCCATACACAGAAGGCTTTGCTTGAGAGGCTGATTAAGTAAAGAACTGAGGAAAGTAACAGCGCCTTCTATGATGCCGATCTTTTCGGTCCTGAAATCAGTGCTTAATTTTGAATCAGCAACGTTTCAGAGGACATCTTGTATTCATCCTCAAATCTTGCGATCTGCTTATCTGTCTTTTGAAGGCCCAGTTCAAGCCGCTTTAATTCCGCTTCGATGGCATCCTTGATGATATCCATCGAGATGTTCTTGGGGCTGTGAAATTGGTCCCAGTTTCTGGCTTCCGCGAAGTTGCGGAGTTTTTGCCGGATGCCGGGGAGATTCATATAATTTGCTTTCGATTATGTACAGGAGTTCGAATTCATCCTTGCCTTTCTTCTTTGCCGCTACAAAGTCCGGTCTTATCTTGTACTCTTTCCAGCCCTGAATTGCATACCAGTTCTTGCTTGCCTTATTTCTGAACCACCACAATATCCTTTCCTGATCGTCCAGAATCTGCCCTACTTTTTGCTCAAGGGTATTCATCGTTTCGACTTCCACATCGTCAAACAGGTAATTACCATAAGTATTCGGTTGTCTTGAAACTGTTATGACATCGTCTTCAGGGATTTTATAACCAAGTTTTTCATCGTCTGTAACAGTCAGCATCAGTTTGCTGTTATTCAGATAATCGAGAAAGATTTGTTCTTCCTGCCTTTTTCTTTCATCGCGCAGATAGTCAACAAGCATAGAGACTATGAAGCTGAAATGCCTTTGCAGTTTTTCTTTGCCGACTTTATCTTCAACTGTCTGCAGGTAGCCGTCAGTGAGTTTCCTCGCCAGAAAAGGATTTTCAACGATCTCGGCAAAACGCCTTGTTACATAGCCCGGATTGACAACTGACTCTGAGTCATCAGCAGTGATTTCAGTCTTATGTGTAAACTTGCTCTTATCATCCAATGTCACGGCAATTGATTTCCTTTCCCTGTTCTCATCACTCAGGGAGCTTATAAGCTTCTCCAGGAATTCTTCCGATAACTCAAGGTTTATAAAATTGACCTGCGATTTTATGTCAAGTGCATAATTAAAGCGTCTTTTCTCTTTGCCGTTTTTCACCATCACCCACACAGGCAGATAAAATGTATTGGCATATTTATCGGCAAACTCTTTCTTGATCCGGACTTTCTTGGGCTTATTGCCCTTGTCCTCGCTCAGCCTGACCTTACCCACAAGGTCTTCAAGCCCTTCATTCTTGAAGCCTGCCGAAACCCTGTCAAGCATCTCGCCGGTATTGCCTCTTACATAAAATATATAGCTTTCGTCCAACTCAGCAATGCCCGTCTTCTTAGCATTGGGCTGTCTCAATATTCGTCCGACCAATTGTGTCACGCCGGTATTGGAGCCTACATTCGGAATGATCCCAAGTATGTAGGCAAATGAGCAGTCCCACCCTTCTCTCAGTGCTTCTTTTGTAATGATGTAGCGGACAGAGCAATCGCCGGAAAAAAGGTCAACGTCTTCAATGTCATTCTGTGCGCTCGTCTTGATTGCTACCTCATCAGGATTGATGCCAAGTTCAATCAGATGGTCTTTTGCATCAAGGCTGTGGACCCTGCCCTTGCCCCGCTGGTCGTTGCCGGTGGCTTCCACCTGTATCAAAGCCATCGGACGGATATAAATGCCTTTATCCTGCTTCAGGTTCTTTGCCTTTTTCTCAAGCCTTTCCCTGTGGGATTTTATCTCTCTTATCATCGCCTTCCAGTCACTGCCTGACGGCGGGAAGATGTGCATATCGAGTTTAATCATATCTTCGTCTTTCAATTCCAGGCCTGTAACACTGACAAGAATGTTCATGCCTTCTTTCGGCGTAGCTGAAAGTCCGAGCACCATTTCGGGATTGAGGTTGTCAATAGTGTTTTTTGCCTGATCTGAAAATACCTTGTGTATTTCGTCAATGATGAAGAAAGGCTTTGACATGCGGATTGCATTCCCCATACTTGTGCGGATTTGCGGGAAGGCTGAGCTTGCATCTGAAATGACATCCAGATTCGGCACTTGCTCCATAATCTGTTTATGCAGGTCATAGCGTGAATCCGGAGGGAAGAAGCTTTCATATCCTCCGCTGTCCTGAAATACCTTTAAGGCCTCTTTTGCATTCTTGCGGCTGATGGATTGAATCATCACAAACAGGACAACAAGATTCTCTTCAATGTCCTGTGTTGTGAGTCTCTGTCCCTTCTCAAAGATAAGGGTATTGCCACCGCTGCACTGGTCAAGCAGTTGCCTGAGATAATTGCTCTTGTCTCTTAATTTCCGAACAGTTTGCGAATAAATGGTTTCACTCGGCACGATCCAGACTACCAACCCTGTGCGCTTCTGGTGAAAAAGATTTTTGTACTCCCTGATAGCTTCTACCGCAAGCAGCGTCTTGCCGCCGCCTGTCGGGACTTTAATGCAGACTCTCGGATAGTAGTTACCGAAGCCATTAACGCAACTGTCACTGTATGGTTTATGTAAATTGCCGAATGCGCTTTGGACCCAGTTCAGGGAATGCCGCAAATTTTCAGGCAAGGAATTTTTGGCGGTTTCAATGGCATCTCTGGTTTCCTGAGCTGTCTGGAAGAATCTTTTTAACTCACCAACAACCTTTATCTGGTAGTTTTTCAGGAACATATCTTTTAACCAGTCTTCTTCTGAAACAGGTTATAGGGTATGCTCACAAACTCGATCTGGTTTGCCTCCATGTACTCTTCATCCAGAAAACATGCAGGGGCGTAAACAATGCGCTTTTTATCCGGCTGGCCTGCAATGATTTTCTCCGCCATCTCAAGATTGAGCGCCATTCTGGTCAACTCCTCGAAGTTCTGTTTGTAAATCAGATAGATTGCATGTTTACCAAATGTACCGACAAAGAACTTCTTCTCGTTAATCTGACTTTCAGCGCTGATGTTTTTATCTGAAAATCCCCCTGCATCCCCCTTTTTCAAAGGGGGACTTTTCTTCCCCCTCTTTGGCAAAGAGGGGTCAGGGGAGATTTTTAAATTTTCTCCTGTGCAGAGGTAATAAACATACTTTGCAAATGACTTGTAATCAGGCAGCTTGCCTTTCAGCAAAGTCTCCGCATCCAACGGCTGTCCTACACGCAAATACTGAAACCCGCTTTCATAGCCATACTTCTCAATCGCCCGCTTGATTCTCTCACGTGTAATATCCTTGCAGATATTCTTATCCGGCTCTTTCTCGTTTGCCTCGGTCATCTGTACTAGTATGAACTTGCGATTGCCGCCGTCTTGCTTGTTTAAGTCCATAACTGAGTGGCCTGTCGTACCGGAGCCGGAGAAGGAGTCGAGGATGAAAGAGTCCTTATCATCGTATGCAACTAAATCAATCATGTGGTTGATTAGAGCAGTTGGTTTTACATTATCGAATACTTTCTCTCCGAATAATTTTTTTAATTCTATAGTTCCGCTTGACGCCGTGCCTTTGTCTAGCAGTAAACTATCTGTAGCTACAATGCTTTCACGACCCTCACGTATTTTACGATAAACTGTTAAGTTGCCATCTTCATCTCTAACAAAATCCAAGTTATCATCTTCATATAATTTTTTTACTGTTGATTCTCCAAATCGCCATCTACCATCAGATCCGTCCGATCTTTTTGGGTAAATTTCTTCTCCATTAGGGAGCTGTATCGGAAAATACATACTTGGTCTATCTTCCCTCCTATCACCTTGGCCCCACTGGCGCAACTGCTCTCTTTTATAGGTGCTTTTATTGTCTTTGTAATTACCTTCTCCTTGAATGTTGATGACGGGTTTCATTTTTACTTTATTTGCGTCTTTGGAATAGCATTCTATATATTCGTGGTTTAGCTCAACTTGTTTTGTTGTTCCACCTTTTCCGCTTCTTCCTGACCAAACAAAAGTTGCTATATGATTGGAATCATGAAAGATTTCATCCATTATCAATCGTAAATGATATTGTTCGTTTTCATCGATATTAATAAAGATCACTCCATCATCAGCCAGCAATTCCCTCAACAATTTCAATCTCGGTGTCATCATGCATAGCCATTTATCATGACGTGTAAGATCGTCTTTACCTACTTCTTTGCCGAGCCATTCTTTAATCAGGGGACTGTTAGCATTGTCGTTGTAAACCCATCCTTCATTGCCGGTATTATACGGCGGGTCAATGCAGACGACTTTGACTTTGCCGGCGTACATCGGCAGGAGGGCTTTCAATGCCAGCAGGTTGTCGCCTTCGATAATCAGATTGCCATTTGACTTCTCAGGCTGAAAGTGCAGCTTTGAAACTTCCTCTATCGTATGATAAGGAACGGACAGGTGATGGTTCCAGATTATATTCTTTCCTTTAAATTGCAAAGTAGGCATAGCTTACTTCCCCTCCATTTTCTCAAACATCCCCTTCGCCGCTTCATATTCCTTCTTATAATCCATCCCCGTATCCAGAAACGGATCGATAACCTGAAATGCTGAAAACATATAGGCAAGCAACTGAAGTCCTGTGAATTCTTTTCCGGGGACGCTTTCGAGATGATATTTCTTTTCGGTTTTTGCAGGATCAATTCCCTGCCTTCCCAACATCGCAATCTAGCCATTTGACCGGCGGGTTCGCTTTGAAAATCTGAAAATCCCCCCTTACCCCCCTTTTCCGACAGTAGGCCGGGCGGAGCCGCCAAAGTGGGGATGTTGTGAAACTCTTCAATAAAGGAATACGTGTCAGGTTTACTGCGTCTGTATTCATTCTCATCAATTATTGTGAAGTAGTTTTCAATCTTGAGATCTTTGGCCCATTTCTGAATCAGTTGATGGGCTTCAAGCGCCATATCATTCTTTAGATATTTCCGGTATTCATCATAAAACCCCTTCGCGGTTCTCATCTGCTGGTGCGTGGCGTTAAAGAGATTGCTTGTCTCATATCCATACAGGTCTTTGAACTGAAAACTGTGGACAAGGCTCAAAATGATATTGGCGTTCCTGACAATTGCTGGGGTGTATTCAATGATCTTTTTGCTTGTTGCTGCTTTAATGTAGTCCTGAAGCAGCGAGTAGAGAGAAATAAACTGACACGGTCGCAGTTCCGGATATGTCTTGAAGAGAAACTCTTCAATAAAAAGGTCTACAGGGTTGTTATAGATTTGACTGTTCATTCCATTGAAAAGTGAATTGATAAAACCGGAAATTGAGTTATCATCAAACCCGTCCCTGTTAAGCTGTTGAATGATTGATTCGTTGTCTCTTATAAACCGTTCTTTCTGCTCTTTTGTGGATACAAACAGATAATTTGCATTCTTCTTACGGCACTGGACCGCGATGTCAAGGTGCACTAGCTCATGCATTATCAAATGCGAAATGGTAGGAGAATCTTTTTTAAATCTGACAATATGCTTTTCTCGATTGTAGTTTTCTGCTATTTCAAGCTTTGCCGGTGTAGGAATGGATTCGTCCGGGATGATATTGATTGTCTTCCCTGATTCAACCGCGAGCTTCTGTGAATAATTATCTAATAGGGCAGGAGCACTGTCTGTCTGTCTGTCTGTCTGTCTGTCTGTCTGTCTGTCTGTCTATGATTTTGCGGCTTACTTCGGTGGCGAGGCTGAAAGCATTTCTATAGATGGGATCGTTTGTTTTACTTTTCTTCAAGCTCTTAATCGCGAATTCAAACGCGGACGGATATTCACCTTTAATATCTTTTGTCATACCCATTGCATAAATCGTATTCGGGTAGTTGCTGTTGATGGAGTAAGCCTTTTCAAAGTAGCGTTCAGCTTCGATGACTTTTCCTAACTGCATCAGATTTGCGCCGATATTGTTCATGGCTATGTGGTCATCCGGCCTTACTTTTAACGCCTGTTCATAATAGGTCATGGCGGTTGCAATATCGTTTTTGAATTTTGCAAGTATATTACCCATCATCGTCAGCGCATGGGTGTTTTTCGGGTCCCATCTTAATGCATCTATCAAACAGTTAACAGCTTTATCCTGATTCCCTTCATCAGAATATATCTGCCCCAGAACCCTGTGATATTCAGAGACCGTAGGATTGTTCTTTACGAGTTTTTCAAGTACAGGCTTCGCCTTCTTATAGTTTCCCGATTCACAGTATTTAATCGCTGTATCAAAGGCCGGCTTCTGGCTGATAATGGCCGATGTGTCTACTTCAATCCTGACATACTCATTATCGATCTCTACTTTTGGTTTGTACGGGCCGAATGTGTAATAGCCGGTCAACTCTTCTTTCAATATTTCGCTGCTCTTCCCTGTCTGCTTTGTCTTTGGGAAAAGATTGAAAAGGAAATCGTCTATTTTGTGGATAATAATCATTGATACCGCCTCAATAATAGCATACAAGCGCTGTCCACCACAAAAACACAAAATCCAAATCCCAATCTGCTATAATTTACCAACATCAAACCAGCGCAGCAATTACAATTTGAACCTGTAAGGAGGCTAAGAATATGCTTAACATGCAGACAATAATAAAACCGCTTATACAAAAAAACGATACCAAGATTGTGATGATAGTCCTCGACGGGGTCGGGGGACTTCCGGTCAATGGCAGGACCGAGCTTGAAGCCGCAAGCACTCCTAATCTTGATGCATTAGCCAGAGGAGCCGCCTGCGGATTACACATACCCGTTGCTCACGGGATCACACCCGGAAGCGGCCCCGGACATCTCGGAATATTCGGATACGATCCTTTAGAGTGTCAGATTGGAAGAGGAATCCTGGAGGCACTCGGGCTTGGGATGGAAGTCAGAAAAACCGATGTGGCAGTCAGGTGTAATTACGCTACAATCAAAGACGGCCTTATCAGGGACAGAAGGGCGCAAAGGATACCTACAAAAAAAAACAAAACGCTGACACAATGATTGCAGAAGGAGATTGGAAAGATTGATGACGTTGAGATAACATTCGCTCCCGGAATGGAGCACAGGTTCGCTGTCCTGATGAGGTTCCCGGACAATCTCCAGTCTGACGCGGCCATGATAAATGATACTGATCCTCAAACCCGAATTTCGATGAGGCCTTCGGATTAAATGCCCTTGCCATCGCCACATATCCCATGTACAGGGGACTCGCCAAGCTTGTCGGTATGGAGACCCCCGCGCTTGAGGGGAGCGTTGAAGATGAGATCAATTTTTTAAAACAGAAATACAATGAATATGACTTCTTCTTTTTGCACGTCAAGAAGGTCGATTCATACGGCGAGGACGGCAATTTTGAGGGCAAGGCTGCGCGGATATCAGAATTTGACAAACTCCTGCCTAAGGTACTTGAACTCAAGCCTGATGTCCTTGTTATAACCGGAGATCATTCAACACCCGCTGTAATGAAAGGGCACAGCTGGCATCCTGTGCCCGTGCTCATAAAGTCTCCTTATGTTCTCGGAGGAATAAGCAGTGCCTTTTCCGAAAGGGAATTCGTCAAAGGAGAACTCGGTATATTCCCTGCGCTGAATATCATGCCTGTGGCGCTTGCCCATGCAGGAAGGCTTAAAAAATTCGGTGCTTAAAAACGGTGCTTAACAAATTCCTGAACATCTTATTTCCAGAAACCTGCCCCATTTGTCAGAGGCCGGCATCAGATCATAAAACAGCCCCGGTTTGCACTGAGTGCTGGCAATCAATAAAGCCGTATACGGGCCCTAAATGCCGGAAGTGCGGCAGGCCTCTCATCTCCGATGCATCCACTATATGCGGAGATTGTCTTCAGGACGGACCTGCCTTTGAATCTGCCGGGAGTTACGGGCTGTATGATGGAGCCCTGAGAAAGGCAATAAATCTTCTGAAATATCACAACGTCAAAAGACTTTCAAAACCCCTGTCTGACATAATGCTTCGTATTAAGATGCCCCTGGCTGACATCATTTTGCCGGTCCCGCTTTATAATAACCGCCTCAGGCAGAGGGAGTATAACCAGTCGGCGCTTATTGCAAAATATATTGCAAACAGCGCCGGATTAACATTAGCGCTTGACTCTCTTATCAAAATCAGAGACACAAAGCCGCAGGTAGGACTGAGCTCAGGCGAGAGACGAAAAAACATGAACAATGCATTTGCTATAAAAAGCAGGGAACTGATTGAAGGGAAGAGCATACTTCTCATAGATGATGTATCAACGACAGGCGCAACCGTACGCGAATGTTCTAACGTCCTGAAAAAAGCCGGGGCCGGAGACATCCATGTGATAACCCTCGCTCACGGAGTAATGAATTAAGGAATAAAAATGTAATGTAATCCATAATGCGTGATCAGTTAGAAAAAAACCATTACGCATCACAATATCGAAGACGCCGGAGCTGGTTATAAATTAATTGATTAATGATTGAGTGAGGATAAAAAAAGGCCTGGAATGACCAGGCCAATAAAAATATTATGTCTAATTTCTTCGAATTAATATTATCGAATAAACACAAGGTAGAATGACAAAGACATAGACGCTAATGTAAGCAGCGTTATCTTTGTGAAATATGCTATTTTTTTGAGTAATTTGCTTGCCTGGAAGATATTAACCTGATCAGTTACGAGTCCTGAGTATTCTAAACTGTTTTTCATTGTCCGTTGCATTACCGTCATTTTACTTGCCTCCTCACTTTGACTTTAAAAGTTAAATTTGTTTAATTTTATTTTGTATTCTATGATTTCTACAGATATTACTATCAAGAAAGATGCCAGAATTATTAGAGAGAATTAAATCCTGAATTTATTGATTAATATTATTTAAAATTATATAGTTAGAATAATATATAAAGAACAATCTGGAATATTCAGGAATGAATTTCATGTGCCATGGCACATGAATGAGCGGCAAAAAGTGTGACACGTACAATTTATTCATATGACAATTAATAAAATCCATTGTTTTAACTGCATACACTTTTTTATTACATGGGATGAGAAGTTTCCCAGAGGCTGCAAGGCCATGGATTTCAAGTCCTCAAAAATTCCCTCTATCGCAGTGTATGAAGCATCAGGCATGCCCTGCGTAAGGTTTAAGCCCAAAAAGCAGAAATCCGGCAAATAGATATAGAAACTCCATTCCTGAATTGCATTTCAATAATACCCTGTGAGATAATGAGCATTGCTTATGAACTATGCAATTTTCAATAAACCAAGCAGATATATCGGCAATGAAATAAACATAATCCGCAAAGACGGAGAAGTTAAAGTTGCCTTATGTTTCCCCGACACCTATGAGATCGGGATGTCTCATATGGGCCTGAAAATTCTCTATTCAATAATAAACAACATCCCCTTTGCCTCTGCTGAAAGAGTTTATGCCCCCTGGCTGGACCTTGAGTCCTGGCTGAGGGGTAACAATCTCCCTTTAACATCAATTGATAATCAAAGGCCATTACGGGACTTCGATGTAATCGGTTTTACCCTCCAGTATGAACTCTCTTATTCAAATGTATTAAACATGCTGGAGTTAGGCGGGATACCGATCAGGGCTGAAGAGAGAGGAGATGACTATCCCCTTGTGATTGCAGGAGGACCCTGCACTGTCAATCCCTTGCCTCTGGCGCCTTTTATTGATGCATTTGTCATCGGCGACGGAGAGGAAGTTATAAAAGAGATCATAGAGGAAGTCAGAAGTCAGAAGTCAGAAGTCAGAAGCAAAGAAAGACTATTAAACAACCTTGCAAAATTAGAAGGGGTTTATGTTCCTTCAGTACATGACGCCTTCAAACAAAAAGTCAAAAGAAGAATTGTGGGGGACCTCGATAAGGCCTTTTTTCCCGATGCACCGTTGTTACCTTACACTAAAATCGTCCATGACCGGGTGGCGATAGAGATATCAAGGGGCTGTACACATGGATGCCGTTTCTGCCAGGCCGGAATGATTTACCGGCCGTTAAGGGAAAGGTCCCTTGAGAATGTCCTTTCTCTGGCGCAAAAATCCATTTTGAATACAGGCTATGAAGAGATTTCTTTCACCTCTCTCAGCACCGGAGATTACAGCAGCTTATTGCCTTTGATAAGGAACTTCAACAGACAGTGCTCCCTCTCCCATACGTCGGTCTCACTTCCTTCTTTAAGGGTCGGGGCAATTAACAGCGAGCTGCTGAAAGAAATAAAGAGCGTTAGAAAGACAGGATTTACAATTGCTCCTGAGGCAGGCACTAAAAGACTCCGCGATGTAATAAACAAAGACTTTACGGATGAGGAATACGATGAAACGCTAAAAAAGCTTTTTACTGAAGGGTGGAATACTATCAAGCTTTACTTTATGATCGGTCTTCCTACAGAGACAATGGCAGATATTGACGGTTTGATTGATATGGCAGTCAGGGCCTCAAAAAGAGGCAGGGAAATAACACGCAAGCGAGTGAACATCAATGTAGGCATTTCAGCCTTTGTCCCCAAGGCGCATACTCCGTTCCAGTGGTTGGGCCAGGATTCGTATGAGGAACTGCGTAAAAAACAGGATTACATCAAAAGGGCCTTCAGAAAGAGGAATATAAACTTTAAAGGGCAGCATGTTGAAAACAGTATCCTTGAAGCTGTATTTGCGCGAGCAGATAAAGACAGCGCCTTGCTGCTGGAGACAGCATGGAAACTCGGATGCCGTTTTGACGGGTGGTCCGAGCATTTTAATTTTGAAAAATGGGAGCTGGCAGCAGAAAAAACAGGGATTAATCTTAACGAATATGCCTCGCGGTCATTTGAACTTGATAAGGAATTGCCGTGGGACTTTATCGATACCGGGATAACAAAAAAATTCCTGACATCAGAATATGAAAAGGCATTACAGGAGGATATCACTTCAGATTGCAGCAAAATCTGTCACGGATGCGGGCTTGTTTGTAATGACAGAACACAGAGCATAGAACACAGACAACAGAACACGGAACATGAACTAAAGAACGCTCGACCCGAAACCAGAAACTCTCCTATCCCAACACAAACAAAATACAGAGTAAAATTTTCCAAGACAGGAATGTTAAGCTGCCTTTCTCATCAGGAACTTATGACAACCATATATAGGGCCATTAGAAGGTCAGCTATCCCGGTGGCTTACTCCTCCGGCTTCCACCCCCATCCAAAGATCTCCTTTGGGCCGGCCCTTGCAGCCGGGATAGAAGGATTAAACGAGTATTTTGATGTCGAAATCTCCAGTTTTATAAATACCCCGGACTTCTTAAATAGTCTTAATTCCAAATTGCCGGAAGGGCTCAAGGCGCATAATGCAGATCCTATTCCAGTTAATGCAAAGTCCTTAAATGATCGTATTTCAGGTTACGAATATGAAATCGTTATTGATAAATCAGACAGTGAGCACATAAATTCCTTTTTAAGCCGTGATAACTGGCCGGTATCAAGAGACAGTAAAACAGTGGATATTCGCCCTATGGTTGAAAAAGCTGAGATTCACGATGACAGGATGAATCTTGTCCTTATTGATACAGAGAGTGCAAAGGTAAGATTGTTCGAGATATTAAAGGAAATGCTTCAGAAGACTGTTGAAGAGGTACAATCTGCCCGGATTAAAAGAATTGGTTTTTATGGTTATAATAAAGTTAAGCAGATTTGCCCGTAAACCCCGTTAGAGGATATATTATGGCCGGAATAATTTTAATTAACGTAACTCCCGAGCAAACGCGTGTAGCGCTTATTGACGCTAATTCCCAGTTGTCCGAGTTGTATCTTGAGCGGAAGAAAGACGCCAGCCTGGTCGGCAATGTTTACAAAGGCAAGGTTGTTAAAATTCTGCCGGGCATGCAGTCGGCATTTGTTGATATCGGCTTTGAAAAGGCGGCTTTTCTCCATGCCGCCGATGTACTTTCAGGTTTCGATTACTCAATATTTGGCGAGGACCTTGAAGAAACTGTTTCTATTAACCAGCCGATTGAGGAGATGCTGCAGGAAGGAGAAGAGGTCGTTGTCCAGGTATCTAAAGATTCAATAGGAAACAAGGGGGCAAGGGTCACATCCTATATAACACTTCCCGGCAGATATCTTGTATTAATGCCGGGAGTTGAGCATATCGGGGTATCCAGAAAGATACTGGAGGAGGATGAGAGAACAAGGCTGAAGAATATTATCAGCGAAGTTAAGCCCCCGAATTTTGGTTTTATAATCAGGACGGCAAGTGAGGGATGCACAGAAGATGAAATCAGGAAAGACATTGCGTATCTCATGCTGCTGTGGAACAACATCCAGATGAAAAAAGAAAAGGTCCGTTCACCTAATGTTTTGTTCAGTGACCTTGACCTTGCTTTAAGAAGCGTAAGAGACCTTCTCGGCCATGAAATCGATAAACTTATCATAGATTCCAAAGAGAAATACCAGAAAGTCATCGATTTCGTCAATACCTATTTTCCAAAACTAATATCGAAGATCCAGCTTTATGAAGGAACAGAGCCCATATTTGATGCCTACGGGATCGAACTCGAAATACCCAAGGCATTAGGAAAACGCGTGTGGCTGAAGTCAGGGGGATATATTGTTATAGACCAGACAGAGGCGTTAATATCAATAGATGTGAATACCGGTAAATTTGTCGGTAAGGCGTCTCTTGAAGATACAATTTTCAAGACCAACATTGAGGCTGTAAAAGAAATTGCTTATCAGATACGGCTTAGAAACCTCGGAGGCATTATCATCATTGATTTCATAGATATGGAAAAAGAAGATAACAGGAAAAAGCTGTTTTCCGTGTTTCAGGAAGCGATGAGTAAAGACAGGGCCAAATGCACAATTCTCGAGGTCTCAGAACTTGGTCTTATCCAGATGACAAGAAAAAGGGTAAGAGAAAGCCTCGAGAGAATATTATGCGAGCCCTGCCAATATTGTGATGGTAAAGGCTTTATAAAATCACCGACAACGGTGTGTCATGAAATTTTCATGGAATTAAGAAGAATCGGCCTGACTCAGAAAAACTGCAAGATAATGATATCGGCAAATCCCCATGTTGCAGACCTTATTTATGACGATGAGCGGGAGGGGATCGAGGCAATTGAAAGAGAACATGGATTTAAAATTATTGTTAAGGCCGATAAAAATTTTCACCAGGAATACTACGAAGTAGCAACGCTGTAAATAAATAAGTAACTACTCAGATGGATAGTCTGTAGGTGTTTAGGTAGATAGGGGGGAATGACCATTGGATAGTCTGTACGTATGGGGGTCATTGATTCGTTCTTTGCGCAGTCCTAACAGACTACAGTCTAAACAACCTGAGTAATTACGAGTTCTCAAAACCTTCAATTAAATTAATTATGACTTTAGAAGAAAAATTCAATACGCTTCAAAACAGGCTGAAACAAATGGACCGCGTCATCATTGCCTTCTCAGGCGGTGTTGACAGTTCTTTTCTTTTAAAAGCCGCCTCTATGTCTGATCTCAAAGAAGTCCTCGCCGTTACAGGTCAGTCCGAAAGCATGCCGCAGGAAGAAGTCTCCTTTTCAAAAGAAATAGCAGGTTCTTTAAATGTAAGACACAGAATAATCTCAACGAATGAACTGAACGACAGAAACTATTTTAAGAATCCGCCTGACAGGTGCTATTACTGTAAAAAAGAACTCT
>JACQXG010000003.1 GCA_016208905.1 Nitrospirota bacterium
AGTGCCCCCTCTATGAATCTCCTCCTGAATTCCTTGACCGCCTCTTCCTGTATTTCCCAAAAATCTCCAAGCCTGTTGTATTCCTTCCATAAATCTGTTACTTTTAACTTCGTCAGTTCTTTTACTGACATGGGTGTGTCCTCCTTTCTTGTTCCTGCACAGAACATTGGAGAATACACCCTTTATTTTTTTACCTCAAGAATTTACACAGAAAATTTTACACTACCGTATTCTCAAATTCAGGTAGTAACGTTGAATAACTGCAGGAAAGATTAAAAATTTGATTTCAATTTATCAGTATATCGACCTCACCCGCCCTGTACGCCGGTCGAAAATAATAACATCGATTACTCTATCAGCTTCCTTGATCCTGGCCCTTATAAACCTTCCATTTATGTTCTCAAGTTCAACACCAAGTCCCTTTTCCTGATAGTAATCTATCATGGCCTTTTTAGCATCATTATGACTCATAATAGACTTGCACGAACCATATTGAGTGCACCGGGGACAAAAGTCGCCATAGGGAGTCACAGGTTTCCCCCTCCGCCACGCATTGACTTCGGAAAATACCCCAAACAATAAAGCCAATATTATTACGAAAACAGCCGCATACTTCATCGTCTCACCTCGTCTAAGGATAGCTGAATAAAATGAAGAAAATATGAATACAGGAATGCCTCTTATTTAACCAAAAAAATGCATTTAAAATAATGCGGATGTTGGAAAATTATTTGTTTTTCGATTCCTTAAACGCATTTTCAATCAAGGTCAGGACGCATTCTTTTATTCGAAGCCATATGCATAATACAATAATAAATCTATCGAGTTAAACCGAATGCCCAGCTCGATGTAAAGCGAGCGAATGTCAATTAATAATTATCCTTTCATTCGCATTTCTTTAAGGAATGCCAATTATTTTTCAATGTCTGCATTATTTAGGGTAAAAATTTATAGTAAACCTCGTCCCTTTATTAAGAATGCTCTCGACCTCAACTTTCCCCCCGATGACTTCAGCAAGTTCCTTAACAATAGCCAGCCCCAGGCCTTTACCGCCTGAATTTTCACCTTTATAAAACCTGTCAAAAATCTTTGAGAGATCACTCTCTTCAATCCCCTTTCCCGTATCCTCAACAGATATATAAAAACCCTCACCTGTCTCAAGAGGTCTTTTCCCCCAGACAATTGTAATTCCTCCGGCATCAGTAAATTTACATGCATTTGTCAAAAGATTTTTTAAGATGATATGTATCTTCTCCGGATAAGTTTCAACCGACATCGCTATACCGTCAATTTTAAGATAGAGACCCTTGCCCTCGATAATTTTTTTCATACCTTCAGCAATGCCTTCAATAAGTTCTTTCAGATTGACCTCTTCTAACTTACCCTTCCTGAAAAAACTTGCCTCAGCCCTTGTAATATCTTCTATCCCTTCTACAAGCGAGATAAGCCTGTCAATCTCCGAGGATATATTTTTTATTACTATGTTCGGATCGGATATAATCCCGTCTTCAACAGCTTCAAGGTTCCCCTTTATGACCGTAAGGGGCGTCCTCAGCTCATGCGCGATATTGGAGGTGAGATGTTTTCTTAATGAATCCTCTCTTCTAAGGGCTTCCGCCATGAAATTAAAACTGTCCGTCAGTCTGTCAATCTCATCCTTTAATTTTTTATGCGCCCTCGGGCCGGGAACAGAGAAATCTCCTTCAGCTATTTTTTCAGCCGACCTTGTTAAACGCCTTATGGGATTTGACAGAAAGATAGTAAATAAAACGGACAAAAACAGCGCCCCGCCTCCGGCTATCAAAAAAGATATAAGCAGAAATTCCCTGCCCCTCTTTTTGAATATTTCTTCTCTCAGAGGCATTAAACCCAGCCTTTCGAGGGGCCTTATGTACAGTCTGCCTATTTCTTCTCCCTTAACATACAATGGGTACCACGTAAACTCTCCTATGCCTGAGGGTAATTTCAGAAGAGAGTGCATTCTTTCCATCATGTTAGGGTCCATTCCGTCATGGACCTCTGTTGATGACAGCATTCTTGCCCCTGACATGTCCTCTACATAAGCTTCGAGCCCGAGCATCATGCTCCAGTGCAGCGCCTCCCCGAGCACTTGCCTGTCCCACTGACCGTTTTTGAAACTGCCCTCAACGGTAGCCATGATCCAGTAAATGTGGTCCTCCTCGGTCCCACTGATAAAATCGTTAAAATCTTCGATGATCAGTCTTTCGAAAACTATATTTGAGAGCACGGCCAGAAGGATGATAAACATGAATGCAAGAAAAAGTTTAGTCCTCATCAGGCAAACCGGTAAACTTATAACCTACACCGTAAACCGTTTTGAGATAGGCAGGTTTTTTTTGTTCGTCTTCAATTTTGTGACGGATATTCTTGACGTGTGCATCAATTGTCCTGTCATATCCTTCAAAATCATAGCCCAAAATAACATTTACCAGCTGGAGCCTTGTGAACACCTGTCCCGGGTGTTCAGCAAGGCATTGCAAAAGTTTAAATTCCGTAGGTGTAAGGACCACCGGAGAACCTTTTTTTCTCGCTTCAAAACGCAAAGAATCCAAAACAAGATCGTCCTTGTTAAAGCTGAGAACATTTTTTGGTCCCCTGACCCTTCTTAAGAGCGCTTTTACTCTTGCAATAAGTTCTCTCGGGCTGAATGGTTTTACAACATAGTCGTCAGCGCCGATCCCCAATCCCTTGACACGGTCGTCCTCATCACTTTTCGCAGTCAGCATGATAATCGGCACGTCAAGGTCTTTGCGGATGGCGCTGCATATGTCTTCGCCTGCCATGTCAGGAAGCATCAGGTCCAGAATAATCAGGGCAAAACCTTCCTTTAATACGGATAAAGCTTTCTCCCCGGTATCTGCAATAGTTACCCGGAAATCATCTTTTTCAAGATATGCCTTTACTATTTCGGATATCTTCTTTTCATCTTCCACTACAAGTATCTTTTTGCCGTTCATAGTAATGATAATAGCATAAAAAATATGAATAATTTGTGAAATATAATGTTTTACAATCTTGCCAAGATGAAGCAAAAATGCTAAGCTTCTAGAGCGATGGGTATAGCAGAAGCCCTCAGGAAAGTACAGGCACAAATTATTAATGCTGCAATCAGATCCGGCAGAAATCCTGCTGACATAAAACTTGTTGCAGTATCCAAAACAGTTGAAGTACTGGAAGTCATCAAAGCGATGCAGGCAGGGGCAGTTATTTTTGGAGAGAACAGGGTACAGGAAGCACTAAAAAAGAGTCAGGAGTTCAGAGTCAAGATTCAAGATAAAAAAGTTGAATGGCATCTGATCGGGAACCTCCAGAAAAACAAGGCCAGGACCGCTGTTGATCTTTTTGATCTGATACATTCGATTGATTCAATAGCATTAGCAGAAGAAATAGATAAGCATGCGCGGAAGACAGGGAAAAAGCAGAGGGTCCTGGTGCAGGTAAAGCTCGCCGACGAGGCAGCGAAACATGGGATTGCTGAAAATAACCTGATGGACCTGCTTACAAAGATAGCAGGCATGAATTGTCTTAAGCTGGAAGGTCTTATGACAATGCCTCCTTATTTTGAAGACTCTGAGAAAGCAAGACCATATTTCAGAAGACTGAAGCAGCTTGCGGACAAGGCAATCAAAAAAGGTTTTACTGTAAATGAATTATCAATGGGCATGTCGAATGACTTTGAAGTCGCCATTGAAGAAGGGGCTACGCTGGTAAGGGTGGGCACGGCGATTTTTGGGGAGAGAAGTTATTGATTTCTTGTTTGGCATTTGACATTCGGCATTCATTATAATATTTAGTCATTACAAGAAGACAGGCCGATTATGAAAAACAGCTTGCAAATAGGATTTATAGGTGGCGGCAACATGGCAGAGGCCATAATAAAAGGAATAGTGAGTAGGGGCGAGGTGACCTCGCCCGTATATCAAGGTCTGCTCGTGTCTGAGCCGAGAGAAGACCGACGGAAACTGCTTGAACAATCTTACGGGATAAAGACAACTTCGTCCAACAAAGAAGCTGCGTCTTCGTGTAATATAATAATCCTTGCTGTCAAGCCACAAAATATGGAGACTGTGCTTAATGAAATCAATGATCTTGTTACGGAAGAAAAAACCGTTGTCTCTATCGCTGCCGGGATTACACTTTCATACCTGTCATCAAAGCTGAAGACAAGAAAATTGATCCGTGTCATGCCGAATACGCCGGCGCTTGTTCAAAAAGGGATGACGGTGATGTCCCTGTGCGAATGTTTTTCCGACAGGGACATTGATGTTGTCAGGGAAATCTTTATGTCGATTGGAGAAGTTTTGACTCTTCCGGAAAAATACATGAACGCGGTGACTGCGGTTTCCGGTAGCGGCCCGGCGTTTATTGCATATTTCATTGAAGCAATGATTGAAAGCGGAATAAAAATAGGGCTTAATAAGGATGATGCACTGACTCTTGCTGTCCATACGGCAATCGGCACTGCTGCATTGCTTGACACCGGCATGAGTCCTTCAAAGCTGAGAGAAATGGTTACATCCCCCGGCGGCACTACGGCCGCAGGGCTCAGGACATTTGATGAAAAAGATTTTAAAGATACTGTCTCATCCGCCATCGAAGCGGCAAAGAACAGGGCGGATGAGTTGGGGAAAGGGAGGAGTTAATGTTCGTTTTCGGCAATCTGTTTCACGCAGTAGCATTGATCCTTGACACAATCTTAACAATTTATATGTGGATGATAATAATTTCCGCACTGATAAGCTGGGTGAATCCGGACCCTTATAATCCGATTGTACGCTTCCTGCATGCAGTCACTGATCCCGTATTAAGCCCGATCAGAAGGCGGCTCGGCTTTTCAATGGGACTTGATATATCACCAATGATAGTGATCCTTGTAATAATGTTTATAAAATATTTCATAGTAGCATCCATATATGACATGGGAGCGCGGATGAAGTGACTTTAAATAAAAAACAGGGTCAAAGTGACAAAGGCACAGAGGCACAAAGTTAAATGCATAATTGGGATATTGTTATCCTTTTTTTCACTTTGTGCCTTTGCTCCTATGTGCCTTTGTGCCTGATAAAATAGTTACATTATTTTAATCTTTGATATTAATAATAGGGGGTAGTGAATGAGAATTACACCGCTTGATATTCAACAAAAGCAGTTTCCAACACGGTTCAGGGGTTTTGATATGGAAGAGGTTGATTCCTTTCTTGAACTTATCAGAGAGGGAATGGAGGAGCTTCTCCGGGAAAACGCCAATTTAAGGGAAGAGGCAAGAAGATTTGAAAAGCAGCTTAAAGAATACAAAAACATGGAAGTAACTCTGAGGGACACCCTCATAACAACACAGCAATTAGTAGAGGAATTTAAAACTACTGCAAAAAAAGACGCGGAACTTATAAAAAAAGAGGCTGAACTGAATGCTGAAGAGATTATAAAAGCAGCACAGAACAAGGTCGTTAAAATCCACGAGGACATAACTGATTTGAAAGGCATCAGGAGGCATTTTAAAGAAGAGGTGAGACGGCTAATAGAAAGCCACCTCGGCATGCTGGAATTTGACAAGGAACGCGAGGAAGAAAAACCGGATGAAGTATAAAACGCTCAAAGGCCTCCAGGACATCCTGCCTCCGGAAATCGCTGTCTGGCATCATGTTGAAAACATATCGAGAGACATTTTCAAAAACTACGGCTATCAGGAAATCAGATTGCCCATTATGGAGGCGACGGATGTTTTTATAAGGAGTATCGGCGAGACCTCCGATATTGTCGAGAAAGAAATGTATACTTTCCAGGATAAGGGCAGCCGCAGCGTTACATTGAGGCCCGAAGGGACTGCCTCTTTTGTAAGAGCATATGTTGAACACCATCTTTATAACAATCCTGCGCCGCAGAAATTTTACTATATGGGCCCAATGTTCCGCTATGAGAGGCCCCAGGCTTTCAGATACAGGCAGTTTTATCAGATCGGGGCTGAGGCAATGGGCATTGATGATCCTAAACTTGATGCTGAGATCATATCCATGATTTCAGCTATTTTAAAGAGTATCGGACTTGAAGGACTCAATTTTGAAATAACCTCAATCGGCTGTAAAAAATGCAGGCCTGACTACAGGACGGCCCTGAAAAATTTCTTCAGCGGCAAATTAGACAGATTCTGCAGTGACTGTCAAAGACGTTATGACGCAAACCCTTTAAGAATATTGGACTGTAAAGTTCCGTCTTGTATTGAGTCAAGAAAAGGCTCACCTCCTGTTCTTGATTATTTATGCGGAGAATGCAAAGAGCATCTCGACAGACTGAGGAGTTATCTCGGATTACTGAAGGTACAGCATACTGTAAATCCCAATCTGGTCAGAGGACTTGACTATTATACTAAAACAGCTTTTGAAGTCAGCAGTGAAAACCTTGGCAGTCAGAGCGCAGTAGCCGCAGGTGGCAGATACGACAGCATGGTGGAGGAATTCGGAGGTCCGCCGACCTCCGGCATCGGCTTTGCCATGGGTATGGAAAGGATCATACCTCTCATTAAAAACTCAGCGGGGGGGACTGATGGACCAGACCTCCTGTTTTGCCCTATGGGAGACAAAGCTTCCGAAAAAGCCTTTCTACTCACTGAACAGTTACGGGCCAAGGGTCTCTGGGTCGAGATGAACCTCGAAGATACATCCCTCCGCAGCCAGATGCGGAAGGCCAATCGTATCAGAGCGCAACATATTATTGTCATTGGAGAAGATGAACTTAAAAATAATAAGGTTGTATTAAAAAATATGACGAGCAAGGAAGAAATTGCCGCTGCCATTGAGATAAAAGAACTGTTAAAAATAATCAGTGATAGAAAATAATTTCCTGGGTGACCACGTATGCCAGCCTTGATAAAAGATTGTTCAGGGGCAATCCTCGCCGGTGGTGAAAACACCAGGATGCCGGTGTTAAAGTCTTTTATTGAAGTCCGTGGTCAAAAAATAATTGAGAGAAATATCAAGATCACGAATCAGCTTTTCAAAGAGAATTTCATTGTCACAAACCAGCCGGAATATTATTCTTACCTCGGGGCGCCGCTTCTTGGAGATGTTTATAATGTGCGGGGGCCGATAACAGGGATATTTACGTCCCTGTTAAATTCATCAAGCAATTGGGTTTTCATATCTGCCTGTGATATGCCCTTCTTGAATATAAAGCTCATAGAATACATGGCGCTTAAGAGAGATAATAAGGACGCGGTCATCCCTATGTTAAAAGGAAAAGCAGAACCGCTTTTTGCGTTTTATTCAAAGCGGCTTTTAGGCGCTATGGAAAAAGCCGTACTGACCGGCAGGAAGAGTTTGAGAGACTTTTTAAGAAATAAAAGAGTACAATATATAACTATAGAGGAAATAAGAAAGATAGATACTCATGCAGCATCTTTTGCAAATCTGAATTCTCCTGAAGATATTGAGCGTTATTTGCGACAGAAGGATATAATAAGATTCAAAAGAGAAGCTAAAAGGGGGGTAATATGTTTGGTTTAGGAGCAACAGAGCTGATTATTATCTTAGTAATAGTAATTATTCTCTTTGGGGGATCTAAGCTTCCGGAGATAGGGAGGGGGATAGGAGAAGCCATAAAGAATTTCAAAAAGTCCACGTCTGATAAACCTGAGATTGATGTGACCCCCAAAGACAAATCCAAGGACACCGAGGCCAACAAGGAAAGCAAGTCATAAGTGGAATTGCGGAAGGCCTTTGCTGAAATTAACCTCACTGCGCTCTCCCACAACCTTAAGATTGTCGGGGAAAAAACTGGAAATAAAGAAGTAATCGCTGTCGTAAAAGCCAATGCTTATGGGCATGGAGCAGTTAAAGTATCAAAACTCCTGATACAGAAAGGCGTTTCAAAACTCGGCGTAGCGTATACGAATGAAGCATTAACTCTCAGGGAAGCCGGAATAACCACCCCTATTCTTGTATTTTTCGACAGAGACCATTTTGATGCATGCCTTAAATACAATCTTACGCCTGTGGTCTTCGATATTAAAACTGCCGTAAAGTTCTCTGCTGAAGCCCGCAGACTCAATAAACAGATACCGATACATATTAAAGTTGATACGGGAATGGGCCGCGTTGGATTAGATATCAGGAAAGCATCTGCAGAGATTAAAAAAATATCTTCCCTGAAAAATATAAAACTTGAAGGGCTTATGAGCCACTTTTCAGAGGCAGACCTTAAGGACAAAGAGTTTGCTGATTTGCAACTAAAAATCTTTGTTTCCCTTGCCAGGGAGTTGAAACAAAATAAAATTCATTTTAAGTATCTT
The DNA here is from genome assembly GCA_016208905.1 of Nitrospirota bacterium. Lineage (GTDB taxonomy): Bacteria > Nitrospirota > Thermodesulfovibrionia > UBA6902 > UBA6902 > UBA6902. Next base: position 8,306 of record JACQXG010000003.1, read on the forward strand.
CATATGTCTAACAGCGCTGCCGTATTAACCATGCCAGATGCACATTTCAATATGGTCAGACCGGGCATAATGCTTTATGGTTATGGCAGCTGTGACACGGCAAAACTCAGACCTGTCATGAGCGTTAAAAGCGCTATCGTATTCATAAAGAAAGTCCCGGCCGGGACCCCAATAAGTTATGGCAGGACCTTTGTTACAAAAAGAAAAAGCGCAATAGCAACAATCCCAGTAGGTTACGCTGACGGATATAACAGGAAACTTTCCAATCAGGGGGAAGTGCTTGTTAACGGAAAACGCGCGCCGGTAGTCGGCAGGGTCTGTATGGATACAATCATGGTTGATATTACTGATATTCGTGATGTCACCTATGAGACCGAAGTTGTGCTGCTTGGCTGTCAGGGGACAGAGCAGATTACCGCTGATGATATTTCAAACAAGACAGGGACTATCCCGTACGAAGTCCTCACTTCAATTGGACAGCGAATAAGAAAGGTTTATAAATAGTCCCCGTCACTGACTCCTCATCCTCTGACAGGGGGAGTCTATTAAAAGAATAAGTTGCGAGGCAGGGGCAATATTTCATTTAAGTCCTTTAATCATGGTGATCTTTGATCCATGCATTATTTTTTCTATTCTGATATCATCAATATACTGCATTATTCGTCTGCTCTCATCATCTGCAAAATCCAAATCCGTTTGGGAAGTTAATATTTCTACTGAAAAAATATTGCCTTTTAAAATAAATTTTAATTTATAACTTTCCCCTGACGCCCCGTTATTAGCAAGAACACCGGAAAATAATTCCACCAGTGAAATTTGTAATTGACCAATAGTATCCGGCGGCATTTTAATAAATCGGGCAGTTTGCTCAAGTGATTTGACGGCCACCAGCTCAGCCCCTGGAGTCGAAGGAATCGTAATCTCGAAAGACGGTGTCTTGGTCGATATTACATTCTGACTTATATTTCCTAATATTATATCCTTGACCTTGTCCCATGGCTCTTTCGCAATTTCTTTATGATACAATCCCTTGATAAAGTCAATTAATACCTGGTCATCATTAAATTCAATTGTACTAAAACCCGTCTCCAAAATTCCGGCAATGTGAAGGACATTTAATATATAGTCAAGATCTTCCTGCTTAACAGAAAGTATTTCTGACAGGCCGGATGGATCATCTGTGCCATTTTCACAAAGTTTAAAAAGTAAATTTAGTGAGGGTTTTCTTAATTCAAACCTGGTTATATATGTCTTTAAAATTGATGTCCAGTAAGTATAAATTTTCCCTTTTGTTAGCTCTCTAACGTATATCTCCTTCAAATCATCTTCACTAATAGTTCTGACAGTCTGACGAGAGGCCTGTATAAAGCTGGTTATATAAAAAGGGTTGCCGCATAACATATCTACAAAGTCCTTTGATTCAGTCTCACAAGTTATGGAATATTTCTCACAAAGCGCCCTAAATAGTTTAATAGAGTCATGCTTGTTTAATCCAGACAAACTGATTATTTCAAGGTGTTCCCCTAAAGATGTTTCCTCAAAAAACATCTTGTGAAGTTCTGACTGAAAACCGGCAAGGACATGAGGTGTATACCTGAATTTGATGGAGTTCTCGAAGAGCATCCACAAATCCTTATCATTGCTGCCGGTTATACGTTCCAGCAATGTTCTTATTTTGTGAAAATCATCAATTATTACAGCAACAGGCATGCCGGTTTTCATATATGTCTGATATGGAACAGATATCACAAACGAAAACAGTTTAACTGGGCCCCCCTTTTCTCTTAAATGATAATAGTTATCGATAATATCCACAGCCCAGGTTGCCTCTGACTCATTTGCAATTTCTCTTAAATCTTCCAAAGAATAGATACCGGTATTTACTAAAGTTGAATCCTTCAAGATAAAGGCCAGACTTTGAAGGATAAAGTTAGACAGATAATCTTCTGAAAAATTTTCTAAAGAAGCAAATGATGTTTTGACAGTGTAGAAAAAAGGTATCGTGTTATTTTGACGATTAAAAAGTTCATTGAAAAGATGTTTCAGGAGTTCCGTCTTGCCGATACCTCTTTTACCTGACAGAATAATACTGTTCGCATCACCGGAACTCGCCAGTGCCGCAAGACTTTGAAGAATATCAATCTCTTTTTTTCTTCCTGAAAAATGTTTTGAAGTAAATTCTCTTAAAGGCATATTCGATCCATCAATGGTAAATTGATAATTTATAATTGTCAGTTACTACAGATACACTACCCTGTTCCCCCCGCCCTTTTTAGCAAGATAAAGGGCCTGATCGGTTTTTTCGATAAGTTCCATTATTGATGACGCGTCATCAGGAAATGTCGCCAGCCCTACGCTTATCGAAAGAGGCATCTCAATATTATGTTCACTTAACGATTTTTCAATATGTTCTTTCAACCTGTTTGAAATCTGAATGGCATCCACCTTGGGCGTCTGCGGAAATATTGCCACAAACTCATCTCCGCCAAATCTTGCCGCAATGTCCACAGTCCTGAGGGACTTCTCCATCATGCTCGCAAGATTTCTAATGAGATTGTCCCCTGCAATATGGCCGAATGTGTCGTTGTATTCCTTGAACTTGTCCAGGTCAAGCATCATAAAGCTAAAAGGATGCTTATATCTGTTATAACGGGTAATTTCCTCTGACAGTCTTCTGTTAAGATGACGGCGGTTATATATGCCGGTCAGAGGGTCTGTTATTGACAGTTTCTGAAGTTTTTCAGTCTGCTTATATAACATACTCCGCTCAATCGCAATTGCAACACTGCTGATAAAAGATTCAATTAAGCTCAGATCATCATTATTAAAAATATCGCCTTTAATTTTATCAGACAAATTAAGCACGCCTGCCAGTCTGTCTTCAATCTTTATAGGAACGCTCATAAAAGACTTAGTTCTGTAGCGGGCCCTGTTTGCCTGTTTGATCCTCGGATCTTTTTCAATATTTTCAACAAGGAGAGATCCGCCTTTGTCCAGCACCATCCCGGCAATGCTTTCGCCTTTCTTAAACCTCATCTTTTCCTGTACTGTATCATCAATGCATCTTTTCGCCTCTACAACGAGTTCAGATGTATCATAGTCTAATAGCATCAGTGACCCCTGCTCTGCATTAAGAAGCTGCAACGATTTATCCAGTAATGTATTTAATAGTCTGTCTTGATCCAAAATGGAAACAATCGATTTTGTTATATCTGCCAGATAGGTCAATTTCTTGTCTGCTTTTTTATTTTCGCTGACGGCCATGCGGAGGTTCCGGTTTTCAAGGTTGAGCTGCACATACTCCCTGAACGCATTTAAAATCTTCATGTCCTCCCGGGAGATTTCTTTGGTAAAAATTCCAATTACTGCGTCTACAGCGCCCCCTATGAATATTGGGAAAAAATACGACGATTCTATTTTCTTAAATTGGAGCGAAGATGAAACTTCACCAAAGTCTTCTAAAAAAACAGCCGCCCTTGTATCGCGCATTTTATTTATTACAGGATTATTAGTATCAAGTGTCAGGTCCGGAAGGATGTCTTTATATTTCCCTAAACAGTAAGTTGTCCTGTAAACAGATTCATCATCACTTAGTACCATCAATGTGGCTGAAGTCTGCCGGAATACAAACTCAATAGTATCTAATATATATCTGTACATCAGTTCCGGCCTTTTGGATAGTGTCCCAAACGCCTGACTGTCAAAAAGAGATGTCATACGCAAGAACTTTTCTTCAAGTTTATACTTCTCCTCCAGGCTGATTAACTGCCGGTTTATTGATAATTCTACGTATGTTGAAACAGATTTCATGTGATCTTCATCAAGAAAGTTTAAAGGCGTCAAAATAGGCAGCTCAGGAAGATTATTGTCCCTTAGAATTTTTAGAAAATTCAATAGACTCCCGTATTCATCAAAAAACATCCCTCTTCCTATAATAAATGCCTTCTCACCAAATCTTATAACAGGGAAAGAAAAACATAGCAGTTTCAAATTACATCTGAAGATATGAGACACATCTGATTTCAGTAATTGATCACAGGAATTGGGACAGTCAAGGCTTTCTGCCTGTAGTGATCTGCTAAATTTGCAGAATGGATTTTCATTTGTTATAAAAAGCCTGGCCCCATCTGAATTATAGCCGCTCAATTCGACATTTAACGTTTTGGACAGCTCATGGAAATACTCAATCCACTTATTTGAAGACAAAAGTTTCTCAAGCGTCAGATTATCACTAACTTCAGAAAATCCATTATAATTATCGTTAGGAAACATATATTGCTCTATTTTTCATGTAGATACAGTTAAACAAGCATTAAATCGACTGGACAATCTACCCCTTCGTACCCTATATGCAAAAAATTAGCCAGGTTATAACCCTTTGAATTAATTATATTCTATTTGTAACACTAATCTGACCATGTAAATAATTCCGTCAATTAATATTACTTATTAAGCTATGTTCTTAAAATAGCTTTAAAATTAAGCATATTTGAGGCGTTAAATTATTTTACATGTAATTACAGAAATACATATCCGAGGGGTCTTATTCTCTCCTATCAGAATAATGCCATAGAATCCGAGAATACCACTTTAGTAAATAATAATCAATGGAGATAATTGATGCGAATGAGAAAAACTACTTACCTGTAAGCTTATTTGGATCCAGTATCCGGCTTGCATCCTCTCTGTTTAAAATACCATCTTCAACAGCGATTTGCCTTACGGTTTTTCCAGTTTCATATGCCTGTTTAGAAACTTCAGCGGCAGCCGTATATCCTACAAGAGGATTTAAAGCAGTTGCCATAGCAAGTGTTGCTTCTGCATAATCGTTACACTTTGCTGCATCGGCTTCAATTCCTGTTACGCACTTCTTAGTAAATGCATTTATTCCATTTGATAATATTTCAATAGAAAATAGGAGATTATGCGCAATCACAGGCATCATAACATTAAGCTCTAACTGTGAAGCCTGAGCTGCATAAGATACTGCGGTATCATTCCCCATAACCTGAAAACAGACCATGTTAAGCATCTCTGCCATGACAGGGTTTACCTTGCCCGGCATTATAGATGATCCCGGCTGAACAGCAGGCAGCTTTATTTCTGCGAACCCGGTACGGGGCCCAGAACTCAATAAACGTATATCGTTTGCTATTTTTGTCAGTGTTACAGCTATCCCCCTCAATGCTGCACTGAGTTCCAGAGCAGGGTAAATGTTCTGAATTCCCTCAAATAAATTCTTGCAACTTTTAAAATTAATTCCTGTTATTTCTCTAATCTCTTTTATAATGCTATTTTTAAATCCTGGATGGGCGTTTATTCCCGTACCTAGGGCATTTCCTCCAATTGGTAAATTCAATAAAGATTTTGAAGCATTTTGTAAACGAAGTAAATCATTATTTACCGACTCAGCGTAACCGCTGAACTCCTGTCCTAATCTGATTGGTACAGCATCCTGCATGTGAGTTCTGCCAGCCTTGACAATCTTGTCGAACTCTCCTGATTTGGATATCAGCGCACCCCTTAATGTTTTCAGTGCCGGGATCAAGTCATCCCTTACAGCCTCAAAAGAGGAAATGTAAATAGAAGAGGGAATTGTATCATTTGTTGATTGGGCCATATTAACATGGTCATTCGGATGGACAAGCTTATAATCGCCTTTTTGCCCGCCGAGCATCTCAATGGCCCTGTTTGCGATGACCTCGTTTGCATTCATATTTTGGGAAGTCCCGGCGCCCGCCTGATAAACATCAACAACAAAATGCCTGTCATGAGTCCCATTGATTACTTCTATGGAAGCCTTTTCAATAGCTCTAAGTATTTTTTTACTGAGAAGTCCCAATGAACCGTTCGCCCTTGCAGCGGCAAGCTTGACTGTACCCTGCGCCTTAATAAACTGTCTGGGAAGCCTGAGGCCGCTTATTGGGAAATTGCCTACCGCCCGTTGCGTTTGAGCGCCATAATAAACATTATCAGGCAGTTTAACTTTACCGAGAGTATCTTTTTCAATCCTCAATTTTTATCTCCTATCATATATAATTCATAGCCATATATTTTAAATACGACTTAGTTTACCACAATAAAGATCGTTATCGAAATTAATAATTAGAGATTGGGGATTCGGGTTATAGGAAATAATTGTTAGTTGTATGTTTTCAGTTATTAGCCTGGAAAATGAAAACTAGAATTCACACATGGCCCGCTTGACCCCTTGAATCCTTTCTATTACAATGAAAGATCATGATTCCTGCTCAAGAAATAATAATTCGTCTATTACTGGGTGCATTAATTGGCGGCATTATAGGCTTTGAAAGAGAAGTCCACGGCAGAGCGGCCGGGTTCAGGACACAGTTAATTGTCTGCGTGGCCTCAGTGCTGATAATGATCATCTCAGAAAATTATTATTTCTATCTGCATAACATGGATGCATCCCTCCGTATTGATCCGGCCAGAATTTCTGCCGGCGCTTTAATCGGCATAGGCTTTTTAGGTTCCGGAGTCATTATCAAAAGCGGCTACGCCGTAAGAGGTTTGACAACCGCGGCATCTATATGGATAGTTTCGGCTATCGGTCTGGCTATTGGAGGAGGTCTTTATTTTGAAGGATTGATCACAACTGCAATAACAATTATCGCTCTCATGGTCTTGAGAATTGTCGAGAGACGAATCAGGACTATGCGCTTTAAGAACATTGTCATTTCAACCCCCTCCAGTGAGAACGCGGAAGATGCTATAAGATCTGTATTTGCCAGATACAAAATTCATATTCACTCTACTAATTACGAAAAAAATCAAGCAAGAGATGAAATACTTTATTACTTCATAGTATCCACAAGCAATAAACTTATAACTGGACAACTGTTTAATGAATTAGCTTCGCTGCCTTTCATAAAAAATCTTAAAATCAGCGGGTAATCTAAATAATGCAGACATTGAAAAATAAATTAATTAACTCGATAACTATATATAGAAATTATTCATTAGGCTTTGAATTAAAGTGTGCACGTTCCGATTAATGGATATTGCGTTTAAGGTATCGACAATTAATTAATTTTCCAACATCTGCATTATTTAAAATTTTTTTTTGAATTAATCCTACAACTGGAAAAAATTAACGGGGGGTATCTTAAGCGTTTAGAAGTTTGTTATATGGATACCGTCTCAAGAAGCCCATGAACTGTTCAATCGTATGAGACGGTTCTTTAGATTTTTTGTATACGAGTGAGAAATCTCTCAGAAACTTCTCTTCTTTAAAAACCGCTGATTTGAGGCTTCCGTATTTAATTTCCTTTTTGGCTGCCCAGCGTGAAAGAATAGTGGTACCGAGTCCTTCTTCAACAGCGCTTTTTATGGACTCTGTACTTCCCATAATAAGTGTTATCTTTAAATTCTGCTGGGATATTCCGTGTTTGGAAAGATATTTTTCTATGGCCTGTCTAGTTCCTGAACCCTCTTCCCGGAAAATAAGGGGCTCTTTTGACAACTCCATAATGGAGATTGTAGTTTTCTTGGCTAAATGGTGATAAGGAGACATTAAAAGGACCATCTCATCCGGGATGAGTTTTTCTACAAGAAGCTTCTGTTTATTAACCTCTCCTTCAACAAGCCCAACATCAACACTGCCTGCATTTAAGTATTCAATGACCTGCTTTGTATTCCCAACGTGAAGATGGATGGCTACTTTTGGATATTTTCTCTTGAAATCAGCAATAACAGACGGAAGAACATAGTTTCCTATTGTTGAGCTTGCACCTACCGATATAACTCCTTTAACAAGCCCGGTTACTCCGCCTATTTCTTTCTCTGCCGCAGCATAAAGTGCATTAATATCCTTTGCGTATTTATAAAGCATTTCTCCAGCTTTAGTGAGTGTAATAACACAGCCGGAGCGATTAAACAGTTTGGTGCCATACATTTCTTCGAGTGCCTGAATCTGAAGGCTAACAGCAGGCTGGGTAAGACGAATTATCTCTGATGCCCTTGAGAAACTCTTCGTTTCTGCTACAATGCAAAATACCTTTAATTTGTGATCATCCATTGTGTGAGTAATTCTAACTTACAAAAATAAATAAAGTCAATTACTACCGACCAGTCAAGCCGAAAATAGAAATGTCCGGTTTCCATATTTGAATATCTGTTAGTTCTTTTTGCATTCAACCTCCACCAGAAATTTTTTGTCATGAATAATTTTTTGCCCATAATGATTTAAGAGCGGTCCCAAGAAGAGCTTCAGGAGGCGCGATCCTGGAGGTTTATCATAAAGCAAGGCGTCTTGCCTTTCTGCTCTCACAACTACTGCACTTCATTTTTAACCGCTCAGTTACGGGTGGCAAAAAACTATTTTAGTTGTCATTTCGACGTCAGGAGAAATCTTGTCTTTATTGTAATCAAGCACTAATAAGATTTCTCCCTCCGGTCGAAATGACATCTGCCACCCGTAACTGAGGGGTTACCTTCATTTTTAATTTCAATAAACTTTATTAATTTCTTTATTACCAATATTGCCTTGCAGATAGCTCATTTTATTATTTATAATGAGTGGCGTTTTTTTTATATATTCTATTAATATTTCCCGTTTATTTAAAGCGTTCCCCAACGGTACAAATATAACCTGCGGGTATTAAATAAATAATAAAATGAAAGGAGGTTTGTATGAGATTATTGCTGACAGTTTTTTTACTCATCACGGCCGCACTGATGCCCTGTGCAGCTGTCGCTTCCGGTTCAGGATCAGGCCCTCATGGGCCCACCATCCCTCCGGACCGGGCTGGAGAGCTGATCTCCAACTTTGATGAACTGGCATCAAAGTTCGATGCCAAAGTATGCGCTGAATGCCACGAAGATGTCTATAATCAATGGGCCCATTCACCCAAAGCACATGCCTTCAGCACCGAGCGTGTACTTCAGACATGGAGGACCTTTATCAAACAGGGCCTTGACAGGGAGAAAAATCCAGATTGGTCCGGGGAGTACGTGACCAGGATGTCCATCAAGAGCCACTGTCTCTGGTGCCATGCACCTGTTATCAAGTACGCCACTGACGACCTCGTGGCAGAGATTATCGACACGATAATTGCAGCAGTCGATGACCCGGACAAAGGCAAGAGAGAAGCGGCAAAGGGAAAACTCTCAAAGCTCAATCTCGATTGTTACGGTTGTCATAACATGTTTGCGGTCAAGGACGGATACTGGGGAAACAGCTCTGAAGTGGACGCCATATATGGCCCTACCGGTAAAGTGGACCCTGCAAATCATGGTGAGAATGTTCCTAACGTAACAAAGACAATCAAGTCCGAATATCTCACTTCTGTTAATTACTGCGCGACATGTCACCACGGATGTCCGGACAGCGTGCCTTTCTGGCAGTGCAAAACGCTCTACACGAGTTATGTTGAAAACTATGCATTGAAAGGCGGCAAGCAGAGATGTCAGGACTGTCACATGCCCAAAGTGGACAAGGACACCTGGGCGGACCATTCTTTCCCAGGGGTGCATAACAAGGATTTCTTCGGTAATGCCCTTGATATTGCAATTGAAGCAGAAGCAAGTCACTTCATCAATAATTACAAAAATGAACTCACACCCACGCTGTGCCTGAACGTAAAGATTACAAGTAATTCCGGGCACGGCCTTCCAAATGGTTGAGTATACATACCTAGAGCGGCACTGGAAGTGACCGCAAAAGACGATAAAGGTAAAGTAATTCACACCGAAAGAAGGAAATACGAAAACTGGAACCTCTGGTTTGAGGGAGGCAAGGAAGTCGCCCTCCGGCTATGGGACATAACGGCAGCAACAAATGTAAACATGGGGCTTGAACCCGGACAGACCAGTCAGGAAACTCACGTTATCCTTGTTGACCATAACACAAATACTGTCACCATAGAAGTGAAGTTTCTCTTTGAACCTGAACCGGACAAATGGGAAACCATCAAGACTGTAACCAAGACTGTGGACTTTCACAGCGCTGACAAGTACTTCGAAAAGAAGTGACCAATTCTTTAAAACCCGTGCTGAGTATTCAGCACGGGTTTTTTTATTTGCCGCCACGACCGTGAGAAAGACATATTCAATCAGGCAAGTTGCAAAACTCATAACAAAAATGTAAAATTTTCATGCAGCGAATTTATTAACAAGAGAATGCAGATGAAAAAATATATTGCTTTATTAATACTGCCGGCACTAATAATTTACGGCTGTGCGACAGACAAAAAAAAACCGTCTGATGATTCGCATTCGGCAGGTGAAGCATACGACCATATTATTGCCGTTAAAGAGGCCTATGAAATAAAAAATGTATTCATCATAAAAAACCTGGTCCCCGAACTCTCAGAACATATTATAAAGGAGCTTTCTTTTGAAAAGGCGGAGCTTTCTTTTGAAAAAAGACTGGTAAGAATAAACAAAACTTCTATCATAATTAATCTTAAGTGGCAGGGATTGTGGTGGATAGAAAAAGACAGGAAAATTGAAAATCGGGGTGTAGCCGATTTTGTATTAAACAGGGAAAGGATGATATTATCACGAATAGACGGAGATAATCCGTTTATTATTCCTTTAGCAAAATAATGGGGTAATTTGTTTTCTTGGGTCGTTAAGCTGACAGCTAATAGCTAAATGCTGACAGCTATTTTAATTGCCGAAGTGGCGGAACTGGCAGACGCGCTAGGTTCAGGGTCTAGTGGGAGCAATCCTGTAGGGGTTCGAATCCCCTCTTCGGCACCATTTATTTATTGTATTACTGAACAGCATCTTCTCCTTGGTCACTGCCTGACTGGATCATATCCTCCATTTGAGATTCAGCTTCTTCATATACCGTTTCAACGGGTCCCGCGTCCGGTTTTTGTTCCTCTTCAACAGAGTCCGGCGTTTCAAGTTCTTCAAGTGTTCTCTCATGCGGTTCGGGGATATCTACTTCCTGAAACTCTTTGAGCGTTGGAAGCTCTGATAAGTCCTTTAGTCCAAAGTATTGTAAAAACTCTTTTGTCGTACCGTACATCAGGGGTCTGCCGGGAACTTCTTTCCTGCCGAGGATTTGAATAAGCCTCTTTTCTAGCAGTGTCTTGACAACGCCATCAGAATTAACACCCCTGATTGCCTCAATTTCGGCCTTAATAATCGGCTGCTTATAGGCAATGATTGCCATGGTTTCAAGAGATGACTGGCTCAGTTTTTTCGGGACCGCCGTTGAAAGAAGCTTCTTTACCCAGGGCGCACATGCAGGATTGGTAACCATCTGAAAGCCTTCCGCCACTTCAGCAATAAACAGGCCGGTATTTTTTATCGAATAATCGCTGATAAGTTCTCGTAAAAGCCTTTCAGTATTATACTTGTCTATATCTGTTATATTTCTGATCGTATCGAGCGTGACGGTCTCGCCGGCCATAAACAGTATTGCTTCAATAACAGCTTTGGCTTCATCGTCCTGCATATAAATGTCATCCTCTGTAAATGAAATTATTTACTATTTAATGAGTTAAAATCGTAGCAGAATTTATTTAAAAATACAATGCCGGAAAACTGTTAAGAGGCTTTTCTTTGATATCGTCCTAAAGGGTGCTCTTTAAGAACTTCCGAATCCCTGCCGTTATTCAGCAGCTCAATCATCCTGGTCAGGGCTTCGTTCTGAAAATTGAGAATATCCACGGCAGGAATTTCATAAGGGAACCGGCCATCGATAAAATTGGATACAGGGGCAACATTAGGCAGCCGTGATAATACGAGAATTCCCCTGAATATCCTTTTATTGGTTTTAAAAGAGAAAATCAGGCTTTCCAGTCTTTTCTCAAGGAAGATATCGTTTCTCATCTGCATCGCCTTGTCAAGCCGCTTGAGGACTCTCCTGTATTTCTTGTCTACAATGCTGTCAGACTTTATCTCAAGGATGGAGTGAATGAAGGGAATTCTTGATCTTTCCATATTATGTGCAACGGTATCAGCGCAAAGATGCATCAGGTAGCCGTAAGCAAATGCCTTTTGCCTGTCTGTTTTTGATGACGCGAACAATTTCCAGGCAATGTCCCAATTATGAGAATTTGATTCAAATGCCTGGAATCTCCTGCCGAGAATGATATCAGCACTCACATTACCATAAAGAAAATCATTTTTAAACTTCTTGATAATCGCATATATGCCGGCGGGCACAAGAGCTGCGCCAAAGTCAATTATTTGATAGCCCAAATAAATATGAGTGAGAGGTCCCCATGCATCCGCAATCGACGGGATAAGCAATATCGATAAAAACCATACAAGAATCAACATAACTTGTTATAGTTTATGTTATTTCCAAAGATAAAATCTATAGCAAAAATCTCATTTTAAAATAGGTAGTTATGCATTTCAATATCCCTCCATATAAAACGATCCAGGAACTCCTTGCGGCGTTTATCACGTTCTGCCTTATCCGTCGGATTTTCTTTTCCGCTCGACCAGCTGTGGTTTTCATCATTCATTACTTCTGCAAGCATTTTCTCCAGTTCGCCTGAAAGCTTCTTTGCATCACCGTTATCGCTGTGCCTGCCCATTTCAATAACTTCCTTCAATTCAGGCACATAAGATCCATACCAGTTTCTGGCCAGATCATAGTTGCCATGCCACTGAGTATAATCAGGCGCCTGCATCGAAGCTGCGTGACGAACCCGGCGGCCTTCATGGTGCCACAGCTCAAACCATGTGTAATCGATCTTCTGGGCAAACTCGGCATATTCTTTGCCTTTGACTGCCTTAAGCACCTCTGTCGCCTTCTTGAAAAGTTTTTCTCCGGGCTTTGCCCATTTATCACTGTAGAGTTTAAGCTGCGCTTCGTATTGCGTATAGAACGCTTCCACAAAATTTTCGTTATGACAGGATATGCACACTTTAACCATATTTGCCTTACGCATGTCTCCGTTAACAGCGCCTGACGCCAGGCCCCATTTTACATCTGACTCAAACGCAAGCTTTAACTGTGGAGGACGGTTATTCCATTTGATACGCAAGCCTACATTATGTGTAACAGGCATATCAGTCGTAGCCGACATATGGCATGTGGCGCAGGTAGGAGCGGCCGAATAGTCTTCACCCACGATCCACTTGGACGAATTCAGGTTCATCTTGTCCTTGTTCGCATAATAGTTGATCCCATGCTTGGATTCCTGATAGATCTCGATCTGCGGATGGTCGGGGCCCATGTGGCACTTGCCGCAATTCTCAGGCTGACGCGCCTGGGCAACCGAAAATTCATGACGCTGATGACATGCAGTGCAGCTTCCTTCCGTTCCGTCTGGATTTACCCTTCCCATTCCTGTATTCGGCCAGGTTGCAGGGTCGAGAGTTCCGTCTTTGTTGACCTTCACGATTGAACCGTGGCATTGCCAGCAGCCGTTGACTGCAGCTGCGGAAACCCCATCCGGAAACCCCGCTGTCTTCATGCCCTTGTTGCCTTCAACGACTTCAGCAAGGGTATTGTCGAGTGATCCCATTATCCTCCCGGCTTTTGCATGGTGGGAATTCACAAATTCATCGACCTCTTTTTCGTGGCACTTTGCGCAGTCTTTTGGTGACACAATAATTGCAATGAATTTGCCTTCGTGTTCAAACGCGTCCGGCTCACCTTTCTGCGCTTCATGGCATTCATAGCAGCCTATGTTTGCACGAAAATGTTTACTGTAACCCCACTGCTGGTAAATATTGACCGATGACTCCTTGTGGCAACTGATACAATCCCTGCTCTCCTTTGAGAGCTCCTTAGGGATATTGACTTTTGTTATGGCATACGCGCTGGTCCCCAAAATCAGGAAACAGGCTATAATTGCCAATGATATTATTTTTTTCATCTTCTCCCTCTTTCTATATTCAATTATTTAAAAACCATTCAAATCCTTTTCAACTTATAATTACTCCCATCACCTCCCCTCTCAAATAATTTCGTACGCGGTAGCACCCTCTTTCTCTCTCTTTCTGTTTTCTCATGTCCTGTTGGCCGGGGCTCCACCTGTCTATTCCTGTATCTATATGTCAAAAATAACAGGTTTGTTTGTAAATATGCTGTTAATACATGTAAAGAAGATGTTAATTTTGGGGAATGAGAAACTTAGGGGCAAAGTCACAGAGGGTAAGACACGAGGAAGGTATTTTTTTAAACTTTGTGCCTCTGTGCCTTTGCGACTTTGTGCCTGTTATTTAATCCGCAAACCTGTACCCGGCGCCTGACACAGTAATAATGTATTTGGGATTTGAGGGGTCCTTTTCTATCTTTTGCCTGAGGTGCTGAATATGGACGTCGATGACCCTGCTCCAGGAATAAATCTGCGAACCTTTCCAGACATTTTTTCTGATGGTCTCCCTGCTGACAGCCTCTCCACGATGATCGATAAAAAAACATAACAGGCTGTACTCTCTGGGGGTAAGATCGATCCGTTTTCCTGATACAGTGACGATCCGTTTTTTATAATCGATCTTGAGGCTCCCGATGGCCGCATTGTCCCTTACAACAGGGGGGCCCACTCTTCTGAGGCACGCCTTAATCCTCGCAACAAGTTCAAGTGTCTCAAAAGGTTTAACCACATAGTCATCAGCCCCGCTTTCCAGTCCGGTTACCTTGTCAGAAATCTTGTCCCTGGCGGTCAGCATGATGATGGGGATATCAGGGAAGTCCTTTCTCAAATCACGGCATATCGCCATACCGTCTCCGTCAGGCAGCATGACGTCAAGAAGGACAAGGTCAGGAAGCTGCGCCGACAAAATTTCCTGTGCTGCTTCCCAGTTCTCTGCGGTGTCGACTTCATAGCCGTGAAACTCAAGATTGGCCTTGACAACTTTCAAGATATCTTTGTCATCATCTACTGCAAGTATCCTGTTATTCAATTGAAATCCTTTTTCACTTTTCACTTCTCACTTTCACACTCGGCAGAGTGAAATAAAACGTATTGTTTCCTGTTCCTGCATTGCTTGATACGTTTAACTCACCGCCGTGGGCTTCAATTATACCTTTACATATGGCAAGGCCAAGTCCTGTACCATGCCTCTTCCCTATTGTATAGAACTTGTCAAAGATTTTCTCCTGGACATCATAAGGTATCCCGGGACCTTCATCTTTAACAGAAACGGTCATCTTCCCTCCAGTCTCTGCAACAGTTATCTGAATTTCCGAATTATCCGGTCCATACTGGAGCGAGTTAGAGACAAGGTTTATCAAAACCTGCCTGATCCTGTCTTCATCAGCGTCAACAAAAGTCTCAGGATCTGCCATAATCTTAAAGGTAATATTTTTTTCACTCGAAATTGACTGAAAGCTTATTGCCACATCTTTAATAAGAGACAAAAGATCGACCTGACTGTAATGAAGATCAAACACCCCGGATTCAATGCGCTCCAGGTCGAGCGTGTCGTTTACTAACCGGATCAGCCTGTCGGCATTATTCTTAATGACATCCAGGAATTCAATCAGCTCACCAGAATCTTTGCCGTCCTTTGAAACCTTGGCTGATATATAATCCATGGCACCCTTGATCGAAGTCATGGGGGTCCTCAATTCATGGGACATCTTTGCAATAAAGTCGGATTTCCTTTCATTGAGCTCCATGAGTTTGAGATTGGCCTGTTCAAGGCCCCTGGTGGCCTTCTGCACTTTATCTTCAAGGTCTTCGTGGTATTCGGTGAGTGCCTGAGACATTTCAACAAAAGAATTGCCCAGGTCTTCCAGCTCGTCTCCGGTGCTGACCGCCGTGGTACTGGATTTCCTGCCTTTTGAAAAATCTCCAATCGAACTCTTCAGCTCACCAACAGGCCTTATCACGAGTTCTTTCATCATAATAAAAAGTACGATCATCAGTATGCCGATAGTCACACTGCTTGCAATGATCAGGTCCCTCCTTCCGGAGCTTATCATTAATAATGCGGAGTCCATAGGCACCGTAACACTAATTGCCCCTCTGACGTCCCCTATTCTATATCCCTGGTGAGAGTGGCATTTAAGACATGTCTCCTCTACATAAAGCGGCGCTATATACCGGTAAAAATAATGTGAATTGATCATTTCTGTTTTTGTAAGCTCTTTGGTCCCTTTGGTTTCGAACTCATTAAGGGCGGCCCTCTCAAAATCATCCGGTGCATTCTCTGGGTTTATGAGTTTAAGGCTTGTAATATGAAACCAGTACAGGCCTTGCTCCCTGGCATATTTTGAGAGTTCCTTAGTAACCATGGCAGGGCTTTGTTTGATATATTTTTTCCCATGCATGTCCACGATTTCAGATTCTGCAAGATACGGGCTGGGTTCTTTCCATGGCACCCTTTCTACAAACACGCCCCCGTGGTCAGCGATCCACTTCCTGGTCAGGACCACTTGCCTGAACAGGGCCCTGGCCTGCTGGTCAATTTGCTCTATTACGAGTTTCTTATGGTTCTTATTGATGAAATAAATAGACATGCCTGTAGTGACCGTCAGTACGATGGCCACTCCGATAACAAACTTGAGGCTGAGACTAATCTTGAGGGCCCTGAACTGTCTTAGTAAGTTCCTTAGTGTCTGCATTATGTAATATGAAGGAATGAGCTTGCAGGGTCAAGGGCTGACGCTGCTTATCCCAGGTTTATATCCCTTTTAATATATGAATCATAATCTTTTGTTACGGGAGTATATTTTTGACCTATCAATGATGATGAAACCAGGAAATCCGCTGTGGCACGGTTACATGCTGTGGGGATATTATAAAGAACAGCAATTCGCAATAAGGCTTTCACATCAACATCGTGAGGCTGAGGCTGCATTGGGTCCCACAGGAATATAATTACATCGACATTGCCTTCAGCAATCATGGCGCCCAGCTGCTGATCGCCGCCCAGCGGGCCCGATTTTAATTTTGTGATGTGAAGATCATATTTCTCATTCACAAGTTTCCTTTTTAGAGCCTGCTCTACCATTATCCCTGTTGTTCCGGTACAAATTAATTTATGTCTGATTATTGATGTGTAATTCCACTCTATCCATTCGATAAGATCTTTTTTGCGATTGTCGTGCGCCACTAATGCTATATTTTTTATTTCTTCCATAATGCCTCCTTTATACCAGCAAGTAATTGTCTGTATTAATCTGTATTAATATTAGTTACCTATACATTTAAAAGCAAGAATATCATCTTTCTGACATTATCAGCTCCAGTGCTAATAGGGGTGTAGGTGTCACCCATTTAAAAAAAGTTGACGCCAATTTTTTATTTAGTATTATTTTAAGAGACTTGTATGCTTATAAAAAAACGGCTTTAATAGCTTCAAAGCCGCTATAGATGCTATCGGTTTGAACATCCATGAAGATACTGTATTACTGCCCAGACAGCGTTTACAGTGCTGATTGACCACTTTAAATCTCTTAAAACCGTTAATGATTTTAGCCAGTTCATCAGAAGAAAGCACCTGTCTTAATGAAGAATCATGGAGATTACCCAATGCTGTATGTCCGTCATAATCAACACAGCACAGCACCACATCACCATTGTAAAGTATGCTAAAATGATCCCGCATTCCAAAACAGTAACCTGCCCATGCATTATGAATTTTTTTATCGCTAAAGATATTTACCCAGTCATCCATTACATATGTCTCGAAAAAAACACGGGGGTAGATTTCCACAACGTTCCATTTATACGAGACCAGGCGATTAATTCTTCTCATTGCATTCTCTCTGTCTTGAGGATTAACTCCGAGAACGCCGTATATCTGTCCTGCACAATCCTGAAAAATTCCGCGAAGCTCTTTTGTCGAAGAGATAACCCGGACCGGGCCGGTTTTTTCTTCCATACTCTTCTTACGAAAGCGTGTATTAAGAAACCGGAACTTAAAGGTAGTCCCCCTCTTTTTTGCTGTATAAGAAGAGAAGAAGTCCAGAATGCCCTTAAAATAATCGTCAAATGACATCGACCCCGCTTTTCTCAGAGCAAAAGATTTTTTATCAGGGGTCTGGAGTGAAACGTCTATCTGGTGAAGGTCATAATCCAGAAGGAGTTTGCCTGTTTTACCTCCCAATCCGGCTCCGTTTGTAGTAAGTCCCACTTTGATATTTTCATTGCGGGCATGATCGAGTATTTCAAAGAAATTGCGGTGAAGGGTAGGCTCACCCATAACATGCAGTGTCACCTTTTCACATATACCTTCTTTGCTTAACTCGGTGATTATCCGCTTGGCGAGCCCTGTTTCCATAAAACCATACGGCCTTTTCATCTCTGACTTGGGGCAAAAAACACAATCAAAATTACACACATTCGTTAACTCTATGTGCACCCGCTTAAGGGGAATCTCTATATGGCCATAATTCCTGTTTTTCATAATTTATTATAAAACAATAAAAGCCGTGTTTGTTTTCCTTAAATACTTAAGCTTGTGATATATAGCAAACATACCTTCCAGCTGCATTAAATTCCGGGGCCTATACTCTCCTCATCCGCTCCTTCGATGCTGTAATAGGCAAGATATACATTCTTGACTTCGTTAATGTCCTTGATCAGCTCCATGTCATTTTTTATCCTGGCCATTGTTTCTCTCTCTATAAGAAAAACCACCTTTTCATTATTGACTTCATTGACTTCGATGCTCCGCATTTTAAGTTCGTTCACGACTTTCTCTGCATCTTCTGAGCCGTTTACTTCAATAAATCCGCTTGCAATCACCATATTTCCTCCTTTTATTTGAGTCATAAGTTAAGAGTTGTGAGTTAAGTTTGAACTATTAACTCCTGACTCTTAACTTCAAGCTCATGCTTACAAGTTTCCCCTTTGTTCCGCAGCCTTCAGCGCATCTGCCGCAGTAAATGCAGTTTGTATCACGCAGTCCGGGCTGATCCAAAGAATGGGTTATTTTTACATCCATATAACATACCTCTTCACAGAGATTGCATTCCCCGCACTTGCCCTCTTTAAACCGGAGCTTCAACAGGCTCACTTTATTAAAAAGACCATAGGTTATCCCGACGGGGCATAATATTTTACACCAGGTCCGGGGGACAACATATTCAAGCAATAACAGGGAAAGTATGGCCGCGCCTGAATATATTAACACAGTCTTGCTGACGGGCAGGTCAAGCGCAAGAAATATACTGGAATTGAACACCATAAAAAAATTGGTCAGATGAGAGAGATAGCGCGTGAAAAAGGGAACGCCGAGAATTGCTGAAACAGCGAGCAGCACGGCAACGATTCCGTATCCGATAAATTGATTTCTGCGTCTGAAGTTCCGAGTTTGAAGAGCAGGTATTTTAATTTTTTTCTTGTCTCTAACTCTTAACTCTGAACTCTTAACTCTTAATTTTCCCACCATCTCAAAAAGGAAATCCAGGGGACAACACCATCCGCAAAACGCCCTGCCGAATATCAGGTAAATTCCGACTACCGGCAGCACGCCGGTTAATGCCTGCATGGTGATACTCTTTGAAGCGGCGAAACTCTCAAGAAAGGCAAAAACATTAATGAGGTTTATAGACCAGAAGGCCAAAGAGGCTGTAGGCCCTCCCACAAGAATCTTTATCCGCAGGAATTGCAGGAGAAATAATACAGTGATGGAAAAGAGAACAATCCTTCTCAACCGGGACGGCTTAAGAAATACTTTGAGTTTTGAGTCTTGAGTCTTGAATTCGGAGGAAGACTTGAAGTCAGGAACTTGAGAAGTTGAGAAGTTGGGATTTGTTTTTTTCTCATCTTCCCATCTTCTCATCTTCTCATCTTCTTTTTCTTTTGACTCATAACTCATAACTCTTAATTCTTCACTGTCTTTATCTGTACTCGCGTTCAACCAATCTTCCCCTTTCCATGATGTTCGGTATATTTTGACTGTAGACAATGTTATACCTCTCCTCATTGGACATTGCCAGAAGTTTCCTGAACTCGCCAGCATAAGACGCCTTAACATTCTGATACTGTTTTTTAGTAACTACTTTTATTGCCGAGCCTCCGAGAGGACAGTGTTTAACACATAATCCGCACCCGACGCAGGCTTCATTAATAAACGGCTGATTCCCCCATTCACCATTGTAGAAATCAAAGACCTTCGCTCCAAGCGGACACGCCTTGCTGCAGGACAGGCAGACATCACCATTCCAGCCGAAACACAGACCAAGGTCAATCAGTGCCATGCCCATAGCAACATTCTCATTTTCAACTTTCTGTAATGCTCCTGTAGGGCAATGCTTTGGACATTCCATGCAAAGACTGCATGGAAAGTCTCTCATGTCTTTTATGTAAGGTGTGCCATAATTTTTTATATCCTCCAGGCCAGCGAATGCAATGGCGTCATATTTCATTACATGGCACACGTTCGCGCATACACCGCAGCTTATGCAGGTTGCAAGGAATGCCTTCTCAGGTAATGCGCCGGGGGGCCTTATCAGACCGCCGGCAGATATATGAGGAAGGGGCTCATTGGAGCCTGCTGAAGGAGCGTCAGTAGTATTTGCCAGAACAGAAAGGTTGTTCATAATTACTGTTGTGGCCCCTGTCAGCGCAGCTATTTTCAGAAAATTCCTGCGTGTGAAGTTCAATCGGTCTCCTTGAAAGACAGGGATTGGGGGTTAGCGGTTGGGGATTGTTTTTTACCAATCCCTAAACCCTAACCCCTGACCCCTTTTATTACACCACTATCTTCCCGGGCTCTGCCTGTCTGCCTTTTGTCTTACCTTTGTAAATCTTTACGGCAAACATTTTATAGTCTGCCTGGAAGCTGAACGGATCAAACGCGTCACGCATGATCATATTGATGAGTTTGTACTCATCAAACCACGGGATAAATACATAGTCGTGTCTTGGTCCGCCTGTGGCCTTAGCAACATCAAGCACCTTTGCCGGAAGCTCGATCTTGCCTCTTGGAGATTCTACAATTACCGAATCGCCGTTTTTAATGCCGAGTTTTTGGGCAAGTATTTCATTGAGCTCAACATACGCCCCCGGCACCGCACGCGCAAGCTCAGGGACCCTGGTGGTCATGCTGCCGGAATGCCAGTGCTCCACAACCCTTCCAGTGCACGCGCCGTATTTATATTCTGTTGTATCGATAATAAGGAGAGTGCCGCCGTCCGGTTTTGCATATTCGTGCCTCAAGTTATGGAACTCGGCAGGACTCAGCGCTATGTTCTTTAGGGCATTCATGTCCTTGTCGGGATCGCCTATGACAAGGGCGCTGTATTTGGCAAGCTCATCATAGGGAAGGGCGCTGTTTTCAGCAACCTTTGCCGGGTTAAATTTTCTCTCGACGACAGAAACAGTCTTGTACTTTGCAAACTGTTTGCCGTCAAATTTGCAAGCCCACCACGGATTGGCCCAGGCAATCGCCCTTCCGTCCCAGCCCGGAATTTTTTTGGTCTTGCCGTCGGCAGTTGTCACATCAACCATGCCGTTAATGAAGGCATTGGAGTTATAGAAGCTTGCATACCAGCCGTCCGGAAGGTTCTGCACCTTCTGATACTCCTTGTCTGCCTTCATTGAGCTGATATTTTTCTCCAGCCAATCGCCATAGACAGGATTAAATTCCTTCATGTTCTTTACATAAAAGGTAGTCTTACCGTCTATATGCGGATCGTACGGGTAAGCGTACTGTATCCTCGACTGGTATTTTTCATATCTCTGTTTTATCTCAGGGTTTGTATGGACTTCTTCTGGGAATGGAATTCTGTATCCATGATTCTGCTCAAGGAGAAGTTCGCGCTTCATGCCGCTGAAATCATAGCCGGTGCCCTTTGACAAGGCCCTGAGCTCATCCCATATGTTCCATGAGAATTTCCTGTTCCACTCTTTTGTCTTGCCCGCATTAATGGTCTTTTTCAGCCAGTCGGCCCCATCATATTCAGCAGGCCAGAACTGAGATACATGACCCTTCGGCACAACGCCTTTCTCCTCAAGCCTTCTCATTATGCAGGCAAAAATGGTGTGGTCAGGAAGGGTGTTGCCGTAAGGCTCAATCACCTGTTTGATGACCTGATAACGTCTCTCAAGATTACCGAATATAAACTCCTTCTCATACCAGCATGACGCGCCAAGTACAATGTCAGAGAC
>JACQXG010000004.1 GCA_016208905.1 Nitrospirota bacterium
CCATATGGAACTTACTGGCTGAATCCATCGCTTGCATGGGTCAACTCTGCTGCGCCGATAAGTGTTGGCCAGTATCAGCTGTCCGATTTACCTGTCACTTCGATTTTGAACGCTGCATTGCCTGCGGGGCTCTATCAATTCGTGTTCATTCTTGATGAGAAACCAAACGGGCTGTTAGATGATATGAGCAATGGCAGCAGGGGGATGGTTTATATTACTCCTTAATGGATTAAATAATGCAGATGGAGAATCGGCTGTTGAGCGGGCGGAATTTCTTTGATAAAAGTTAGACACGGGGCGGATATTTATTGACAGATTCATGCATCCTCTTATACTCACGTACCTTGTCGAGCATTTTATTTTTTATGCCTTCTTCGAGAAAAGAGGCCTCGAACGAATTTATCGCAAGCTTATATACATCATCCGCGGTCAAATTGAGCGCTTTAGTTATTGCTGAATAATTTTCATTGATATAACCGCCGAAGTATGCCGGATCATCGGAATTTACAGTGACCAAAAGCCCGCGTTCCATCATTTTCCGTAAAGGATGCTCTTCCAAATGGTCTGTTACTTTCAGCCTGAGGTTTGACAGAGGGCAGACCGTCAAAGGAATTTTTCGACGTATCAGTTCCTCTGTCAGTTTATCGTCATCAAGACAGTGATTACCATGGTCTATCCGGGACACCTTGAGCAGTTCCAATGCTTCCCGGACATATTCCGCCGGCCCTTCTTCGCCTCCATGCGCTACCGTGAGAAATCCTGCTTCCCGCGCCAGTGCAAAGACTTCCTGAAATTTCGAAGGGGGATTGCCGGTCTCCGCAGAATCCAGTCCCACCGCTATGATACGGTCTCTGTAAGGGAGCGCCTCTTCAAGCGTCTTCATTGCAGAGGCTTCATCAAGGTCTCTGAGAAAGCACATTATCAATCCTGTTGATATGCCGGACCTTTCCCCTGCATCTTCAAGGGCCTTGTGAATACCATTGATTACAGTTGAAAACCTGATTCCCCGCCCTGTGTGAGTTTGCGGGTCAAAGAATATTTCGCTGTGAAGGACATTTTGTGAAACGGCTTTTTCAAGATATGCCATTGTCAGTTCATAGAAGTCCTCTTCTTCGGTCAATATTCCGGCCCCTTCATAATAGATGTCAAGGAAGTCCTGAAGATTACCGAAACTGTATGCCTCCCTGATCTCTTCAACAGATTTATACGCGATGCGAATATTATTCCTCATGGCAATTTTAAACATTAATTCAGGTTCAAAAGTGCCCTCGATATGGAGATGCAGTTCAGCCTTGGGAATACCTTTTATGAAATCTTCAATAATCATTTCCATTCATTGTAAGATGTCGTAATTCTGCAATCAGGCAGTATAAATTTATACCCTACCTATAGGATAAAAATAATGATATACTAAGAAAAATTTTAAGACAACATTTTTGGAGGCGGTCCCTATGGATGAATATGAAAGAGAGATGGAAATAATTGCGTTGCTGTCTAATCCTGATAATAATTACACCTACATCAAATGTGACAAAGATGTTATTGATCACTTATGTGATAAAACGAATGATCAAAAGCAAATAAAACTTATAGAAGTCGAGTATTTCAAAGACGCCAGATTAAATGAAGACAAGGCGAACTTCTGCGATAAATGCAACCAGGTGTTTGTCTATAAACCCGGGGAATAGTACGGAAACGCGGAAGTTCGCAAGTAAAACTAATGTCGCCCGGTATATTACCCCTGAGGGTCGAACGCATTTAAGCGAGGAACTCACATATCTCTGGAAGGTGAAGCGTCCCAAGGTCACACAGGCAGTTGCCGAAGCCGCGGCCATGGGGGACCGTTCAGAGAACGCGGAGTATATTTACGGTAAGAAGCAGTTAAGGGAGATCGATTCCCGTATGCGGTTTCTCACAAAGAGGCTGGACGAATTGATCGTCGTGGACAGGCCGCCTGATGATACGTCGACAGTATTTTTCGGCGCCTGGGTCGGGCTTGAGGATTCTGATGGGAACCTGTTTCGGTATCGCATTGTCGGTCCGGACGAATTCGATCTCAAGAGGGGTTTTATCAGCATTGATTCTCCCATGGCAAAGGCGTTGTTGCGCAAGACCGAGGGTGATGAAATCGTGGTGATCAGACCCAACGGTACAGACGCCTTTGTGGTGACATCAGTCAGCTATGAAGTGCAAACGTAAGGACTTTGTTGTTCCAAAAAATACGGACGCACATCAAGGCATTCCTGCCAGATGTTTATTGCATTATTCGGATTAATCCAGAAACGCGGGAAAAATGAAACTATCAGTCTTTTCTTTTCCCCTCAATACAGATTGTCTCAGGGGTCTTCTTTACAACAATTTTTTTGAAGCCTGTTTCAGAAAGCCACTGTTTGATCTCTTTGGGACTGTAGCACCGTCCTTTTTCCGTGTTCACGAGCATGTTCACTGAGAATACAGCGCTGTGCTGCGGGGCTGTACGGGCTTCATTGATGGGAAATTCCTGTACAACTACCCTGCCTCCGGGATTGATGGCTGACATGCACTTTTGCAAAAGCGCGATATTTTCCTTAATTGAAAAGGCATGGAAGATCTGGCTTAAAAGGATAAGATCATACCCTGCTCCTATACTGTCCGTATGAAAATCTCCGGCAATAAATCTGATCCCCCTGGTCCCATCGCGGCGCGCAACCTTTCTGGCGATCGAGATAGTCTCAGGCAGATCAAAGATCGTGGCCTTCACACCCTTCTTTACCATGGCCATTGCATTGGTGCCGGGCCCTCCCCCGAGGTCGAGCATCGTCTTAACATCATTAAGCCCGATTACTTTTATAAGGCTTTCTGTACGGAGGATCGTGAGGTTATGCATCCCCATGATAAATGCCTCATGGTCGCGCTTGCGCTTTGCAGGACTGCCGGTTCTGACTACTTCGTCAAGAAGAGAAAACCCCTCCCACATACCTGAGGCATGTCTGACGATATCACCCTGATAGAGGCTGGCGTCTTTTACAAGATAGCGTGTGCTGACCGGAGCATTACGATATTTCCCGTTCCTGCTTTTGATGATCAGCCCGATGCCTGTAAGCGCGTCAAGCAGTATCTCCATAGCACGTGCGTCCGTCTCTGTTTTTCCTGCAACCTCCGCAGCTGTTGAGGTTTCTTTCAGACTTTCAAATACTCCAAGGTTATTTGCCGTCAGTATGATCCTTGAAGTCATAAATCCTGAATAGAGTCTTCTCAGTCCTATAAGATCTTCATCTGTCATTTCAGCCTCCCGGTTACGCACCTCGCGCGTAATTGATTTTAATTAATCTATGGATCTTAATCAACTGGAGAAGGTCTATCATTGTCACAATCTTCAGGCAGGCATTTAAAGAAATATTTTATCGATAGGATTTGATGCTGTTTGCAAATTTAAATATCACCCTGCCGGCCGGCTCATTTTCTGTGGCGGATGAAAGAGCCGTTCCTGTACTCATCAAACGCGATCCGTAATTCTTCCTGGGTATTCATGACAATAGGGCCATACCATGCCACTGGCTCGCCAATTGGCTGACCTGAGATCAGGAGGAACCGGACCGGATTGTCTTCTGTTATAACATTAATCTCATCCCCCTTATCAAAGAGCACGAGAGTTCCATTACTCACAAATGGATCGCGATCAAGGTCAAAGTAGTTTTCACCTACCATTTCATAGGTGAAAGGATTTTTCTCCTTACAAAAATATCCCTTTCCCTCGATAACATATGCGAATGCGTTGTGTTCATTCTTTGTGTGATGAGTGAATTCTGTTTCCGGCGGAACAGAGACATCAAGATATTGAGGGTCAATGACAATATCCTTCACCGGTCCTTCTGTGCCGCCTATCCTGCCGCATATGATTTTTATTCTGACCCCGTTCTTCTGCTCCACTTCGGGAATCTGTGAGCTCTTTACATCCCTGTATCGGGGGGCCATCATCTTGTGAGTCGCAGGGAGGTTTGCCCAGAGTTGAAACCCGCCCATCGAACCCTCTTTATCTCCTTTCGGCATCTCCTGGTGGATGATGCCGCTTCCCGCGGTCATCCACTGGACGTCACCTGATGTTATTACCCCCTTATTGCCCATGCTGTCACCGTGTTCCACTTTTCCGTTCAACATGTATGTAATGGTCTCGATCCCCCGATGAGGATGCCACGGAAACCCTTTGAGATAATGTTCCGGGTCATCTGAACGGAAGTCATCGAGCATCAGGAATGGATCGAACATCGGGACTTCACTGAAGCCGAAGGCCCTCCTTAGATGCACGCCTGCGCCTTCGATGGTGGGTTTGCTTTTTAAGACTTTCTTGATCTTTCTCGTTTTACTCATGGGTCAACCTCCTTCTACCGGATAATTACATTATATCGCATAATTTTTATAAGACAATACAGAGAATGATAATCAGCGAGTGGGCCTGCGGAGAAGAAGGGAATCCTTTTGCGCGGGGTAGTATGAGGAACATCTTAACATGGAATAGTGTCTTGAATGTTCTTCTTGACAAATCATATAAACAAATGTTTATATGATTATATAGAACAAATTGCAAGAATATCCAAATATGATGAAAACCATGATAGAAATATTTAAGCTCTTATCCGACGAGCGGAGGATAAGGATATTGATGCTCCTTGATAAAAAAGAGCTGAGCGTTTGCCAGCTAATGGGCATAACCGGTGCTTCACAGCCTCTTGTCTCAAGGAACCTGTCTCTTCTTTACAGGGGCGGCTTCCTCGAAGAAAGAAGGGAAGGCAAGCACAGATTTTACAGTATAAGAAAAGACCTTTCAAACGACAGAAAGGCCGCGCTTGATTTATTGAGCGGACATCTCAAATTAGATGCGAAATGTAAAGACGATCTTGTGACCCTGAAAGAATGTTCCGTGTTTCAGAAAAAAGCCGGAAGATGCGACATGAAAACTTTGCAGTCATTTATTAAATGGAAACAGGGGAGGAATAAGAATGTTAAAGCAATTAAATAAAAAGAGGACGAGGCTTCAGAAATATACATCGGGTATATTGCCGCTGGTGATAATCGGGGGATGGCTTTATCCGCCGCTCGGTTTTTCACTTCTGCTCTGTATGTTCGGGGCCGTAGGCATAGCCTTTTACAGAGGAAGGGCCTGGTGCGACTGGATGTGCCCGCGGGGCAGTTTCTATGATCTGTCTCTTGGAAAGCTCAGCCGGAAAATGCCGATACCGTCTTTTTTTAAGAGCAATAGCTTCAGAACGGTTATTCTGTCCCTGCTTATTACGGTGCTTGGAATTCAGATCTATTATGCCTGGGGCGATTCATACGGCATAGGCCGCGCATTTGTTTTAGTGTTAACGGTCACTACTACCATAGGTATTGTTTTGGGAGCGGTTTTTAAACCCAGGGCCTGGTGTCAAATCTGTCCCATGGGGACGCTGGGAAGCTGGCTGTCAGAGGGCAAAAAGCCTCTTTATGTCAGCGAGCATTGCAAAGACTGCAAACTATGCGCGAAGGTCTGCCCGATGCAGTTGAAACCATACGATAATAAATCAGGTATGATGACTGACGGAGACTGTATTAAATGTTCGTCCTGTGTGGCTGCTTGTCCTGTTAAAGCGCTTGGCTTTGAAGAAAAGATAAAAAAGGCTGCTTGAGGAATTCATAACGCTGCAAAATGAACTGCTTCAGCAGAGCTGCAAAGGAATTCTGTTGATTATTTGTTGATTTCAGCCAGCAGTTTGCCGGCAATCTGAGGGTCTATGCCTTTTAGTATCTCATATTCCTTTAGGGCTGATTCCCTGTCGTTTAACCGAAGACTGGAAATTGCAATATTGTAATGAGCGCCAGCAGAATCAGGGGTGCGGTCCAAAACTCTTTTAAACATCTCTATCGCTTCTTTATGTTTGCCCAATTCCCCATACGCTATACCCAGATTCAGAAATGTATCTGCATCGAGAGGATTTATTTTAATAGCATGCTCATATGCTTCCGCCGCTTCTTTATGCATTTCCAGTTTTCCGTATGCGAGGCCCATATTATAATATGCGTCCGGTTCCTTCGGGTTAATACTAATTTCGTTTTTGTAGGCCTCTATCGCTTCTTTATACATTCCTAATTTCCCATACGCGACACCGAGGTTGTAACTGGAATAAATATCGCGGGGATTGATTTTGATTACATTTTTATACGCCTCTATGGCCTCTTCATACCTGCCTGATTCATCAAAGGCAACGCCTAGACGATAATAAGCTTCAGTGTTTTTGGGATGCTTTTTTATTTCCTCCTTCAGATGTGCAATATATTTATCGAAGTCCTTAAGGTGATTCTGAGGATCAGCAGGCAGTATGACAGGGGACAGCAGTATGAGTAATACTAAAAAGCATGGAACTGTTTTATGATTGATAACATCAGATATTGCCAAAGGTCTTTTTTTAGCAGGCACAAGTCAACTATAACAGAAAACGGGACCAAAAAAATATGCATGATTAATTCTGATTTTTCAGGAGGGTGTTTCACAGGAAGAAGTTAAAAAAAGAGCGCCGGGGAATGTTCCACGGCGCTCTCTCATATATAACTCTGCTATTTCTTCTTCTTGCCCAGGCTTTCCTTAATCGCCGCCTGCGCTGCAGCAAACCTTGCAATAGGCACCCTGAACGGCGAACAACTGACATAATTAAGTCCGATATTGTGGCAGAACTCAACTGACTTTGGCTCACCGCCGTGCTCGCCGCAGATTCCAAGCTTGAGGTCTTTCCTGACCTTTCTGCCTTTCTCGACTGCTATCTTCATGAATGCGCCGACGCCTTCCTGATCAATGGTAACGAACGGGTCGTCATCCAAAATCTTGTTCTCAACATAGAACGGCAGGAATCTTCCGGCATCGTCCCTTGACAGTCCGTAAACGGTCTGCGTCAGGTCATTGGTGCCGAATGAATAGAAATCAGCTACTGCTGCAATCTCACTTGAAGTTACACATGCGCGGGGCAGTTCGATCATTGTGCCGACTGTGTACGGGACTTTGGTGTTATATTTTTTCTGCACTTCTTTTGCAGTGGAGATGACTAATTTTTTCATTGCCACGAGTTCATTGACATGACCTACGAGAGGTATCATGATTTCAGGTATGACCTTCACCTTCTTCTTTGAAAGCTCGCAGGCGGCTTCCATTATTGCCTGTGCCTGCATAGCGTAAATTTCAGGGAATGTTACGCCGAGACGGCAGCCCCGGTGACCGAGCATGGGATTGAATTCATGGAGCGATTTGTTTTTGTCATTTAACTTTTCGAACGGGACCCTCATGCTCCTGGAAAGGTCTCTTAAGTCTTTTTCTGTATGAGGGAGGAACTCATGAAGAGGCGGGTCAAGTAATCTGACTGTGACCGGCAGGCCTTTCATTGCCTTGAATATGCCGAGGAAGTCTTTTCTCTGGAAAGGGAGCAGTTTGGCAAGCGCCTTCTGTCTTCCTTCAAGAGTATCTGAGAGTATCATCTCTCTTACCGCTTTGATCCTGTCCGGCCCGAAGAACATGTGCTCTGTCCTGCAAAGACCGATACCCTCTGCTCCGAACTTTATCGCAGCAGCAGCATCTCCGGGAGAGTCAGCGTTTGTCCTTACTTTGAGGGTCCTGGTCTGGTCGGCCCATGTCATTAGATCTTTGTACCACTTGTTGTGATCAGGATTGGCAGGAAGGAGATGGAGCTGTCCTTCATAAACTCGTCCCTTTGTGCCGTTCAGGGTAATCCAGTCACCTTCTTTTAAAGTCTTTCCATTAACACTGATTGATTTGTTTTTTAAATTGATATTGAGCGCTGAACATCCGACGATGCAGCATTTGCCCCAGCCGCGCGCTACAAGCGCGGCGTGACTGGTCATGCCGCCTTTTGCGGTGAGTATCGCCTCGGCGGCATGCATGCCGTGAACGTCTTCGGGAGAGGTTTCAGTCCTGACAAGAATGACTTTTTCACCTTTCTTGGCCCATGCCGCGGCATCATCGGCAGTGAGTACAACCCGTCCCCTTGCGCCGCCCGGTCCTGCGGGCAGGCCCTTTGCAAGCTCAACCGCTTTTTTCTCGGCAAGCGGATCGACGCTCGGATGGAGCAGCTCGTCTATCTGGTCGGGTTTTACACGGAGCAGGGCAGTTTCTTTGGTTATCAGCTTCTGTTTTGCCATTTCAACTGCCATGCGGATTGCGGCCTGGCCGTTGCGTTTGCCGACTCTTGTCTGGAGCATCCAGAGTTTTCCTTCTTCAATGGTAAACTCAATGTCCTGCATGTCCGAATAATGGTTCTCAAGGTTTTTCTGATAGGTATAAAGCTCTTTGTATAATTTCGGCATCGCCTCTTCGAGTGAATGGAGATGTCTTGTGTCCGCGGTCTTTCCGGCTTTATTGACCGGGTTGGGGGTCCTGATTCCTGCGACAACGTCCTCACCCTGCGCATTGGGGAGCCATTCACCGAAGAACATGTCTTCTCCGGTCGCGGGATTACGGGTAAAGGCAACGCCCGTAGCCGAGGTGTTGCCGGTGTTGCCGAAGACCATGGCCTGTACATTAACGGCGGTCCCCCAGTGCTCCGGAATCTTCTCGATCCTTCTGTATGATACGGCGCGTTTCCCCATCCAGGACTGGAAGACGGCGCTGGTGCCGCCCCACATTTGCTCCATAGGGTCATCAGGAAAAGATTTATTTAATGTCTTTCTGATTATTACTTTAAATTCGTCACAAAGTTTCTTGAGGTCATCTACTGTAAGATCAGTATCACTCTTGTAACCTTTAGTCTTTTTGACCTTTGCCATAGCGGTTTCAAGTTTATGGCGTATTGCATCGTGCTCTGTTTTGGGCTCTCTTCCGGCCGCCTTTTCCATAACGACATCCGAGTACATCATCATTAACCTGCGATACGCGTCATATACGAAACGCGGATTGTTGGTCTTCTTGATAAGACCCGGGATGGTCTTTGTGGTAAGTCCTATGTTTAATACTGTCTCCATCATTCCGGGCATTGAGCTTCTCGCGCCTGAACGTACGGACATGAGAAGGGGATCGTTGGGATCTCCGAATTTTTTTCCCATTATTTTTTCAACGCCTGCGAGTGCGGCGTCTACCTGACCTTTGAGTTCTTTGGGATATCTCCGGTTATTCTTATAATAAAGCGTGCAGACCTCAGTGGTGATTGTGAATCCGGGGGGAACAGGCAGTTTGAGTTTGGGATGCCCCGCCATTTCGGCAAGATTCGCTCCCTTGCCTCCAAGCAGATTTTTCATGCTCGCATTACCGTCAGCTTTTCCGGCTCCAAAGAAATAGACATACTTTTTGGCCATTTTGATCCTCCAGTATTAGATTTAAAATTATAAATAATTCAGAAAGAGTGTTATTTTACAAAATATTATAAGCTAAATTCAAACATAAAATAATTAAGATTAATATAAGTATCACTAATTAGTTCCTGTTGCGAAAATTAATTTTTGTCATTTCGGGCCCCGAAATACTGGATAAATTCCGCAAGAAATATTTTACCGCTGCAATACCGAAGATTTCTCCAGTTGGTCGAAATGCCTTTTTTTCTGTTAATCCTCAGGGTAGTGCGATTCGAATTGGCCGAACTACATTTATATGCCCTTCTGATGGATTTTAATTAAATATTTTTAGCAGTTATGCCGATAGAAATAGAAAATATGTTTTAAAATTGAGGGGTAGTGAAATGCGATTATTTTTTTCTTTTCTGATTGTTTTTATGATTTCCGGATTTTCATATGCAGCAGAGCTGACTATTGGACTTATTCCGGAACAAAACGTATTTAAGCAAATGAAAAAATATAAACCGTTAGGTGATTATATAGAGAAAAAAACAGAACTAAAAATAAAGTTCATTGTCCTTCCCAGATACGGCAATATTATTGAGAGTTTTGAAAAAAAGCATATGGATGGCGCATTCTGGGGAAGTTTTACAGGTGCAATGGCTATAAAGAAGCTGGGTATTCGGCCTATTGCCAGACCTGTAAATCCTGATGGAAATTCAACATATACCGGTTATATATTTGTACATAAATACAGTGTAATAGACAGTGTTGACCGAATGAGGCATTCAATTATTGCTTTTGTAGATAAAGCCACAACAGCCGGATATGTTTACCCAGTAGCGTATTTAAGGGAGCATGGAGTAGCCGACATCAAATCTTTTTTCAAAGAATTTTATTTCACCGGCAGCCATGACGCCGCTATATATGCAGTCCTGAATAAGGAAGCGGAAATCGGTTGTGCCAAAAATACGATATTTGACAAGCTTGCGCTTGAGGACCCCCGCGTGAAAGAAGATCTGAAAATAATAGCAACTTCACCGGCTGTGCCTTCTAACGGACTCGCCATGAAAAACAACATTGCTGCCGATATCAAGAAGAGATTACAAAAGGTCCTTCTTGAAATGGATGGCGACCCTGAGGGGAAGGAAGTCCTTAAAGAATTCGGGGCGATTAAGTTTGTAGAAACAACGGAAAATGATTATGCCCCTGTGTTCGATCTTGCAAGAAAAGCCGGGATAGACCTGAAGAATTATAACTACAAGAATGAATAGGGATGCAGTTTAAATGAAGCGGAAAATCATTTCATCTTTATTGGCGATCTTCATATTTTTCAGTATTGGCGCCGCTATCTCTGTGCTTTATATAACCAACACCACAACAAAGCTTGAAAGTATTATTGAACTTCAGGATGTAGAACAGCTCAGGAGGTCTCTGGTCATCAATATTCAAACGGTCCAATCCAACCTTTATGCGGTCAATACTCCTTATTCCAGGGAGCTTGATTCCATTGTAGATAGTGTATCAAGACTTGAAGAATCGGCAAATGAGTGCACTTCCTGCCATCATTCCCCGCGATTGACCGACCGGATAACAGGTATTCAGTCACTTATAAAAGATTATGAAGACAGTTTGAGTTATTACATAACATCAAGCGCCGGTTCGGAAAGAATTGAGAAGCTCAGAAGCGATGCCGTGAATATCGGAAACAGACTTCTTGGAATGACTGAGGAGATGTCTCATAAAGCAAGCATCTTCCTCGACTCGGAAAGAGAAAGCACCATGCAGGAGATAAATAGTGTAAAGACGATACTTCTTGGGACTATTTTATTAACTTCTTTTCTGGGTATTATGGTTGCGATAATATTAACGAGGTCTGTCACACGCCCTGTAAATGAGCTTTTAAACGCAACAAGGATGATTTCATCAGGGAAACTCGGATCTACAATTACTTACCGGGACAGAACAGAATTTGGAGAACTTGCACAGCATTTCAATACTATGAGTATTGCTATTAAAGATGGATATGAAAAAATCAGTGAAGAAGTTGCAGAGCGCACGGTGGCGGAAGAGGCGCTTGTTAAGTCTGAAAAATTTCTCAGTACAATATTTGACAGTATACGTGATCCTTTCTGCATTTTTGACGATGAATACAGAATAATAAAGATTAATGAGGCGTATGCAGATATAAAGAATAAAGGGGCAGATGAGCTTATCGGAAAAAAATGTTATGAAGTGATACATGGCAGAAGGACGTATTGTGAAGACTGTATAGTAGCAACAACTTTTAAATCCAAGGACCCATGTGCGAAAGATAAGCGTGTAATATATAAAGACGGCTCGCCCTTGTGGTCGGAGA
Organism: Nitrospirota bacterium; assembly: GCA_016208905.1. Lineage (GTDB taxonomy): Bacteria > Nitrospirota > Thermodesulfovibrionia > UBA6902 > UBA6902 > UBA6902. The sequence goes on from JACQXG010000004.1 coordinate 11,642, forward strand.
TTTATACTTATCCTATCTTTAATGAAAAAGGGGACGTATCTTATATTATCGAATATACGAGGGACATCACCGACCGCAAGAAAACGGAAGAAAAACTGAAAAAAAGCGAGGAGCGTTATGCATTGGCTGCGCGCGGCGCAAATGACGGCCTGTGGGACTGGGACCTGAAGTCCAACATCGTATTTTATTCTCCCCGATGGAAGTCGCTTCTTGGTTTTGAGGAGGATGAAATTAAAAACAGTCCTGATGAATGGATCGAGCGGGTCCATCCGGATGAGCGTATTCATGTGGAGATGGAAATAAAGGCGCATATTGACGGCCATGCCCCCAGTTTCAAGAGCGAGCATCGCATGCTGAACAAGGATGGGGAATACCGCTGGATGCTCAGCCGAGGGCTTTCTGTTTGTGATGAGGCAGAGAAAGCCCACCGGATGGTTGGTTCGATGACAGACATAACAGAACGTAAAATGGCTGAGGAGCAGCTTATGTTTGATGCGTTGCATGATTCTCTGACTGGTCTTCCTAACAGGGCGCTTTTTATGGACCGCCTCGGGCACGCAGTTGACAGGGAAAAGAGGAACAGTCAATACATGTTTGCCGTACTTTTCCTGGACATGGACCGTTTCAAGGTTTTCAATGATAGTATGGGACATACGATAGGCGATGAACTGCTTATTGCCGTAAGCAAAAGACTTGAAGATAGTCTTCGCCCGGGTGATACAGTCGCACGGTTCGGGGGAGACGAGTTCGCAGTCTTGCTTGAAGATGTAGCAAGCAGGAGAGAGGCAATATTTATTGCCGAGAGGATACAGGAAAAATTTGCATTGCCGTTCAATCTGAACGGCCAGGAGGTGTTTACTTCAGTAAGTATAGGTATTGCTTATAGCACAACCGGATATGAACAGCCGGAAAACCTCCTGCGCAATGCCGACATTGCAATGTACCATGCCAAATCAAATAGCGGCAATGCCAAATACAAGGTGTTTGATACAGGGATGTATGCTACTGCAGTTGCCCGTTTGAAACTGGAGAACAACCTGCGGCAGGCAGTTAAGCAGAATGAGTTTTGCCTTCACTATCAGCCGATAATATCCATGCAGGATGGGCGAATTGTCTGCATGGAAGCTCTTATAAGGTGGCAGCATCCGACCCGGGGATTTATACCTCCACTTGAGTTTATTCCGACCGCTGAAGAGACGGGGTTGATAATTGAGATTGGAGAATGGGTGCTTCGTGAAGCGTGCGGTCAGTTGAGTACATGGCAGAAGCAGTTCCCTTCGGTATCGCCTTTGTCCGTCAGTGTCAATATATCCAGCAGGCAAATATTACCCAAACTGATTAATCAGATAAAACAGGTACTCCGGGATACCGGTCTTAAACCGGAATGTTTAACGCTGGAGATTACCGAAAGCATGATCATGGAAAATGCAAAACTGGTCTCTCCTATGTTAATGCAATTGAGAGATATGAAGGTCAAAATTCACATTGACGATTTCGGTACCGGGTACTCATCACTGAGTTATTTACATCAATTCCCGGTTGATGTTCTAAAAATTGATCGCTCTTTTGTAAAAAGGCTTGGTAAGAATGAAGATAACCTGGAAATTATCAAGGCAATAACAACCCTGGCTCACAGTTTAAACATGGAAGTAATTGCGGAAGGGGTGGAAACAGAGTATCAACTTGCTCATCTTAGAGCTCTGAAATGCGAATATATGCAGGGATATTTATTTTCGAAACCTCTAAATATTACAGATATGGAGGCCTTATTAGGAAAAGGCCGGATAGATATAATTACTTTCTTCACCCGCACCCAGTATATAGGTTAACCGGGACTGATTCATTCAACTATCTTGGAAAAATCTCCCAGCAAATCAAAGGATTTTTTAACGGACAGGAGTAAGGCAAGCCTGTTATCTTTTATTTGCGGATTTTTATCCATGACGAGGACACTGTTAAAGAATGAATTTATGGGCCCTTCAAGCTTATATAAAACCATGAAATCCCCTGCTGACAGTTTACTTTTGATTTTTTGTGCAGCGCTGAACAATTCCTTCTCTGAGGGCTCTGACAATAAGCTTTCATTTACTTCGCCCGGCTGAACGTCAGCAAGGATATTATAGACTCTCTTTGCTGCCATAAGCAGGGCAGGGAACCCCGGTCCTTTTTTCATTGCGGATAAAGATTGAATTTTTTGATTAATATCAGTGAAATTTAACTCAGTCACTGAAAGTACAGAATTGATAATATCATAACTGTGCCCCTGAGACAGTAATATACCTTCAAGTCTCTGAGTAAAAAACTGCAGAATCCTGTCAGTCAGCTTTGCACGGTTTTCTTCTGAGGTCTCCAGGGTTTTAAGGGAAGATGTTATAAGTGAATTGATAGTCAAAGTGTAAGCATTACTTTGTAGGATGTTTATTATTCCCGCAGCCTGCCTCCTCAAAGCAAAAGGGTCTTCAGATCCCGACGGAATCATGTCGAGATAAAAGAAGGATGCAATGTTGTCCATTTTATCGGCAATAGAGACTATTGTGCCGATTTCGCCGGAAGGCAGCGAGTCCCCTGCAAACCTGGGCAGGTAATGTTCAAATATTGCAGACGCAATATCACTGTCTTCTCCCGAAATTTGCGCGTAGGTCATTCCCATATAGCCCTGCAGCTCAGGGAACTCTCCAACTACTCCTGTTACTATATCTGCTTTACACAGCATGGAAGCCCTCTGAATCTTTTCTTTTAAATCCGGATTAATCAGTCCAGAGATAAACGAAGAAATAGAGGATATTCTTTTCGTTTTTTCATATAAGCTCCCGAGCTTTTCCTGAAAGGTCACTTTTTTTAATTCTGCTACATAATCCCAAAAGGCTTTTTTCCGGTCTTCAACATAATAAAACCTTGCATCCTCCAGTCTGGCCCTGAGGACACGCTCTGCGCCTTTTATTACCGTATTATTAACGGCACTGCTCATGTTGCTGATTACGATAAAGGACGACTTCATGTTGCCTTCCCTGTCTTCCATGGAAAAATATTTCTGATGAGTTTTCATTACCGTTATCAGGAGCTCTTTAGGAAGAGACAGATACTTGTCTTCAAAGCTCCCTTGAACAGCGGTAGGGCACTCAACAAGATTTGTGACGATGTCCAGAAGTTCTGGGTCTTCATGGACTTTGCAATTAGCAGATGCTTCTATTTTAAGTATGCCTTCCGAGATTTTATTTCTTCTTTCATAATAGTCGGCAAAGACATGATTCTGCTTAAGGGAAGTCAAATATGAAAAAGGATTATTGATTTCAATAGCGGACGGAGACAGGAATCTGTGGCCGTATGAAATGTTGCCGCTTTTTATGGAATCCAGCGCAAAGGGGATGACTTCATTGCCCAGCATAGCGAGTATCCACTGAATAGGCCTGAAATACTTCAAAGTGCCGTCACCCCATCTCATCGACCTGGGAAGCTGAAGTGATGAGATCAGTTTCGGCAAGGTCTCTGAAAGAACATCCGCTGTCGGTTTGCCTTTTTCCTCAATCGTAGCTGAGACATACTCGCCGCGGTCTGTTTTTTTTATCATAAGATCCGTTACATTAATATTCAGTGACCTTGCAAAACCTGAAGCGGCTTTGGTCGGATTGCCGTCAGCGTCATAAGCAGCTTTCTTCGGAGGTCCGAGATACTCTATCGCCCTGTCATCCTGCTGTTCGGCAACACTGTCAACAAGCAGTGTCACTCTTCTTGGTGTCGAGTATTCAGATATGGCGCCGGACTTGATAGAAGACTTTTCCAGCAACTGAATGACATCTTCTTTCAGTAATGCGAGACCTCTGGAAATAAACCTGGCCGGTATTTCTTCAGATCCTATTTCAATTAGTAAGGGTTTCATATAAAAAAAGTTCCAACCGTGTCAACTGTTCCAGCAGTTTCATCCGTTCAAACGGCTCAAGCTGTTGAAACGGTTCAAGCTATTTATTCTTAAGCAACGGGAATCCCATTTCCTCTCTCAGCTTGAGATAGCCGTTCGCACATTTTCTGGCAAGGTTTCTTACTCTTGCTATGTAAGCTGTCCTCTCTGTAACACTGATGGCCCCGCGGGCGTCAAGTAAGTTAAAGCTGTGAGAACATTTAAGGCAGTAATCATATGCGGGCAGAACAAGACTTTGTTTAATCAGGCTTAATGCCTCTGCCTCATATTTATCGAACAGGCTGAAAAGCAGGTCCGTATTGGCTGCATCAAAATTGTATTTGGAAAACTGAACTTCCGTTTCATGGTGGATATCACCATACGTTATCTCTTTATTCCACTTAAGGTCATAGACATTGTCGACTTCCTGAAGATACATGGCAATCCGCTCAAGACCGTACGTTAATTCAACTGATACCGGCTTTAACTCGATGCCGCCTACCTGCTGGAAATAGGTGAACTGGGTCACTTCCATACCGTCAAGCCATATTTCCCAGCCAAGTCCCCAAGCCCCAAGAGTGGGAGATTCCCAATCGTCTTCAACAAACCTTATATCATGTTTGAGCAGGTCGATGTTTATAGCTTTCAAACTCTGAAGATAAAGGTCCTGTGTATCGGGAGGAGAGGGTTTCAGTATGACCTGATATTGGTAATAGTGCTGAAGCCTGTTGGGGTTTTCTCCGTATCTGCCGTCCGTAGGTCTTCTTGATGGTTCAACGTATGCCGTCTTCCAGGGTTCTGGTCCGAGTACCCTGAAAAATGTTGCCGGATTGAAGGTCCCCGCGCCTACCTCAATGTCATAAGGCTGATGTATTACACATCCTTTTTCAATCCAGAAATTATGGAGTTTTAAGATTAAATCCTGTAAGTACAATTTTTTATTCTTTCCCTGAGGATTTTTGAAAGCTTCTTTATTTATGAGAATAAATCTTATAAAGAAGCGTGTAGGTTTGTCAAATTGGAAAAAGCAAACAGCACAAAAAATAGTGTAAATAGGATAAGATGTTATTCTACGGGTGGTATATGAGTAATAAAAAATATTTCTATAATTTAAAGACTGAAAGCTGACAGCTTAATAATGACAGCTACTTTTATGATGAAGATCATAGAATAATATCGTTTATAAGTTATAATAAAAATAAAAATAACTAAGGAGGCAATATGTTGAAAGAAAAAGTTGAGGAAGTATTGGGAAGAGTAAGACCTTTACTTCAGAGGGATGGTGGAGATGTTGTGCTTGTTGATGTTCAGGATGATGGTGTAGTAAAAGTAAAACTAACAGGCGCTTGTTCGGGATGCCCCATGTCCACCATGACTCTGAAAAATGCAATTGAAGAAACAATTAAAAAAGAAATCCCCGAGATAAAATCCGTTGAACAAGTCAGCTAGTTATACTGATAAGTGATCAATTAATAATTTATATTATTGAGCTGATTAATAGGTTTTTATAGAGTGCGAGGTAAAAAATGGAACGAATAGTTGTCTTGTATCTAAGAATGAGTGTTATCTATTTTGTTTTGGGTGTAGTGGTTGGTTTTGGAATGCTTTTATGGCCGGATGAATCAGGTTATTATATGTCTAGTCATGTTCATTTGAATCTTCTTGGTTTTATGTCTATGATGATTTACGGAGTTGGATACCATATATTGCCAAAATTTAGCGGTAGACTTATATACAGCCCTCGAATAATGAAGGTTCAATTCTGGTTGGCAAATGCGGGTCTGATAGGTATGGTGATCAGCTGGCCATTTACTGCTGGAGGAGACGCTTCTATGTTTGAATCTGTACTTATATTTTCGGCGCTACTATCATTAATTTCAATAATATTGTTTGCAATTAATATTCTGAAAACGATCAAGTCTGTGTAATTTCATTCCCTTTCCCCCTTATGATTCAAATCATAGGATGTATCTGTTTTTTCTTCTAATATAAAAATAAGTCCGTGATTCAGAGATATAGAAAAATGGCGGATTAAAATGTAATCGTGGCAAAAAATTGGTTTAATCAAAAAGGAGGAGAGTAACTATGACAATCGAAATAACAAAGGACTCTATTATTGGAAATGTTATTAAGGAGATTCCAGGAGCAAAACAGGTAATAGAAAAATATTTTGGCAATGGTTGCTTTACATGCCCGGGAATAAATATAGAGTCGATTGCTTTTGGAGCAACTATGCATAATTTGGATCCCGAGAAGTTAGTAAGCGAAATTAGAAAACTTATGGAGAACAACAATGGAACATAAGTGCATGAATTGCGGGATTCAGAGTGAAGATGTTTTATTACTTTCATGCGAATATAAAGGAGAGCAATTATTCATTTGTATGAAATGCCTTCCTGTTTTTATCTACAGTTCTCATTAAGTAGTGGGTTTGATTTAAAGAAGCTATAAGCAATTATATGAACTCCTTTTAAACATCTCTCCTTGGTAGTAACCTCGTGGCATTGCACAATTTATTTTGTTGCTTTATATTATTCACATTTTCCTTTAAAAATGAAATTTTAGATGGCATATAATGTTTGTGTAAAATTTCTTGACAAGTGTTTTTGTATATGTTATTTTTAGACTAAGCTTTTCTAATTAACAAGTTACATTAATTATCAATTTACTTTGGATTGTCAAAAAAAGGGAGGATGTTTATGTCACGCTTAGATATCAGGTGTAAAGTCGATTTGCCTGTCTATATTATTGCAAACAATAATGGTGGAAAGGGTGTAACAGAAACAAAGACGAAGTTTACCTCCCTGAGCCTTAGTGGTGGATTTATTAATTTTAAGCAGTCTCATAATGAAAATAAAATTTTTGGTTTAAGATATGACTTGCCAAAGCATGGAGAATTTGAGATTTTAGGTGAAGTGGCACGTTCTGAAAGTGACGGCTTTGCTGCAAGATTTTATAACTTAAACAGAGATGCCAAATTGAAACTCTGGGATTATATCAAAGAAAATATGGCTGATGATATTTCTTGCCCATATTGCGGCAAAGAAAATACCCAAAAACTTAGAAAGTGCGACAAGTGTGGCTGGAGTCTTAATTTCTATTCTCAGGATTATATAGTAGAACATGAAAAGGAATCTTTTATTAAACGACTTGATTTAAAGAGTAGTTTATTTTCTATTGAAGATTTGTACAAGATTTTGAACTATGTAGATGTTCAGATTTTGAAAATCGGCAAAAACCTTGATATTAATGAAGAGTTCGTAGGTTCGAGCCAGGGAATACTGAATGTTTTTTCAATGATAAGACGAGTTGCACCTACTGATGTTCCGGTCCTTATCACTGGTGAAAGCGGGACCGGTAAAGAATTAACTGCAATGGCTATTCATGAGAGAAGTCAAAGGAGAAGAAAGCCTTTTATAACTATAAATTGTGCTGCTATTCCGGATAATCTCCTTGAGGCAGAGCTTTTTGGTTATGAGAAAGGTGCGTTTACGGGCGCGTATGCGAGTAAAGTTGGGAAATTTGAATATGCTGATGGAGGGACCATATTTCTTGATGAAATTGGAGAGCTTTCCCCGAATTTACAATCAAAATTACTGAGGTTTCTTGAGGACAAAATTGTTGAGAAGATTGGATCTAATGGCAGCAAAAAGGTTGATGTAAGACTAATTGCAGCTACGAATAAAGACCTCAAATCAGCTATTGCAAAGGGATCTTTCAGAAAAGATCTTTTTTACAGATTGGATGTATTCAATATAAATTTGCCTCCTGTAAGGGAAAGGGATGAAGATAAAGTGATTCTTGCCAGATATTTCCTGAACAAATATTCTAAAGAAATGAACTTAAATAAAACGTTTACTTCTGAAGCAGTAAATGCAATCAAAACATATGAATGGCCCGGCAATGTCAGGGAAATTATAAATAGGGTTAGACGGGCTGTTGTAATGTCTAAAGATGCAGCTATAGGGCCTGTTGATCTGGATTTAAATATTCCTGTTATGCAGATGGATACAATGACTTCACTGAGAGAAGTCAGATATTCCATTGAAAAGCAAAAATTAATTGAGGCGCTGAGACATTGCAATAACAATATTTCAAAAGTTGCGAGGGTTCTGGGAATTAGCAGACCTTCGGTTTACAGCCTGAGGAAAAAATATAGTCTTTAAATATTTCGAGTCGATCCCACCTAATAGAACGGAATAAGTGTAAACAAAATCTATTAAGTGTAATTTAAGATTACACCAAGACTGCTATATTCATTAACACTGTTTTTGTAACCCCCTGTACAAAAAGATAATTTACTATAGGCATAATATTTGCTATGATATATGTCAAGGAGGTGAATATGTTTTTCAATAAATGGTTTTCTCTCTTTACAATTCTTGATGAGTCTCCTTTCTTTGCTGAAATTACCATGAAAGATAGGGAGAAGCTCATTAATGAATTGTTTGAGACGTACCCACAACTACAACGGCATGAACCAGGCGATATGGAGGTGGGTTATGAAGCAAGCTGGTTGCTGAAGTAAACCTATTAATATTGGTTTGCCCCTACTAGATTAAGCTGTTATCATCTGCCAGGATGGAATTATCTGGTACAATAAGCTGATCCTTTAAAGACATTTCTTAAGTGTAAAATAGCTAGTAATATTTATACATCTGCATAATTAAAATTTATTGACTTAAAAGAGTAAATAGAATAAACTCATTCCATTTATTAGACATTAAAGAAATTCTAAAGTTGATGCCAGTTAGTAAAGATAAGTAATTATGAAGACAGGATTATTTCTAATAATATTGTGGGATGAAGCAGATTTCAGCAATGGTACAAGAAGTAACATCAAAACACGTCTTTAATTTTAATATCCGTTTATAAAATTCCTTATTTAATTTCTCTGATAACTAAACTGATGAAATATGTTTGCGTGTAGATATCGTCTTGTCAACATTGACATTTCAACAGTTTTTATTTTAATAATAATATTATGAGAAAGGCTGTTATACTGCCTTTATTGTTTGTTTTATTAGTAAGCACTGCTGAGGCAGCGAAGCAAATATCTGTTAAGAAACTTCGCTACTCATCATATGAAAGTTACACAAGAATTGTAGTTGACTTAAACGGCCGCATCGAGTTTACTCAAAACCGCATTTCCAGTCCTGACCGCCTTTTTTTTGACTTAAAAGAATGTATCTTATCCGGGGATGCTAAGCCCTCTATTCATATAGAGAATGGCATCATCAAAACAGTTCGCATGGCGCAGTTTAATAAAAATACAGTTAGGGTTGTTCTGGATATTGATAAGCTGGAAAAATATTCCGCATTTTTGTTGGATGAACCTAACAGGCTTGTTATTGATGTTTATACAGTAGTTAAAAAAGAGGAGAGAAGTGATAACGAAAGCAGCCGGAAGGCATTACCGGATAGCAGTCTGAATAAAATAAAGACTATCGTTATTGACCCGGGTCATGGAGGTAAGGACCCTGGAGCAATCGGCCCGGGGGGTCTTCGTGAGAAAGATATTACTTTATATGTTGGGGAAAAACTCGGGGAGATAATTAAAGCGAAAAACGGTGTGGATGTTATTTATACAAGGGATGCGGATGTATTTGTTCCTTTAAATGACAGGACAGAAATCGCAAATTCCAAAAAGGCCGATCTTTTTATTTCTATACACGTTAATGCAAGTGAAAAGAGAAAAGCAAGGGGTATCGAGACATACTTTCTTAACTGGACAAATAATAAAGAGGCTTTGAGAGTTGCAGCAAGAGAAAATAAAATCTCGATCAGTAAAATGCAGGAAATCCAGGACGGGCTGCAGTCTATTCTTCAGGATCTTGCAAGAAACAATAAGCGGGAAGAGTCAATGAGACTTGCCCACAGCGTGCAAAATGCGATGGTTACCACACTCAAAAATGACTATACTAAAATAGAGGATCTGGGTGTAAAATACGCGCTGTTTTATGTTCTTGTCGGAGCCGAAATGCCATCAATACTTGTTGAGATTTCTTTTATCAGTAATCATGAAGAAGAAAAAAGGCTTGCTGTAAATGATTATAGAAATAAAATAGCGGAGGCCATAGCCATAGGTATTAATACCTACATTTCACAGTCAAGCCTTATTGTGAAAGACGATAGAGAAACGATACCCGCAGGTGAAGGAATGGTTACCCCGATAGAAAAAGTTCAGTCCGTCAATGAACGTAGTTCTCTGACAATGTATACTGACTCAAAAGATGGCAGCTTTCTTTCCAGCGGGATGAAGAAAGATTAGTGAAAAGTTTTAGTCCGCAGGCCAAGATAATACTTTATATACTCCTCATCATGGCAGTTTTTATTTCAACCTCTGACAAGATCAATCTTCTTCTTTTTTGTTGTGTGGCGGTTTTTGCTTTAAAGGTGCCTTTGTCGACACTTAAACGCGGTGCAGTTCCTATAGTCCTTTTTCTTACATTTACTTTTATAAGCAACGTCTTTTTCCAGGAAGGTAAGGTAATCTATAAAATCTTTGGTCTGCCGGTCACTGAAGACGGTTTTGTAAAGGGAGGCCGGCTGACTTTGAGGCTTATTATATTAATCATTGGAGCAAAGGTATTGACTGCAACGACAAAGGCAGAGGATATGATAGCAGGGATGGGCAGACTCCTTGGTCCTTTGGGAAGATCAGGATTTGTAAAGGAGCTTATATTGACAATGTCACTTACTCTTCGTCTTCTGCCGATTGTTTATGATGAGGCCCTGGAATTGTACAAAGATGTGAAAAATTCTGAAGGAACAAACCTGGCAGGCAAAGTGAGACTCGCTGTTTCATTACTGACCCCCCTCTTGGAGCGGAGTTTGCAAAAGGCGAAAGACATGTCTGAGATGGGAGGAAAAATTTGAGCATTGATTATTTACTCAAGGGAGGAATTATTATCGATGGATCGTCTCCGGAAGTTCATCCGAAGCAGATGGATATTGCTATCGAAGATGACTGCATAAAGGATATAGGTGACCTTTCACATGTTATTGCCGACAGGACTATCGATGTTAAAGGACTCATTGTTTGCCCGGGTTTTATAGATGCTCATGCCCATTCCGAATTTGCCCTGCTTGCGGATGGTAGAGCAGAAGGGAAGATATCCCAGGGAGTCACTACCGAGATAAACGGCAATTGTGGTTTGTCTGCGGCACCTCTTTACGGGGCTGCACTTGAACAGAGGGAGCGTGAATTTGATGCGATAAATATAAAAGAAAGATGGCGAACTTTTTCTGAATATTTCAGCCTGCTGGAAAAGAAGAAGTTCGGCACTAATTTTATGACCCTTGCCGGACACGGCAATATCAGAGCATCTGTGGTTGGGTATATGGACAAATCCATTTCGAAAAATGATATGGAAAAGATGGTGGCCCTGCTGCGAACTTCCATGGATGAAGGGGCAAAAGGTCTTTCTACCGGACTTATCTATCCGCCGGGCATATATTCCAGCGCTTCTGAAATTATTGGACTCGCACATGAAGCAGCAAGGTACAAGGGCATTTATACAACACACATGAGAAGTGAAGGGGATAAACTGCTTGAGTCAGTGGACGAGGTCATCAGCATAGCAGGTAATGCAGGTATACGTGCACATATATCTCATATCAAAACCAGCGGGGAAAAGAACTGGAATAAACTTGATAATGTTTTCACAATTATTCAAGAGGCACGTGACAAGGGTATCGTAATCACCTGTGACAGATACCCCTACATAGCATCAAGCACAGATCTCGATACTGTTTTGCCTTCATGGGCATTTGAAGGCGGTCATAAGAAAGAAATTACACGGTTGGAAAATCAGCGTGCTGAACTCACGGAAGATATTCTTAAAGACTACCCCCATTCATCTGATTGGGAGAAAGTTGTAATATCTTCTGTAAATTCGGACAAGAACAGATGGATGGAAGGCAAGAGTATTTACGAAATGTCCAGGTCTCAAGGCAAGACGGAACTGCAAAGTGTATTTGATGTCTTGGTGGATGAAGGTTTAAATGTAGGGGCCATTTTTTTTACCATGAATGAAGATAATCTTAAATCCATTCTGAAGCGTCAATATTGCGCGATTGGCACGGACAGCGCAGTCAGGAGTTTCAGCGGCGTCACGGCAAAAGGCATGCCTCATCCAAGGGGGTTCGGATCCTTTCCGAGGATACTGGGGCGTTATGTGAGAGAGCTCGGGGTCCTGACGCTCAGTGAAGCTGTTTACAAGATGACGGGATTGTCTGCGGAGATTTTTCAAATCGGGAGGCGCGGAGTTCTTGAAAAAGGTTTTTTCGCTGACATCACGATATTTGATCCCTCTAAAGTAATTGATACAGCTGATTACACGAACCCCTTCCGAAGACCGGAGGGGATTAATCATGTCTTTATTAACGGAGTCCCGGTCCTTTTGGATGGTGAGCTGACAGGGGCTTTGCCGGGAAGGGTTCTTAGATAAAATAATAATTACGAATCGCGGATTAAATATAGCTCTCTTGCGGTAACGCGGACTCTTTAATAACTTCAATAATTCCCCAATTTTTTATAAATGCTGTAGAATACCTGTTAAATTATTTCATAGACTATGAAAACAGAATGGCTATATAAAACAATTTCACTGGCAATTATTGTTGTCCTGTTTTATCTGTTATACAAGGTGCTCAGTCCGTTTCTGATTATAATAGCATGGGCCATGGTCCTGAGCATTACGTTTTATCCGCTTAATAAATTCTTGCTCAGGTTTATAAAAAGACCCTGGCTGGCTTCCCTGATCACCCTGACAATTATTCTGATTATAATGTTGGGCCCGTTTTCTTTTATTATAGGGTCCCTTGCGAATGAGATTACCGATGTTTACAGCGCTATTGAGGAAAAGGGATTTGAGACAGTGACTCAGATCCAGGACCACCCGATGCTGAAAACCTTATTTGAAGAGATCAGTTCGTACAAGATATTTGAAGGTTTTGACTTCAGGCAGGGGGCAATTGATTCCTTAAAGTCAGTTGGGAGCCTGATTGCGGCACATACAACTGATTTTTTTACAAACGCAGTATTATTAATTGTTAACTTCTTCATGATTTGTTTGACAACATATTATTTTCTGGTAGACGGGAATGTGCTTGTTAACTTCATAAAGAAGCTGCTGCCTTTTTCGGAGATACAGAAGGACAGGCTTGAACATCGAGTAAGGGAACTGGTTGTAGCGGCAATTTATGGCGGTATGGCTGTTGCGTTAGCGCAGGGAGTGCTTGGAGGTATTGCTTTTTTTGCCTTCGGACTTCCTTCGCCTGTACTATGGGGAACCGCGATGGCAATATTTTCCTTTATTCCGGTTATTGGGTGTGCTGCCATATGGGTGCCGGCCGGTATATATCTGCTGTTAACGGCCGGTTATGCAAAAGGCATAGGCTTTCTTGTATACAGTATTGTTTTAATCGGCAGCATTGATAATGTCATCAGGCCCCTTGTTATTGGCGGCAGGACCAAACTGCATACCCTTTTAATTTTCTTCAGCGTTTTAGGAGGGATTAATTATTTGGGATTTCTTGGATTTGTTCTCGGCCCCCTTATAGCCGCGCTGTGTTTGTCCTTATTGGAAATTTATACATTTGAAGAACCAGACCAGGAAGACCCGGCTGTGTCCTGAAAAATAGCAGGGTCAACTATGTTGCTGTATTTTACGCAACCAAACATGTTGTGTCTGACAACACCTGCTTAATGCTATTTTCCCTCAGATCCGGCTTCTCCCGCATTTTTATTAGCCTTAATCGATACATCTTTTACAAAATCAGCACATTTAATATCCTTGCCACTGATGGAAAATTTCTTCTGGCAGGTGGCCCTCCATGCGCATATTGCACATATCGTGTTACTTGACGCCATATTAATCCCCCCTTATGTTTTTAAACATTTCGATTGCAGTCTACATTATTTCTTCAATCATGTCCCAGTCTACGCTGTTCTTGATGCAGTCATATACATGAAGACGAATGCCCTGAGTTTTTACCCTGGTCCCGTTGATTCTTATTCCAAGGTCTGTGATCTTTTCAGAATGTATGCCTTTTTCTATTTCATAGTCACAGGCAATCCCGATTACCCCTTTTATATTTTTTCTCTGAACTAGTCTTCTCGTAAAGCCGACACTGGGAGTAATATAAAACTGATAACCTTTTTTTTCTGCGGATTCAAATATTTTACCGCATCCGCAGAGTTTGCATTTACTGCATAATACCCCGTCAGACTTGGAAAACTTGGCAGGGCATTTATCGTCTATAAGGCAATGAGGAAGAATTACTGCAATGTCTTCTTTCCTGAGCTTCTGAAAGTCATCCCTGTAATAATCATTGATGGTTGCCATGATGTTAGGTCTTTTAAGTCCCAGAATGCTCCGGAGTTTATACACGTAAATATTTCCCAGAAATTTTAGTTTGTTTAACATGCTTCTATATAGAATTTCAAATAAACAGAATTAATTCTAATAATAAGTCTAATCCCTAAATTAACTATTTGCAATAAGGATACTATAATATTTGAGGGTAACTAAGAGTTTTTATTTGACATTACAGGTCTTGTCAATATCAATATTTGGAAAAAGGGATAGGATGGATTTTGAAAAAAAGAAAAGGTTAAGGGATTGACCCGTAACCCTGACGAAGTCAATGCAGAATTGATATATGCACTATCTTGCTGCCGCGTGGTATGCCTGCCTGACTTTCATCAGTTTAAAGTTTTCCGCCCCTTCTTCATGTTTAACCTTCCTGAATACTTCACATGACATACAGGACACCTGTTTCAGGGCAAAGTCGCCCTGGATCTTACCGCCGCAGAAGGTACCTGCAATTGCCCAGCATAGACGGCCGCCATTCTTACCGCTGTTTATTCCATTACAGGATGTATCAGAAGCTGCCGGACAAACTCCCATTTCTCCTGTCTTCACTCCCCCCGGTTCTCTGCCGCATTTTTTTACTTCCCAACAATTTTCTTTTTTCATTTTAACCTCCCTTCATCTAATATTTTTTAATGCAAAAACAATGCCTGTAAAATCATTTTACAATGTGTTAATAAATTGGCATTTAGTAATGAAGGAATATTAATTGAGTTTTTCTCCGCTGTTTTCATGCGTGATTTAACTCATGAGGGTTATTTGACTAACCTATTATAATTCCATGTAAATTGTGATTTGACGAACAAATTATTTGAGTTATTGAATGGAGGACTAAAGAACTCATCAACTGGGATTATGTTGTTTATTTTATATAGGATAATTTATTATTCTGGACGAGATATTTATTAGAAGAAAGGAGTTGAAGATGGAACTTTCGAATATCTTACCTCTTGAGAAATGGCTTGGATTGGAGAAGGATATTTTCGAAATGTCCGGTCTGGCCTCAAATGTCTTCAATGTTGACGGGATAAGAATAACCGATTTTAAGGTGTGGGTTAATCGTCTTTGTCCGGCAATTAAGGCTGATGACAGTGGACAGAGCTTCATCTGCGCTGTTGCCCATATGAACATTGCAGGTATGGCTAAAGAGAATAAGGGGGCGTTTATCGGAGAGTGCGACGCCGGACTGTTAAAGCTGGTTGTTCCGATATTTGTGAATGGGGAGTTTCTGGGCGCGGTAGGGGCCTGCGGACTTCTGCTTGATGACAGCGAAGTGGATTCATTTATGATAAACAGGACTATCGGGATGGATTATGAGAAAATTGAGGGCCTGTCTCATGATATAAAAAGAATAACCAGCGAAGAAGCTGAAGCGCTTGGAAAATATATTGCCGGCCGTATCGGGAAGATCGTGAGCGATTTTGAGAAGCATGGTGTGTAATTTAATTTATATTTTATTTCACAGAAACAGTCCGTCTGATATTAGAAGACAGGGAAGGGTGAAAATTATAGATCATTGAGCAGTGGTATTAACTGAAAATATATTGACTCCGTGCGTATAAATAGTATTAAATTGGATTGTATGAAAATATAGAAATATTATATGCAGGTTATTAATGCACAGGAAAGTGAGGGTGACATGAAAAAAATTATATCTGTTGTGCTTATTTCAGTGCTTCTGCTTTTTATTTGCGATTATGCCGATGCCAAGGTCAAGATATACCTTGATGACTCAAGGACAGAGTATATCAAGGTAGATACTCTGGACTGCAATGTTTATGAAGGGAAGGCCGGTATTACCATTGGTTTTAAGGCAGGGAACATGTTATTCAGTATCGGCCCCGAAGTGACCCTGGGTCAGAAAAACAGCATTAAATGGGACAGGATGGTGCAGGAAATAATCGCGAGATATAAGGAACTTTGCACGAGATTTAATTCCGGGTCCATTACCATGAAAGGTTATAAAGAGAGATTAAAGGAAATAGACGGCATTGCAATGGAGGCTGCGGAGTTCCAGGAAAAAATTCTCGGCAGGGTCAGAGACCAGTCAAAGGAGGCGTTTAATGAACTTGCTAAAGATACGAGGGGAGAAGACGCGTTGATTAATGACAGAATAGACAAAGACATTGATGATATAAGCAAAAAAGTAGACAGTCTCAAAGAGCCGAAATAAATTTGCCATTACAATCCGAGATAGGCCTTTTTTACTGCTTCATTTGAGAGAAGCCTGTCAGAAGAATCTTCAAGAACGATCTTTCCGTTCTCCATTACATATCCCCTGTGAGCGACCTGTAAGGCCAGGTTTGCGTTCTGCTCTACAAGAAAGATGGTTGTCTTTTGTTCAGAGTTAATCTTCCTGATTATCCCGAATATCTGTTTGACGATTTTTGGCGCTAATCCCAGTGATGGTTCATCAAGCAGGAGCAGACGTGGTCTGGCCATGAGCGCTCTGGATATAGCAAGCATCTGCTGTTCTCCGCCGCTTAATGTCCCGCCTGCCTGATGCCGCCTCTCTGTGAGAATAGGAAACAGCCCGAATACATATTCAATGTCCTCCGATATACTGTCTTTGTCTGTCCGCAAAAAGGCGCCCATATGCAGGTTTTCCATTACAGTCAATTTCTGGAATATATGGCGTCCTTCCGGCACCTGTGATATGCCGAGTGAAACTATTTTGTCCGGACTCATATTGTGAATGGGCCGCCCCCTGAAAAATATTTCCCCTGACCCGGGGGATGTGATTCCTGAAATTGACATAAGCGTAGTAGTTTTACCCGCCCCGTTAGATCCGATAAGGGTTATTATTTCTCCCTCAGAAACTTCGATGTCCACGCCTTTTAAGGCCTGAATATTTCCATAGAACGTTTTTACATTAACGAGCTTAAGCAACGAATTCCTCTCCAAGGTATGCTTTTATGACCACCGGATTGTTTCTTATTTCCTCCGGAGTGCCCTCTGCGATTTTCTTCCCGTAATCCATGACTGCTATACGGTCCGATATGCTCATCACAAGCCTCATATCGTGCTCTATGAGCAGGATGGCAATCTTTTCTTCTTCGCGGATTTTAGAGATCAGGTCATCCAGTACCCCGGTCTCCTGCGGATTCATACCGGCTGCGGGTTCATCAAGCAAAAGGATAAAGGGCTCAGTTGCCAGGGCACGGGCTATCTCAAGAAGTCTCTGCGCGCCGTAAGGCAGGTTCCCGGCAAATTCATTTACGTATTGAGCTATGCCTGTCTTTTCCAGAATATGATAGCTGTACTCCACTGTCGCTTGCTCTTCCCTTACCGTTGCCCTACCTCTGAATACAGCGCCTGCAATGCGCGCGCGGGTGCGGCAATGACGGCCGATCATGACATTTTCAAGGACCGTCATATTGGGGAAAAGGCGTATGTTCTGAAAGGTCCGGGTGATGCCTTTTCTTGTAACGATATTAGGTTTTAATCCGTTTATTGTCCCGGGTTTTTTACCCGGAGGTGAAATGGACATGCTGCCTTCCGAAGGAGCATAGATACCGGTTATACAGTTGAACAAGGTGGTCTTGCCCGCGCCGTTAGGACCGATCAGTGCAAGAATTTCCCTTTCTTTGACCTCCAGGTCAAGATGATCAACCGCCCGCAGGCCGCCGAAATCCACGGTCAGTTTTTTTATCTCCATGACCGCTTTCATTTATTTTTCTCTCCGGGGACATTGATACCTTCAAATTTATAAGTTCGTCTGACATTGCTGATTATGCCCTGCGGACGGAATACCATCATGATGACAAGAATGGCGCCGAACATGAGCATCCTGTAGTCTGAAAAGGCCCTTAGATATTCCGGGAGGAGAATTAGAACAAAGGCGCCGATAATGACCCCGGCGATTGAACCCATGCCTCCCAGCACGACAATGGAAAGTATGATGGCTGATTCCAGAAATGTGAAGCTCGCGGGATTAATAAAGGTTGTCTTGGCTGCAAAAAATACACCCATCATCCCGGCCCATGTTGCGCCGAGCGCGAAGGCGGAAAGCTTCGTCTTTGTTTTATCTATCCCCATGGCCTGACATGCTATTTCATCTTCCCTCAGGGCGATCCAGGCCCGGCCTATCCTGGAATTCTGCAGCCTGTTAACCACAAAAACCGTAAACAGCGCAAGGGTGATCATGAGAAAATAAATATAAACAGTTGCGCTCTGCAAAGAAAGCTGCATGCCGAAAAAGGACGGCCTGTCGATGTTTGCAATACCGCTCGGACCGAAAGAAAGATCGTTCCAGTTTTCGAGCACGAGCCTGATGATTTCCCCGAATCCGAGGGTCACTATGGCAAGGTAATCTCCCCGTAAACGCAGCACCGGAAAACCAAGGAGTATCCCGAATAGCGCCCCCATAAAGGCCCCTGCAGGGAGCACGGCCCAGAAGCCAAGTCCGAAATGATGATTCAGAAGGCCGTACGTGTATGCGCCAACCGCGTAAAAGGCGACATACCCCAGATCGAGCAGCCCTGCAAGACCTACAACGATATTAAGGCCGAGACCGAGCACCACATACATGAGGGCTGTTGTCATAATGTTTACCTGATAAGCGGAGAAGATAAACGGGAATATAACAACGAAGACTGAAAGAACAGCAAGTAAGGGAATAAAGAGCCTCCGGTCTTCACTTACCCGCTGAATTGAAGGTATCTTGTAACGGCCTCCGGCGTAGATCCTTTTCAGTCCGGCCTCCTTTTGCCTGAGCATATACCTCCACACAAAAGAAAGAACGAAACTCCCCACGCCGACAATGACCATATTGCGCCATCTCCATTCAACCAGTTTTTCAACCGGATTGACGCGGATTACCATGATGGGGAAAGTGAGGAACATGAACCAGAGAGAGACGAGCAGGGATTTTTTTATTTCAGATTTCTTCTGCATTTTTCTTCAACTCATAACTCATAACTCTTTTTTTATACCTTCTGTGATCCTGATTTACCGAGTAGCCCTGCGGGTCTGAATATAAGTATCAGCACGAGCAGGGCAAACGCAAATACATCTTCATAGTCACTCGAGACATAACCGGTTGCAAAGCTTTCTGTCCATCCCAGAATAAAGCCGCCTAAAACAGCGCCGGGGATGCTGCCGATTCCTCCGAGTACCGCTGCTGTGAATGCCTTGATTCCTACGATAAAACCAATATAAAAATTAATCTGGCCTATGTGAGACGCAATTAGAACACCGCCTACTGCCGCAAGGGCCGAGCCGATAATAAATGTAATGGAAATTATCCTGTTTATATCTACACCCACGAGCATGGCCATTTTTCTGTCCTGGGCTGTCGCGCGCATTGCCTTTCCGATTTTCGTAAATTTAATTACACAGGTCAATATAACCATGACCACTGCAGTTGTCAAAAATATCATAAGCTCTGCTGAACTGGAAATATGTTCATATTTTTTCATAAACCCGAATTCAGGGATAAGTCCGGGGAAAGGCAGAAAATCGGATGTCTGGGCCAGCAGCACATAGTTCTGAAGGAAGATCGACATGCCGATGGCGCTTATTAAAGGAGAAAGGCGGGGCGCGTGACGGAGGGGCTTATATGCAATTTTTTCTATAGTAAAACCATATGCCGATGAATATATAACAGCAGCCAGCGATGCAAGAACGAATATGGCAATCTCATTAAAGCCATGCAATGTCAGGACACTTGCAATGATCAGGGCTGTAAAAGCGCCGATCATATAAATCTCGCCATGGGCGAAATTTATCAGCTCGATAATGCCGTATACCATTGTGTAGCCAAGGGCTATAAGGGCATAAATGCTTCCTCTGGTCAGGCCGCCCATAAAGAGTTGAACGAAATATTCCATAACAACTTAATATAATACGTGATTCATTAATTTATTTATAGTGAACTTACAGCTGCCAGGACAGGGGAGTTCCCCCTTTGGAAAAGGGGGATTAAAGGGGGTTTTATTTAAACTATTTCACCTCAACATACTCGCCGTTCTTGACCTGATACATGGAGAACCCTACACCTATTGCATCTCCGCGCTCGTCAAATTTGATTTTCCCAAGAGGCGTATCCACGTATTCGGTCCTCAATGCATTTGAGACAGCTTTGTATTCCGTGGAGCCGCCTTTTTCTATTGCATTGAGCAGGGCCTGTGCTGCTGCGTAGGCATTGAGGAAAAATGCGCCGGGGTCTGATCCATATGTTTTCTTATGAGCATCATTAGCCGCTATCGCAAGAGGATTTTTTGAAACGTCCATCGGGCCGGTCGCATAAACTCCCTCCGCGTATTCACCGGCAACCTTTATAAACGTAACATCCTTTACTCCGTCATCGGAAATAAAAAAAGTCCCCATCTTCTTTTTGCGCATAAGCATAACAAGTTTTGACGCCTCAGGATGATAGCCGCCGTATATAACGGCCCCGGCCCCGGAGTTTTTTATTTTCTGGACAACGGCGGAATAATCAACTGCACCGGGCGTAATGCCCTCATACAGGACTACTTCTGCTTTGCCCGACTTTTCGAGAAATCCCCTGGCAAACTCTGCCAGACCTTTGCCGTAATCGCCTTTATCATGCAGGACAGCTATCCTTTTCAGTTTCAGTATATCCAGCGCAAAATCAACCTCCAGTTTTGCCTGCGCGTCATCTGAAGCGATGGTGCGGAAAAAGTTAGGATAATCTCCGCTCTGCGTTAAAGGAGGGTTTGTTGCTGAGGGTGACATGGTTATGGTCCTGGACTCTTTATAAATACCGAGAGCTGCCTTTGTGGCCCCGCTGCAGATATGACCGAGAACAACATGAACATCCTGGGACAGGAGTTTAGAAGCTGTATTCGTGGCGACTTCAGGTTTGCAGACATCATCCTCGACCAGCAGCTCAACCTTCCTGCCGAGTATACCGCCTCTTGCATTAATATCTTTAACAACAAGTTCGGCTGCCTTTACTGTAGGAAGGCCGTAAGACGCAAGGTCACCGCTATGGGCCCCTGCTACGCCTACCTTGATTGATCCGGATTCATGTTTAGTGCAGGATATGGTTATCATCATCGACAATAGCACAGCCGCTGTCAGAAATAATCTCCCTGAAATATACTTCATACAGATACACCTCCTTTAAAATGTAATATCATCAATGCGGGAATCAGGGCATTATATTAATTGTGGAAAAATAATGTCAATATAAAAACTGATATGTTAAAATACTACCTGTTAAAAAAAGAGAGGATTCCATGAAAAGAATACTGGTCACAGGCGGAGCAGGTTTTCTCGGTTCGCACCTCTGCGAGAGATTGCTTAATGACGGGAATGAGGTCCTGTGTGTCGATAATTTCTACACGGGACGCAGATCAAATATAGTTAATTTCATCCAGAAGCCCTTCTTTGAAGTACTGAGGCATGATGTATGTTTTCCCCTTTATGTGGAGGTCGATGAGATTTATAATCTGGCCTGTCCTGCCTCTCCGATCCATTACCAGTTCGACCCGGTGCAGACGACGAAGACCTCTGTTCACGGGGCCATCAATATGCTGGGGCTTGCCAAGAGGGTGAAGGCCAGAATAATGCAGGCATCGACTTCTGAGGTATATGGTGATCCGAAGATCCACCCCCAGCCGGAGTCATACTGGGGCAATGTGAATCCTGTTGGTTACCGGTCCTGTTATGATGAAGGGAAGCGATGTGCCGAGACCCTTTTCTTTGACTACAAGCGCCAGCACAATCTCAGGATTAAAGTTGCCAGGATTTTTAATACCTACGGCCCGAGGATGCACCCGGATGACGGCCGTGTTGTCAGCAACTTCATTATGCAGGCTTTAAAGGGGAAGCCTATTACTGTCTATGGAAAAGGCCGGCAGACGAGAAGTTTTTGTTATGTTGACGATATGATTGACGGCTTTATCAGGCTTATGGCCACACCTGATGACTTTACAGGACCGGTGAATCTCGGCAACCCCACGGAATTTACTATTCTGGAGCTGGCCGACAAAGTCATAGAGCTTACCGGATCGAAATCAAAAATTGTATTTAAAGACTTACCGTATGATGACCCTACCCAGCGTCAACCCCGGATTGCCCTTGCCAAAAAGACCCTCAAGTGGAAGCCCAAAGTCAATCTTCAAGACGGGCTTAAAGAGACTATTGAATATTTCAGGAAGTTGAAGAACGACCCCTGAGTAAGGGCGGGGTAACCCCGCCCCTACAACCGACATCAACACTGTACTACAAAAAAAGCCCCTTGAACATGAGAGTGATTCAGTATAAACTTGTATTGAAGAACTTCTAATGAAAAATATTTCCCTTCATATAGACGGTAAATACGTTCAGACCCCGGGAGGAAGCACCATCCTGGCTGCGGCAAAACAGAACGGCATCCATATCCCCACGCTTTGTTATCATCCGAGGACCAGACAGGCCGGCAAATGCAGGCTTTGTGTTGTAGAAGTTAAAGGTCTGCCCGGACTTCAGGTCTCCTGTTCCATTCAGGCGCAGGACGGCATGGTTGTACTCACACATACCGAACGGATCATCGAGACAAGAAAGATGATTGTGGAGCTGTACCTTTCCAACGGTAAGCACAACTGCATGTCGTGCGAGGCCTGCGGCTCATGTGAACTTCAGGCCGTTGCTTATCATCTTGGTATAGAGAAATCTGATTTCCCTGCAGTGGATAAGGACATGCCGGTTGACATGTCCTGCCCCATGATCATCAGGGACATGAATAAGTGCATTCAATGTTACCGCTGCATCATTGCGTGCAATGATATCGCGGTCAACGAAGTGCTTGATATGGGGTATCGCGGCAGTAAAATGACAGTCGTTTGCGATACAGATAAGCCAATGGGGAAATCATCATGCGTGGTGTGCGGCGAGTGCGTGCAATTATGTCCAACAGGGGCCTTGACAGAGAAAAAGGCCATTGGGAAGGCAAGGCATTGGGAGACGGAAAAGGTCAGGACCACATGCCCGTACTGCGGGGTCGGGTGTCAGCTCCAGCTTCACGTCAAGGACAATGAAATAGTAAAGGTCACTGGAGCTGAGGACGTGGAACCGAACTACGGCTCTCTCTGTATAAAAGGCAGGTTCGGATACGATTTTGTCCATTCACCTCTGCGCCTTAAGTCACCCCTCTTGCGAAAGGACGGGAGACTCGAAGAAGTAAGCTGGGAAGAGGCGCTGAATTTTACTGCAAAAAGATTTTCGGAAATAAAGCAGGCGCACGGCCCGGATTCAATAGTGGGCATCGGGTGCGCAAGGTCTACGAATGAGAGCGCTTATGTGATGATGAAATTCATGCGCGCGGTAATCGGCACGAACAATATCGACCATTGCGCCCGGACGTGACACGCGCCTACGGTGGCCGGGCTGGCCTCCACACTCGGAGCAGGGGCGATGACGAATTCCATACGTGAGATTGAAAACGCGCCCGTCATCTTTGTGATTGGCTCTAACACCACGGAAGCTCATCCCGTAATCGCGAACATCATGAAAAGGGCTGTGAAGAAGGGAAGCAGGCTGATTGTAGCAGACCCCAGAAAGATCAGCCTGACCCGCTGGGCGGCCAGGCATTTTCAGCACAAAGTCGGCTCTGACATTGCGCTTCTCAATGCGGTCATGCATGAGATCATAAAAAACGACCGGCATGATAAGAAGTTTATTAATAACTATACCGAAGGGTTTGAAAAACTCATGGAGACTGTAAGTGAATACACCCCCGCATACGCTTCGGGAATATGCGGACTGCCGGCGGATGAGATAAGGGAGCTTGCAAAGATCCTCGGCGAGGCTGAAAAGGTCGCGCTATTTTATACCCTCGGCATTACGGAACATGTTACGGGCACTGATAATGTGAGGACGTGCGCAAATCTTCAAATGCTGCTCGGTAACATAGGGAAGGAAAGCTCAGGCGTCAACCCTCTCAGGGGACAGAACAATGTCCAGGGCGCCTGTGACATGGGTGCGCTGCCTGACGTTTACACAGACTATCAGAAGGCGGCTTATCCTGCAGTGAGAAAAAAATTTGCGAAGGCGTGGGGCGTGAATTCATTGCCGGAACAGGAAGGGACAAAAATCCCTGCCATGTTCGACGGCATCATTCATGGCAATGTAAAGGCGCTATATCTGGCAGGTGAGAATATCGTTATGTCAGAGCCGAACCAGGCGCATACAGTTAAGGCACTCGAAAAACTCGAATTGCTCATAGTGCAGGACATTTTTATAAATGAGACTGCGGAACACGCAGACGTTGTTTTTCCTGCATCGTGTTTTGCAGAAAAGGACGGCACATTTACCAATACCGAGAGGCGCGTGCAGCGAGTAAGAAAGGCAGTGAAACCTCCGGGCCTGGCAATGGACGACTGGTGGATTACATGCGAACTGTCAAGAAGGATGGGCTTTGAGATGGGCTATACGTCTGCGGAACAGATATGGGAAGAGATACGCTCGTTAACACCCTCGATGTCCGGGATCACGTATAAGAGGATTGAACATCAAGGTATCCAGTGGCCCTGTACTGACGAGGAGCACAACGGGACGTGCTATCTTTATTGCAATAATGTATTCCCCTGCGGCAAGGCCACATTCCAGCCTGCGCACTGGAAGCCGCCTGCAGAGTGTCCTGATAATGAATATCCAATCGTGCTCACAACAGGGAGACGCCTCTATCAGTATCACACCGGGACACAGACAAGACTGTCTGCCGGATTTGATGAAATTTGTCCTGAAGAGCTGATTGAAGTAAATCCCAAAGATGCAGAAAAACTGGACATCAAAGATGGTGATTATATTTTTGCCGTGTCCCGCAGGGGCAGGGTTAAGGCAAAGGCATGGGTAACTGACCGGGTATTAACCGGGGTCTGTTTCATGACCTTCCACTTCAGGGAGGCGTGTGCAAATGTCATCACCAATGATGTCTTTGACCCTGTTACCGGCACCGCTGAATACAAGGCATGCGCGGTCCGCCTGGAGAAGATATGAAACTTGATTTTTGTCATTTCGAGGACCAGTTGGGACGAGAAATCTTATTGTCTTGCATGCTATCAAGATTTCTCCCTTCGGTCGAAATGACACAGGAGCGAAAAGGGCTGGAGAAGATATGATTGATAAAGACATAAAAGAGATCATCGAAGGCTTTGTGAAAAAGTTCCCGTGCAGGGATTCGGCTGTCCTGCCGTCTCTTTCACTGATTCAAAAAAAGAACGGTTATGTCTCTGAGAAAGACATGGAGGACCTGTCAAGGATCTTGGGATTTTCAGAGGCCCGTATTTTCAGTGCAGCCAGTTTTTACTCGATGCTGAATTTAAAACCGAAAGGCAAATACCACATCCAGATCTGTTCAAATGTATCGTGTTCATTGACAGGAGAAGGACCACTTCTGGACTACATTTCAGGGAAGCTTGGAATTAAAGAGGGAGATACGACTCCGGACGGGTTATTCAGCATTGAGCCGGTAGAATGTCTTGGGTCCTGCGGGTACGCGCCGGCTATGATCATTAATAGTGATCATTATGAGAATTTGAGCTTTGAAAGAGTTGATGAGATGATCAATGTTATATATGAGCAAAATATTACTGAGAAATAAAGACATCCCGAACTCACAATCGCTGGAAGTATACACAGGCAGAGGAGGCTATAATGCACTGAGAAAGGCGCTCTCTTTACCTCAGGATGATGTTATTTCAATGGTCTATGAGTCAGGGCTTAGAGGAAGAGGGGGGGCAGGTTTTCCTGCGGGCGCCAAGTGGAGGATGCTGACAAAATACAGGGTCAAGACAGTATATCTGATCTGTAATGCTGATGAAGGAGAGCCGGGCACATTCAAAGACAGATTTATCATGGAATTTGACCCGCATCTATTGTTGGAAGGAATGCTCATTACTGCCTATGCAACTGGCGCGCACCATGGTTTTATCTATATCCGGGGGGAATATGACTGGATAGCAAAGATCCTTGTGAAGGCAATTGATGAGGCACAGGCACATGGATTTATCGGCAACAATATTCTGGGCTCAAGCTTTTCTTTTTTTGTTGACGTGTTCAGGGGAGCTGGCTCTTATGTCTGCGGTGAAGAGACCGCACTTATTGAGTCGCTTGAAGGGAAGGCTGGAAGGCCGAGACTGAAGCCGCCTTTCCCTGCGGCATCAGGACTGTATGGTGATCCGACATTGATCCATAATGTCACAACCCTTTCGTATATACCTTTTATAATTGGAAACGGTCCTGACGCGTTCAAGTCCGCCGGGAAAGCGGGAAGCGGTGGGACCCATATCTTTGGGATCAGCGGGCATGTCAACAAACCCGGCATATATGAATACCCAATGGGTACGACATTGAGAGAATTGATCTATGAGGCTGCAGGCGGAATCAGGGGAGGAAAGCATTTGAAGGCCGTGGTTCCCGGAGGCATGTCGGCCCCAATTCTCAAAGCAGATGAAATCGATGTCAGCATGGATTATCAGGCGCTCAATGCTATTGGCACAATGCTTGGCTCCGGAGGTATTGTTGTCCTTGATGAGGATACTTCCATTCCGATGATAGCTCAAAAGACCGCAAAATTTTATGCCCATGAATCATGCGGCCAGTGCGCTCCCTGCAGGGAAGGTACCAATATGATCAAATATTTGATAGATAAAATAATTGCAGGTGAGGGGACCGCAAAAGATATTGAACAGATACTCAGGTTGTGCCGATACATAAGAGGCTCAACGATTTGTGCATTTGGAATTGCCGCAACCCTCCCGATAGCAGCAATGATTAAAAAATTCAGGAATGAATTTGAAGCGCTACTCCGTGATTGATCAGTTCAGCGATTCACACTCTCGTCATTACTTCATAAAAAACCACGGCAGTCCGCTGGAGCCGTCGGGATGTCCGATTGAAGGATATAATTTATTTTCTTTAATTTTAAACCACGGGCTTCCGCTCATACCCGAAGGATGGCTGTGTGAAGGGTATACTTTGTTCCCTTTTATAATAAACAATGGTGTGCTTTTTGTTACTTCCGGATTTCCATAACTGGAATAAATTATTCTATTCTCAATACGGAACCAGGGTGCCTTATTTCCTGTATTGGGATGTCCATATGCCGTATAAAGTTTCATATTCACTGTACCTCTCAGCATATTAAGCGCCATTGGTCTTAATATGTTTGGCTAAATAATTTATTTTTTTTACATGCTGACTGAAATTACAAGAAGCTTTATATATTACAAATGCACTGTATGCAAAGGAGACTAGAATTAACAGAATAACTGCAACACAAACCTTAGATATAATTGAAATCATATGTAAACCTCAGATTGTATTTATTCTATATGCGCATCAAAGCAAATATGGTGCCATCTACTAACTATTTGTTTTTTTGACATTTCTATATCTCATCATCACGTGCCTTGCACAATTTAACTGACACATATGTGTGACATGAGACATTTGGGCAAAGGGGAGTAGTAAAATAAGTGTTATTGAATCAAAGGAGGATTAATCATGCCTGGATCTTCTCTATTATCCTCTATGATGACCTTTCGGCCGTTAACTGAAATTTTTCCTTCTGAATAAAGCCTGATCGCGTAGGGAAAGATTTTGTGTTCCTGTTTGAGGATTCTTTCTGATAAGGTTTCTTCTGTATCATCGTGATACGCGGGCACTGCCGCCTGAATTATTATGGGACCGGTATCCATGCCTTCATCGACGAAATGAACAGTGCAGCCTGATATCTTTACTCCGTACTCGGCAGCCTGTTTCTGCCCGTGAAGGCCGGGGAAGGCAGGCAGAAGGGCCGGGTGGATGTTCATTATTCTGTTCCGGTACTTATCTATAAGCGCTTTCCCGACAACTCTCATAAAACCGGCCAATATAACGAGCTCAACATTTCTTTTCTTAAGCTCCTCAGCAATATGTGAGTAATATAAATCCCTGTCAGAGAAATCACGCGGTTTTATTACAAGCGCTTCTATATTATGCTTATTGGCCCTTTCAATTGCATATGACTCCGGATTGTCTGTTATTAAAAGAGCAATTTTTGCATTTAAGACCCCTGATTCAATGCTGTCGATGATTGACTGGAAATTTGAACCTCTGCCGGAGGCCAGGACACCGAGAGTAAGCATGGGTAATTATAAACAAAACAAATAAAATACGTCTACCATACAGGGCTCGCATCCTCGGCAGACTTCTCAAATACCCTTTCGTCTTTCTCATACTTCCCTCTTTTTGAATTTTTTAGTGACAAACGCCACAGGGAAGTTTATAATTTCTTATCAGGGGACGGGCTGAGAGTTTCTTATCTGCCAATATTTATTCGACAATTTATTAACTGTTTGTTTAATCTATATACTTCACCCGTGAATTAAATAAAAAGGAGTCATTTACTGAATGAAATATACAAAAAAAACATCTCCAACGACTATTAATAACAACTTATATCATACAATTGGCTCACTTCTTATTGTTATGAACAAAGTCCGGCACATGCTGTTAGGTTATAAGACCCCGCGAACATTTCCTGTAACTCATATTAAACAAACTGTAGACTACGATTTAAAAATAGTCGATCGTTGGATTAATTATGTCCGCAATTATTCAGGGGACACAACACCTGTGAAAGATAAGGTCGTTTTGGAACTTGGTGTAGGGCCGGATTTGGGAACAGGATTAATTTTATTGGCAATGGGAGCAAAAAAATATTTCGCATTAGATGTCCATAACTTAGCGAGTTTTGCCCCAAAGGAATTTTATAAAAGCCTTTTTCAGAGATTGAGAAAAGATTACGATTATAATGTTGATTTTGCTGAAGAACAATTAGAAAAATTTCAGAAAGGAGAGGACAGCGGTCTATGTTATGTGGTTGATAAGAATTTTAATATCTCGGATATTCCGGAAGAAGTTGATATTATAATTACGCAAGTAGCATTTGAGCATTTCGACGATGTAGAAAACGCAATTAAAGAAATGAGCATTAAAATAAAAAAAGGCGGAATTTTATTTTCCCATATAGACATGAATACTCATACGAGGTGGATTAAGGATAAAGACCCTCTGAATATATATCGATATAATGACCTATTCTGGAATATGTTTAAGTTTAAAGGATCTCCAAACAGGGTACGCATTCCACAATATGTAAACTATCTCGAAGGAAATAACTGGTCCAATATTGTAATCGAACCGAGAACGGTATTAGAAGAAGAATATGTGGAAAAAGTACTCCCTACTCTTAGTAAAAAGTTTCGTGATCTGAATGTTTCAGAGATGAAAAAACTAAGTTTTATACTGATGTCAAAAAAAGATTAAAAAGTGCGAAGTCATATTCGTACCGGGCGACTATATCTTGTTAAAAGTGACTTATTGGATTGCACATAACCGGATTGGAGATGAACAAAGCGCATATGTTTTTGATTTATAAAAAAATTGCATCATGATTTTTTATCATGTATTATATTAATTGTTTGCCAACCAAATTGTTTTGTGATATATAAATTATAGAGAGGAAGCGTTTATGGATACACAGTTTTTCTGGGGAATTATCGCAGGCGCATTAATTGTATTAGTGGCATATTTAATCCCCGTCATTACGCAGATAAAAAGGACTGCAAAAGCTGCTGAGGATTTCCTCTGGACTACCCAGGAATCGCTGGACCCTCTTTTGAAAAGGCTTCAGAAAACAGTGGAGAAGACAAATCAGATTGCAGATAAACTGGATGAATCAATCAGTAATGTCCAGCATCTGACAAAGTCGGTGGGAGAGACAGGGGCGATTATCGATGACATAAACCAGTTGATAAGACAGATTGCTGCATCCATATCGGTTATGACATCGAATTTTGGAGTTGGGATAAAAACTGCCCTGAGCGTCTTGACGCAGGGGCTTATTAAAAAAGGAGGCTAAAAATGAGTGAAGAAAGAGGATGTTCAGTAACAGGCCATGTTGTTCTTGCTTTTGTTTTAGGCGGCATTGTGGGCGCCGGTATCGCATTGCTTACTGCTCCGCGGTCGGGGAGAGAGACGAGAGAGAAGATAAAGGAATTTGCTGATGAAACCTCAAAGAAGGTTTCAGAATATGCCGGGGAGGTAAAAGATAAATTTTCATCTGCTGTAGAGCATGGCAAAGAATTTGTAACAGAGAAAAAGTCATTGATTTCCAGTGCCATTGACGCCGGTAAGGAAGCATACGGCAAAGAGAAGGAAAAACACTCTAAACCTTCTTAGCCTGAATAATGCAGAGATTATCCGTTTCCTTGACTAAGGCTTCCAGAGGTACAGAAATTCCACTCCGGAAAAGGGAGTGGAACTGTCTGAATGATTATTGAGAAGCCCCATTAATGAGGGGCTGTTTGCCGGGTATGCTGAATAAATAGTAACCGGGTACTCTCCGGAACGATAATACGTAATGATTTGAGCATGTTCTATGCCGAGAGATTTCTTCATTCTCTCTATAGCATCGTCCAAATAGCCGATATGGTCAATCAGCTTTGAATCCAGTGCCTGATCTGCAGTATATATGCGTCCATCGGAAAGGACCTCTATTTCTTTTCTGGACAATAAATCTTTTCTATTTTCAAATACCGCATCTATAAAACGGGACTGTAAACTATCGATAATTGATTGAAGGATTTTTTTCTCTTCAGGGGTATTTGCCCTGAAGGGCGAAAAGAGGTCTTTTTTGTCCCCGGACTTAACGGTCTCATCTTCCACGCCGATTTTTGTCAGAAGTCCCTCGATATTAAACTTCATGGCGATTACGCCGATGCTGCCGGTGATGGCGCTGGGATGTGAGCTGATCTCGTCAGCGGCAGCTGCTATATAATATCCGCCGGAAGTGCCGGTCCCCATTATGCAGGCATGCACCGGAACACGCGTCTTTTTCTTGAAATTCATTAACTCGTGATAGATAATGTCTGATGCCGTAACAGTCCCGCCCGGAGAATTTATTTTTACAATAACACCCCAAATATTTTTGTCTTTTTCAGCTTTCTGGAGGGCCTCTTTTACATGCGCAACAAGCGAAGGCTCTTTCACCAGGCTTAAAGCTCCTCCCCTCTCATTTTCGGATATAAATCCCGAAACATCAAGCAGGAGTATCTTCGGGCGTCCTTCACCTTCTATTATATATTCCTGTAATGGTGAGGGTGGCGGCACAAGTGACATATTTACAAATGCGCACCCTCCCAGAAAAAAGAAAAGAATCGAAATTGACCATTTCATATATCTGTTAAGCATACCTGATATCCTACCTCATAACCTGGTTCATCTCAAATATCGGCAGGAGGACTGCCACTACAATAAATCCGACCACCAGGCCCATTACTAAAATCAATACCGGTTCAAGAAGGCTTATCACTCTCTGAAGCTTTCTATCAAACTCTGATTCATAAGATGCAGCTGTTTTCTGTAACACCTCCGGCAGTTTTCCAGTTTGCTCTCCGGTAGATATTATCTGTAAAAGAGTGGGAGGAAATCCTTTAAGACTTGTTGAAAGTTTTGCACCCTGAGATACCAGGTTCTGGGCAGACATGATTTTGTTTTCCAGGACAACGTTGCCTGTGACCTTGGAGGTCAACTGCATGGCCTTTAATATCGGCAGCCCTCCGGAGAGGAGAAAACCCATTGTCATTGAAAACCGCAGCATGTAGAGTCCCATTAAAATACCGGAAGGGTCTTTCAGCAGTATTGAATCAATTAAGACCTTTTTTGTCCGTTTAATTTTATTGAATGAAATCACAGCGCCTGCAGCCAGGGCCAGCAGCAGCCACCAGAAATTCTTTAACGCCGTACTGATCCAGATGAGCACCAGGGTAATAAAGGGCAGGGTGGCTGCGGTTTCCTCGAATATTTTTGTTATCTTGGGAATAACGAAGGTAAACAGAAAAGCCACAATGGCTATGCTGACGCAGGCCATGAACGCCGGATATATGAGGGCTGTTTTGATTTTATTTTTAATATTGATTTCGCTTTCAAGAAAATCAGCGAGTTT
This sequence comes from Nitrospirota bacterium, assembly GCA_016208905.1. Lineage (GTDB taxonomy): Bacteria > Nitrospirota > Thermodesulfovibrionia > UBA6902 > UBA6902 > UBA6902. The sequence goes on from JACQXG010000004.1 coordinate 43,857, forward strand.
AATAAGGACGTCCGGAAGTCTGCCGCTGCTTTCTCCGGCCGCGATCATGCCTGTATAAAAATCCGGGAATATTGAAGGATGGGCCTGCATTGCGCGCGCGAATGATGAACCTCCGGCAAGCCTGTCCTTAAGGTCTGTCAATATATTTCTCCACTCACCCTTTTGCTCTGAAGATAACGCGCTCAGGGTATCTATCAAAGTGACCCCGGAGGAAAGCAGGATTGAAAGTCTTCTTGTTATGCCGGCGAGCGCTGACGGAGAGAATTTATTGAATAAGGATTTTTTCCCTGAAAGGCCCTCTTCTGTGATATCTTTCGGAAAGATGCCTTTTGATTTTATTTTTAAGGCGGCATCTTTCTGTCCGTCGGCTTCGATTACTCCTTCGGCTGCAGACCCTTTCCTGTCATATCCATGATATTTGAAAACAGGCATATCTCATCCTTCCACGTCCCGTAACGTGACCCTTATGACTTCTTCTATTGTAGTAATGCCCTTTAGAATTTTATCGATTGCATTTTTTTGAAGGGACTTAAAACCGGCCCTGACGGCTATGGCTTTTATTGCCTGTGCATCTTTTCTTTCAGCAATCGCTGTCCTTACCTCCGGAGTAATCTCCAGCAGTTCGTAGATTCCCGTCCTGCCGAGGTATCCCTTACCCATGCATTTATCACAACCTTTCCCTTGATAAAGCCTGGACGGCGGAGGGTCAAGATCGAGATAAGACAATTCCTGCTTTGTCGGTGTATATGGTTCCCTGCAGTGCGGACAGATCACTCTTACAAGCCTCTGTGCAAGGATGCATACAAGTGATGATGCCACGAGGAACGGCTCTATTCCCATGTCAATAAGTCTTGTTGTGGCGCTTGGAGCGTCATTCGTATGAAGTGTGCTGAGAACCAGATGTCCGGTAAGCGATGCATGCACGGCAATCTCCGCAGTCTCAAGGTCTCTTATTTCACCGACCATCATGATGTCCGGGTCCTGTCGTAAGATTGATCTCAGTCCTGCCGCAAACGTAAGACCTATTTTGGGATTTATATGCATTTGTCCTATGCCGGCGAGCTGATACTCGACAGGGTCTTCAACTGTGATGATATTTCTGTCTTCGGTGTTAAGCCTGATAAGAGACGCGTAAAGAGTAGTGGTCTTGCCGGACCCAGTGGGGCCGGTAACAAGTATGATGCCGTTATGTCTTGAAAGCGCGTTTTTCAGCGAAAGCAATAGTGAATCCGCCAGTCCGAGCATTTCAAGGCTCAGGACGCCGGACTGCCTGTCGAGCAGTCTCAGGACCGCCCTTTCCCCGATCATTGTAGGTATTATGGACACTCTTATGTCGAAGTTCTTCCCGCCGACAAGCAGCTGTATTCTGCCGTCCTGAGGGAGTCTTTTCTCAGCAATATCAAGACCCGCGATTATCTTTATCCTTGATATCAGGGCATCGTGAATAATTTTGGGAGGGCTCAGGACCTTGCTCAAAATTCCGTCTACCCTGAACCTTACGTCAATGCCTTTTTCGTATGGTTCTATATGTATATCGCTTGCTTTTTCTTTTACCGCCTCCATAAGGAGGGCATTCAGCAGACGGATAATCGGGGCCTCTTCTGTAAGCTCGAGCAAATCCGTCGGTGATTCAAATTCCGTGGCTATCATGGAAAGGTCTTCACCTTTAATGTCACCCATTACATCGTTTACACTGCTTGTCTGGCTGTATATGCGGTTGATCGCATCTATAATGAGTTTTGCGTCAGCCTGGACAGGGTGGGGTTTAAGATTAAGGGCCCTTGCCAGGTCTCTGAGCGCAAAGACCCCGCGGTTGTCTGCAACGGCGCCTATAAGTTCATTGTCCTGTCTTCTCAGCGGCAGAAAGACATTGCCTTTAGCATAGGTGAGAGATATTTTCTCAAGCAGTGAAAATTCTATGTCATCATCTTTAATATCGTTTACGGTTTCCATACATGCGGCTCAATACGACTTATTCTGATTTATTGACTCCAAAAATGCATTTAACATAATGCAGATGTTGGAAAATTATTTATTTTTCGATTCCTTAAACGCATTTTTAATCAAGGTTAGGATGCATATTTTTATTCAAAGCCTTATGCATAATTTGATAATAAGTCTATCGAGTTAAACAAATTATTTTTCAATGTCTGCTTTATTTGGGTTAACTAAAAAGGGTCTCAGATTAAACTTTTTTCTTAACTTATTTAATAACAGGGCGTCATTCTTTTTGCTCATTGTACCAGGAATACGCACCTTATTGAAGCTGTTATCTTCAACGATGTAAATATCCGGATAGTGAGGTCTCAATAGCTCCAGCGTCTCCATGGCATATTTAATATTTATCCATGCCCCGACCTGGATGTAATACTGGCTGCTCTTTTTATTAACTGCTTCTGACGCATTTGTTTTGTCCGTCAATTGATTTTGCTGCGGCTCATTGACTTTCTCTGCAAGCGCGTCGCCTTCTGCCCTGGCATCTGCAACAGGGACAGCCTGATTATTGTCAATTACTTTAAGAGAGGAAGGGGTTTGTTCCAGCAGTATGCTGCCGGGGTCTTCACTTTTGTTATCAGGAGGTATTTTTTTTTTATCAATGCCCGGGGGAGGCAATGAGCTGTCCTCATTATTCAAGTCTGCGGAATTACCGATATCAACGGCAGGAGCAGCCTGTTCAGCATCAGTGACCTTAAGCGTTTCGGTATTTTCTTCATGTAATAAACTGTCGGGTTTATTTAACTCTATGTCAGGCGCCGGCTGTTTTTTATCAGTATCTTCAGCAGGTACATCCAGTTTGACTTTGTAATTCGGCTCAGCGTAAAGAACTTCCGGGACCGAAGAAAACTCATTAATGGCATCTTCAACCTCCTGGCCGGATTTAAGTTTTATGTGGTAGACATTTATATCATCAAAATGTCTGATAACGCTGGCTTTTTTTTGTGATATTATGAGTAAAGCCATATCTTCCGGAACATCTTCTTTGAATTTTACGAGCAGCTCGCCCTGCCTGTAAAACTTTTCTCTTGTTACAAAATCCTTATGTTTCTCCTGCGTCATTTTTGCGATCTGAGGCGCTTCTTTAATTATATGCGGTGAGAGAAATACCAGGAGATTTGTCTTATTTTTTGATACACTTTTGAATTTAAAAAGCCATCCAAGAACGGGAATGTCTCCCAGAATGGGCACCTTGAACACGTCTTCCTGTTCCTGTTCCTGCATAAGTCCGCCGATGACAACGGTAAGCCCGTCCTTTACTACAACGGATGTTTTTGTTGAACGCTTGGTGGTGCTGGGACCGATAGTTGTGAGAATTACATCAGAGGCTTTTTCGACTGACGAGATTTCCTGAAAGATATCGAGTTTAATGTAATCTCCCTCTGATATCTGGGGAGTTATCTTTAATTTTATGCCGACGTCCGTCCTCTGAATAGAATTAAGCACTGTGCTGGTTGTGGTCACGTCACGCTCTCTCTGTGATATAAAGGGCACATTTTCGCCGACGAGGATCTCAGCTTCCTGATTATCGGAAGTAAGTATTTGGGGGGTGGAAAGGACGTTTATCGCGCGCCTGAATTCGCTCAGGCTGAAAAGCGCCGCAAAACCCGGAGATGTTAGGGTTTGTGAACTGACTGTTCCATCTGTGCCGACTGATGTTACAGGGATGTCGAGAAAGCTCCCCATCCCGCCAACTGAAAAACCGGAAAGACCGTTAATGATATTCAGAACGGTGTCTGTTCCAATATTTCCAACTCCGCCTACTGCCACAGGTTCACCTTTGTGAGTTGCCATGGCCCTCCACTTTGACCCGAGATCTCTCAGCATATCTATTCTTGCTTCAACGATCATTGCCTCAACAAATACCTGTTTTCTCTTCTTATCAAGTGTCTTGATTACCTGAACAATGTTCTCATAATCAGATGGAGGCGCAATAATTACAAGTGAATTGGTTGCCTTGTCCGGTGTGACATTTAATACCGGAACTGCTGAAGCATCTCCGCCTTTTTGGGCCATGCGGCCATTTTTTACGGCTGTCTGTAAATTTTTTATTATTCCCTGCAAAACCTCCGACAAATCTGTTGCATCGGCATGTTCCAGGAAATAGACATGAATACTGGCCTCTTCTTCCCTTATCGAAGGTTTATCAATCAGACTGAGGATGGACATGATTTTATTGATAGTTACGGCAGAATCAACTGCGAGCAGCATATTGTGAGGACCAAAAGAAGACAGGTGCCCGTCTTTTGAAATGACGGGACGGATAAACTGTAACGCCTCTTCTGCTTTGATATTGTCAACAGGGATAAGCTTTGTAATATAACCTTCATTGACAGGAAGTATTGCGTTAGTAGAGATTATTCCTTCCTGCTTTGCAAGGGAAGAGGGGATGATTTTATAAGTATTTGGCCCTGAAGGAATTATAGTGAAGCCTTTAAGACTGAGTACTGATGTGAAGAGATTAAAAGACTCCTCTACAGTCAGCTTTGTCGGGGCTATTATAGTGATAGTTCCCTTTATTCTTTCATCAAACAGGAAATTGTCGCCCGTAATTTCGCTGATAAACTTGATTAATGTAGAGATTTCAACATCCACAAAATTGAAGGCAATTCTGGGTTCGGCCTGTCCCTCTGATTGCCCCTGATTATTATTGCCTGCTATTGACAGAGAAGAGAATACGGTCATCACAAAGATGATAGAATACAACACAATAGACAGTTTAATAATTTTCATGAATATTTCCTTGCCTGATGCTTACAGCAAATGATATAAGGGCTTATCAATTATCAATTATAGAGTGTCAATTGTCAAATATTAAACATTAAATCACTATCTTATTTCATAAGTCATGGACGAGTTCTTCCCGTCTCTGATTATATCAAGATTTACCCTGTTCATACCCCTAAGTGCGGACATTGCCTGAATTGCAACTTCAGGGTTTGATATTTCAAGTCCGTTTATCCTTAACAGGGTATCTCCGTTTACTAGTCCCAGACTGTGATAAAGTCCGTCTGGAACGACTTCGCTGATTTTAAATCCTTCCTGCCTGCCGTTTACGAAATTAGGCAAAAGCCGCGCGTCCGTCAATATCTGTTCCGGATTCTCAAGTGATTTCTGGACCCTTCTGCGGTCAAGGATATATTGTTTATCACTGACCTTTCTGGCAAATGACGCTTCGGATGCAGCAGCTTGACTGTCCTGATGCTGCTCTGCCCCGGCGCTGGTTTTTTCAAGTGGCATTGTAAGTGTATAAGTAATGGAATCCTGCCTTATTTCAACAGATGAACTGCTAATTTTATTTAATATGCCATAATTATAAACTGCTTCCTTATACGCAAAAATTTCCTGTCCTATGGTCTTGGATTTGTCCTGAATAATTGCGTAACTGAGTTTGTCCGGGCCCACAACTGTGCCTACGAGAAGCAAGTCCGATAGAGAGCCGTATGGTTTTTCCGAATCCTGCTTCACTGCAACAGGATGAAGTTTCATGGGGCGGCCGAAGGGGTTCTTTTCCAGGATAACAGAATACTGCATGATGTCTTCTTTCATTTTATTGGTTAATGAGTTATTTGCAGAGACATCATGAGGAACTTCTGTTTTTGAGAAAGAAGTACCGATGATATTCCGGATCAGGAGGAGGATTGAGAATAGAATAAGCACAGCAAGAATGTAGTTAAAAAAACGGAAAGTTTTTAATGAATTTTCGAGCATTTTATCTAGTAGATTAAACAATTACCTGGTTACTGTCAATAATTTGAAACCAGGGACCATACGCTCAATCTCTGCATTATTTGGGTTGATCGAGCTGCAAATAGCTAATTTATATTTTTGCTTCTTTCAAAGCTTCTCCACAGGGACATTCTCTTTCATCAGGAATCAGCTTAAATGTTTCTTCCAGCAGACGTTTAAGCTTTTCCGTAGTATCTTTCATTGCTTCCATAACTTCTGCTACAGTGAGTTTTCTTTTACTTATTCCTGCGGCATAGTTTGCCACTACAGACAGTCCCGAATAACATATTTCCAGTTCTCTCGCGAGTGACGCTTCGGGCATTCCCGTCATTCCAACAACATCGGCGCCAAGTATGCTGAAACTCTTTATTTCCGACGCGGTCTCGAGTCTTGGCCCTTCAACTGCCGCGTAAGTCCCCCCGTTTTTTAAAGAGACTTTAACATTCCTGCCGGCTTTCTGTAATATCTTTCGGAGTTCAGGACAGTAAGGTTCAGTAAAATCAATGTGTACAACACCATCTTCTCCATCATAGAACGTGGATTTTCTGTTCCTGGTCAAATCCAGAATCTGGTCCAATATAACTATATCTCCTGGTCTCAATCCTTTTTTAATACCGCCGACTGCACTTATAGACAGAATTCTTTCAGCGCCAAGTTTTTTGAATCCCCAGATATTTGCTCTGTAATTAATTTTATGAGGAGGAATATCATGGCGCTTCCCATGACGGGGAAGAAAAATGATTTCAGTATTGCCGATTTCACCCAAAAGATAATGATCGGAGGGTTTACCGAAGGGGGTAGTAACTGTTTTTCTCTTTTTTAAAACGAGCCCCTTCATATCATACAAGCCGCTTCCGCCTATTACGCCTATTTTTGACATGATGTCCTCCTTTTGTGTTTAATAGAACAGAATCTTGTATAGCATTATACTATTTGTACAGATTAAGTAATTAAGTAATATTAATAGAAAGGATCCAAGGGGTCAAGGGGCTAATGAAAAGAATCTCTGATGATCTGATAACGCAAATTCTCAGGAAGTCTCTGTCAAATGGCGGTGATTACGCAGATGTTTTTATTGAACAGGAAAGACCTCTGTCAATACAGCTTGAGGATGACAAGATAGAAAAGCTGTCATCAGGGGTTGATTGCGGAATCGGGGTAAGGGTAATTTTCGGCGATAAATCTGCTTATGCGTACAGCAATGATTTTTCAGAGGGTTCTTTATTTGGTATTGCTGAGACTGTAAGCAGGGCGGTTAAGGGGAAAACATCCGGTGAACTGACATTTGATTTAAGAAAACTCAGGCCGTCAGTTGATTTTAAAATAAAACACAATCCTGCAGATATTGCTATAAAGGAAAAAATTTCGCTGATAGAAAATTCAAACAGGGCTGCAAGAGGTGTCAGTCCGAAAATTAAACAGGTATCAATTGTATACAGGGATTCCATCCAGAATATATGCATTGCATCTTCGGACGGGACCATTGCAGAAGACGAACGCATTTATACACTGGCCCTTATACAGGTGATTGCCGCAGAAGGAGATGTATTACAGACCGGATACGAACCTGTTGGAGGATTTGTGGGCTTTGAACTGTTTGAAGCCTCGCCTTTTGAAGAAATAGCGCTTAAGGCAGCGCAGAAGGCAGTAACGCTGTTAAGCGCCAGAAAAGCTCCGGGAGGGAAAATTCCGGTAATAATCTCAGCTGAAGCCGGCGGCACAATGATTCATGAAGCCATAGGACATGGTTTAGAGGCTGATCTGGTCCAGCAGGGACTGTCAGTATACACAGATAAAATAGGAGAGCAGATAGCATCACCACTGGTTACAATTATTGATGACGCGACGCTTCCTAATAAGAGGGGATCATTCAGATTTGATGACGAAGGCATAATGGCGCAGAGGACTGTTCTGGTGGAGCGAGGCGTTTTGAAAGGATATTTGTACGATAGATTAAGTGCAATGAAAGCAAATGTTTCATCAACAGGAAATGGGAGGCGGCAGTCATATAAGGACAGGCCGATTCCAAGGATGAGCAATACTTTTATTGCCCCTGGAGAAGAAGACCCCGAAAAGATAATACGATCAGTTGATAAAGGATTTCTTGTCAGGAAAATGGGGGGAGGACAGGTCAATACTGTAACAGGAGAATTTGTTTTTGAGGTATCTGAGGGATTTCTGATTGAAAAAGGACTAATCGGAGAACCTGTAAGAGGCGCTACGCTTATCGGGAATGGACCTGATGTTCTGAAGTCCATAGATATGGTAGGAAATGATATTGGTTTTGCTATAGGTACATGTGGAAAAGATGCACAGGGGGTCCCTGTTTCAGATGCAATGCCTACTGTCAGAATTCCCGAAATGGTTGTCGGAGGAGAGGTATGAATAATGTGGGCTAAGTTGTGCAGAATAGAGACACTGTAGATGTAATTATGATACATCTGTAAATTTTATCCCCTTGATTTTAAATAATATTCAGGTTGGTATTTAATTTGCTTATAATTAGAAATTATGCGACTCCAGAATACACTAAGAAATGAAATATTTATCAGCGGTCTTGGTCTTCATACCGGATTAAACATTAATATGAGACTCAGGCCCGCACCGTGCAATACGGGTGTGGTTTTCATAAGGACGGACAAGGGAAATGTAAGAATAAAAGCCAGCGTAAGTTCTGTTTCCGATACGACATTCGCTACAACTCTTGCATCTGAAGGCGTTAAGATCGGGACAGTTGAACACCTTCTGGCTTCTTTTGCAGGTCTTGGTATTGATAATGTGCTTGTTGAAATCGACGGACCTGAAGTACCGATAATGGATGGCAGTTCATTACATTTTGTATCCAGGATAATGGAAGCCGGCATTTCAAAACAGGAAAAAGTTGTGTCTTATTTAAAAATATTGGCTCCGATTGTAGTTATGGAAGGACATAGCCAGATTGCAGTCACACCATATGACGGGACCAGAATTACATATCGTCTTTTTTATACGCATCCTGCATTTGGAGAACAGAAAATGGGCATTGATATATCTGCAATGAAATTTGTAAATGAACTTGCGCCTGCCCGGACCTTTGGCTTTTTGAGGGATGTTGAGATGCTGAAATCCAGGGGGTTGGCTCAAGGAGGTTCTCTGGATAATGCAATCGTATTGGGTGAAAAGGAAGTCATTAATGGCGGTAAACTCAGATTTGAGGATGAATTTGTCAGACATAAAATCCTCGATGCTGTCGGCGATATTTCATTGATCGGTTTACCAATATATGGACATTTTATTGCAAACAAGTCGGGACATACTTTGAACGTTAAGCTGCTCAAGAAAATACTTTTATATAGAGAAGCATGGGAAATTGTTACTCCATCCGTAGTTAAATCTACAACTTCAGAATTTGCTGCGCAAGTTTAGAAAATAAAACTCACGCAGTAAACAGTAAATATCCCGAAGTTATAGAAACAATCCCGTCGTTAAATCCGGTATCTCTCAGGGCATTCACATCCTGGCTGAATAAGTTAGTGAAAGTCTGCGGCAAAAAGTTATTATAGTATTCATGCGGGCCCTTGTATTTAATAAAAAATTAGAATATGTAACTGACTATCCCGTGCCCGAACCAAAAGAGAATGAGGCTTTAATCAGGATCACTCATGCCGGAATCTGCAATACTGATATTGAGATTACCAGGGGATATATGGATTTTAAGGGCGTACTCGGCCATGAATTTACAGGAATAGTTGAGAAGTGCAGCAACAATAAACTGATAGGGAAAAGGGTTGCAGGAGAGATAAATCTCGGATGCGGGAAATGTTTATACTGCCGTAATCAAATGCAGAACCACTGTCCCGGCCGATCCGTTCTCGGTATATTGAATAAGGACGGAGTTTTTGCAGATTATATTACACTGCCTGTCGGTAATCTGCATGAGATACCAAAATCCATTTCAGAAGAAGAAGCAGTTTTTATAGAGCCTCTGGCTGCTGCATATGAAATAATTAAGCAGATCAATATTTCATCTTCGGATAAAGTCTGTGTATTGGGAGACGGGAAACTGGGCCTTCTTGTCTCGCAGGCGCTTGCGACAACCGGAAGTAAGCTCACTGCAGTAGGCAAGCACCGTGAAAAGCTTTCCATCCTTGATAAGACAGGCATTAAAACTATATTGAAAGCGAAATTCAGGGAGAGAGATTTTGATATGGTTGTTGACTGTACAGGTTCTCCTTCGGGAATCAAAACAGCCCTTAAGATCGTGAGGCCTGGAGGGAAAATTGTTCTTAAGACAACAATAGCTGAAAAAAGTCAGATTGATCTGAATCAGTTTGTTATAAATGAGATCAGCCTGATAGGCTCCCGATGCGGCCCGTTTCCGGACGCAATAAAGGCAATCAAGTCAGGAAAGATAGATCTTTATCCGCTTATCAGCGATGTATTCTCGATTGAGGATGGGAAAAAGGCGTTTAAGCAGGCGGCAAAAAAAAATGCTCTCAAAGTCATTCTGAAGATAAATTAATGTCCCATGTATCTGATTTTTCAAGTGACTTTAAGAAAGCATCCACAACCCGAGAATCAAATTGCGTACCCTTATATTTATCGAACTCGCTCAAAGCATATTTAATGCCCGGAGCAGGTCTGTAAGGCCTGTCGGACGTCATTGAATCAAAGGAATCTGCCACATGCAGAATTCTTGCGCCAAGCGGGATTCTCTGGCCCTTTAATTTTTGAGGATAACCGTTGCCGTCAAGTTTTTCATGATGGTATTTAATAAAAGGTATTATGTCCCGCAGTTGTTTTATTTCTTTAAGAATATCCGCGCCCTGCTCAGGATGCTTCTTAACAATGTCAAACTCTTCTTTTGTAAGTGTCCCCGGTTTATCAAGAAGATAGTCGTAAGTTCCTATTTTCCCTATGTCATGAAGCAGTCCTGCGAGTTTAATATCTTTTATTTCATCTTCGTCAATTAACATTTCCTTTGCTATTTGTTCCGCATATGTCGATACTCTTTCGGAATGCCCCTTTGTCCATGGACTTTTTGCATCAAGGGCATTGACCATGACGAGTATAAGTTTTAAAAAGAGCTCCTCAAGTTCTTTGTATGACTCACTGATATCTTCAAGCATATTGAGAAAGGCGTCCCGTCCTTTCTGCGCCCCCGTTTCCCTTGCTTTTAGCTCGTTTATCGAACCGGCGTATATATCAATAAGTTCATTGCTGTTTTTTTCATTTTCTTTTTGGTCCGTGATATCTAAGACCGAATGGATGGTGCCTATTAAATTATTGTCTTTAAATACAGGCGCTGTATTCATTATGAGATACTTGCCAAGATGAGGCTCGTAGATTTCTCTTTGCTCATTTCTGCAATTCTTTAGTGTAGCTGTCATTGGGCAATTCTTAATGGGGCTGTTAATATTATGAAACAAATGGTAGCATTTAGCATTCTGTAACCTGACAGTATTCCCCAGTAAATTTCTCGCGGCATTATTAAACATTACAACATTAAAATCTGTATCTATAATAATTACGGAATAGGGCAGGGTATCAATAAGCACCTGCCAGTTCTTTGCGTATTCTTCAAGTTTAACGGTATGTTCTATTTTTTTATTAAGCAATGTCGATTTCTTTATTATCAGACAGATGTTTATTCAGTCTCTTTATTTCCTTCTTCAGTTCTTTCATTCTTAATTCCCGGCCGATGGCCATAGCATAAAATCTTTCCAGATCATCTACTTTCCTTCTAAGCTCCTCCTCTGATACTTTTATCCTGTGCCGGGCATTTTTTAGCTCAGTAACATCAGTTGCTATTATAACGGATTTTATAAGATTTTCTTTATCATCCTGGATCGTAAGGTGGCTTATATACAGGTAACGTCCTGCCTCTGTTTCCAGTTCGCTTTTAGATAACACTTCCCGTAATTCATCCTCGCAATATGTAAATGAGAGGACTTAGCGGGCTGCCTGATATTTCCTTCATTGCAGATATATTTACAAAACCTTTACACACATTAACAGCACATTTACAAAATAACCTGCTAACTTTAAATCAGATAGTAAGCATTTAAAGACGGAGGACAGATTTTATGGTCGCATTGGGATTGAGGATAAAAGTATCCCCTGAGAAATCAGAACAGATAAAAAAGATGCCCGGTAGTTGCGATAGCCTGAGGGTCAGTAATATTACTGCCGATCACGACAGGACCGTGAAGGACAAATAGATTTTATGAGTATTGACAACGCAATATTATAGTGATATGAAGAATGCAAGAGGCGGAAATGGTAAAAACAAAAATATTAAGTGACATCATTAATTAAAACAAAAAAGGAGGTGAGAGACATTTTATTAAAACAAGGATGTTAGCTTTTATGCAGGATATTAAAAGGAGGGAGGGTATCTGAAATGACGAAAAAATATTATGTCTTATTTGCAGCGCTGATTGCGCTAGTTGTAACAATCGGAATTTATTATTCGAGCGTACATGCACAATACGAAGGCGCAGCCGCCAAGAAAGCAGCGCCGACTGTTCAAAAAGAAAAAGATGTGAAGGTCCAAGCCTGTTATGACTGCCATGACAATATCGAGGAGTTTCACAAGTCGGGCAAGCATGCAAAGGTCAATTGCGCAAACTGTCATAAGGAGCTGGACAAGCATTTGAAGGCTGCCGAAAATCAGACTCCGGAAACAAGACCGGTGACAGACACATCATGGGAGGCCTGCGGGGCGTGTCATAAAGAGCAGTACAACAGCTTTTTAGAGACGGCCTATCACCGGCCTGCGAGAGATGAAAAATCTCAACTTACGAACAGGTCTCCAAACCCGTTCTGGGAAAAGCTGATGGCAGGACACGGGTTTACAAAAGAGCATAATCTCACAAGAAGCCACAATAAGATGCTCATTGACCATCTTATTGTAGACAGGTCCTACGGCGGACGGTTCCAGGGGAAGAACGGCTGGGAGTATATGTTCGAAACCGGGAAGGCGTGGGACATTCTGCAGGACAATTATCCTGATGTTGCGGAACACAAGGCCTTTATCCCGCAGAGCGCGGCCGCGGCAAACCCTGTTTGCCTGCAATGCAAATCCCAGGACCAGATCCTTAAATGGTCCTATATGGGCGACCCTGTCCCGGGCACTACGTGGTCCAGGACATCAAAAGTCTTCGAGTTTGTAAAAGACCTCAAGCACGGACTCAACTGTATTTACTGCCATGACCCTCACGCTGCAAAACCGAGGATCGTGCGCGACGGATTGATTCAGGCCCTCACAAGGCCGGCGGCTGATACACTTTGGCACAAAGATCCTAACAGGACCGGCATAAAGGTGTACGATCTGGGCTTGAGAGGTTTTACGAGGAAGATAGCGCTGCTCGATAAATACGATACAAGGTTGCAATGCGGGCAGTGCCATGTGGAATACAACTGCAATCCTGGGTATGACCCGAAGAACCCGGATACATCAAAGTATTCGATAACAATGACGGACCAGAGGACAAACCACTTCCCGTATAAAGACGTTTTCGGGCTGTATGATCACTATGTCAATCAAGTCGGCTTCCTCGACTTCAAGCATGCCCTGACCGGAGGTTTGTTATGGAAGGCACAGCATCCTGAGTCAGAGGTGTATTATAATTCAAAACATGCCAAGGCCGGAGCAGGTTGCAATGACTGTCATACGCCGAAAGTGAAAGACAAAAAGACAGGCAAGGTCTACACGTCTCACTTTGCAGTTACCCCAAGGGTACAGCTTAAGGAAACTTGTCTCAAGTGTCATCCAAAATGGACAGAAGAACAAGCGAAATACTCTATTGACTCTGTAAAGGCGCACATAAGAGGCAAGATGAGAAAGGCCGAGTACTGGCTGACTGTCATAATCGACAAGATAGTTGCGGCAAAGAAAGCAGGAGTAGATGCCGAGATCATTAAACAGGCTCAGGACCAGCGTCTTAAGGCGCATATCCTGTGGGAATTCTGGACCGCTGAAAACTCAGACGGTTTCCACAATCCACAGATGGCAAGAG
>JACQXG010000013.1 GCA_016208905.1 Nitrospirota bacterium
AAAAAATATATGTCCTTATCCCGACAGGGAACCTGCGTCTCAAAACAGGGAGAACTCAGGCCGATAAATAAGGTCTTTTTATCAAAGATTAAAATATTATTTTCTTAATTTTAAAAAAGTACTTGACAACGTGGGAAGTAGCTAAGCTCAGTGAATCGAACCATAAAGCACATCAAAAAGCAATAAACCGATTTGCAGTCCTGGAGAGCAATAAGAAAAGATAAGAAAAACAGGACCGCTGTTCGCCTGCTCCGTACTCTGCGAAGGGGTATCGCAGGAAGCTTTTACGTAAAGGCCCCTGTCCGACATCGATAATTTAATGCAGCTAACAGGTTAATTACTTTCCATTCGGTGTTATGGAGAACAACTTTTCTTTTATTATAATCGGTTCTGACAGCTCCCTGATTACAGCTGGGCTTTTACCTTCATTTTTTGTGACCGAGGGCTCTTTGCCCTTTCTTTCATCTTGTTTGATGTTGGTATTACCATTACTATTATAGATACCCTTGACAATGTCTGATGTCGCCCGGTCTTCCTTCTTTGCCGGAACCCCATTGTCTAATATGGATACAAGTTCTTTAGATGTTTCTCTTAGCTGTTTCTCGTTACTTTCTAATTCAATCGTTTTAATGTTGGCTTTCTTTGAGCCGATGTTTTGGGGACCACTGAGGGTAATACTGATTCGTCTGTTTTGAGGATCTTGCGGATTGTCCTTGATAAGGGGGTCCGTATCCGCATAACCTGCTACACGGGTGATTCTTTTAGTGTCAAGCCCGGATGCCTCAAGTTCTTTTCTGGCTGATGATGCCCTTTCAGTTGAAAGTTCCCAGTTGCTATACTGGCTTCCGGCATAAGACAGTGAGTCGGTATGTCCCTCTATGATGATTTTATTTGAAAGATTTTTGATATCCTCACTTATTATTTTAAGAATTTGCTTTGCCTTTGGTGTTAATCTGTTGCTGCCCCGTTCGAACATTAAACTGCCCTCTTTGTCGATCATCTGTATCCGGATTCCTTCATTAACAATATCAATAAGTATCTGATCCTGTACATCATTGAGCTTTTCCGCAATATCTTTTTTAATAGCTTCTTCCATGCTGTTAAATTCGGCGGTTGTAGTTGGATTTTCAATACTCTCATGCTGCTTATCGGCGAAAACCTTCTGTGTGTTTTCTCCGGCCTCTGCGAATATCTCGCTTGATTTGTCCATCCAGGATGTCCCGCCGCTTTCATATATACTAAAATATTTGAAGTACATGGAAAGACGCGCCCTTTTTTCGTCGGAAGTCATATTTAAGAGCCACATCAGCAGAAAAAAAGCCATCATGGCTGTCACGAAATCGGCATAAGCAACCTTCCATGCGCCGCCATGATGTCCCCCCCCGCTAACTTTTTTAACTTTCTTGACAATTACTGATTTATTTTTACTCATTTTCTCATTGCTTCTTCAAGTTCTGAAAAGGATGGTTTTGCGCCTGAAGGGATTACGCGTCTTCCGTACTCGACCGCTATTTGCGGCGCAGCTCCCCCTACAAAGGACACAAGCGCAATCTTGATGACCTGAAAGAGGATCATGTCTTCTTCTGCAATGTGCTCGAGATGTGTCCCTATAGGACCCACGAAGCCGTAACTCAATAAAACTCCCAAAAAAGTTCCGACAAGCGCCGCACCGATACTGTGCCCCAGCACTTCGGGCGGCTCTGAAATTTTTGCCATTGTGAGAACGACGCCAAGGACCGCCGCAACGATACCGAGGGCAGGCAGGCCGTCTGAAATCTTCGCTACAGCGTGGGCCGGGATCAAGGCTTCGTGATGATGTGACTCCATTTCAAGGTCCATTATATTTTCAAGCTCAAAGGGTGTGACATTTGCAGATATAATAACTTTGAGGTTATCGCATATGAAACTCACTGCATGATGATTTTTAAGAATACTCGGATTCTTTGTGAATAAGGGGCTTTGGTCGGGCTTTTCAATATCCCCCTCAATCGCTATAAGACCTTCTTTTCTCATCTTTGTAAATATTGCATTCAGGACACCAAGGATTTCAAGAAATTCACTTTTGCTTGCGCCCTTGGCGGAAAAAACTTTGGAGATATTTTTCGTGACAAGACCTATTACTTTTGAGGGAGAAGAGATGAAGAATGCGCCGAGCGCAGCGCCGCCGATAATAAGAAGCTCAACCGGCTGAAAAAGAAGATGAATATTCCCGTGTTCGAGCAGATAACCACCTATTACAGCGCCAAGGACGACGACCATTCCAATTATTACAAACATGTTTTTCCTTCCTTTTTCTTAATCACTTACCGGTTAATTGATGATTACTGCTTAAAACCGAAATTGTCTGTAACCACCCTTAAATTATCGGAATCTAAGTCCTTTAATTATTAGCTTTATTTTCGCTTTGCAGCGTAATCATTAAGATATATCTACTGATAATAATCGGTAATATCCGGTAAATACTTTAACTTAATATATAAATATCTGAATTGTTATAAATTGAAAAAATAACTATACTCCTTGATTATTATTCCGCGGTTTACTTATCTTAATAAAAATTAAGAACAGGAGATTTGTTATATGGAATGCAAGATGGAAAAAAATAATCCATATTGTAACTGTACCTACGTGTCTTGTGAAAGAAAAAACAGGTGCTGTGAATGTCTTCATTACCACAGGAGAAATAATGAACTTCCGGCATGTTTTTTTAATTCGAAAGAGGAGCGTACGTATAATCGCTCAGTCAGTTATTTTATAAGCACTCGATAATATTTTATCTGAAAAATAATATCGTGAATTATTGATATTTATTTTTTGGCCAGTGATAGTGCACACTATAGTGTCATGCGGTGTGGCATTTCTGACAGAACAGTAAGCCGGAGTGGTGAAATGGCAGACGCGCCGGACTCAAAATCCGGTGAGGGCAACCTCGTGCGGGTTCAACTCCCGCCTCCGGCACCATATAATAAATTATAATTATCATCAAGACAATAATTCTTTAGAATTAGAAAGGCAAAAGACCAACATATGAAAAGATACAGTTCAATATTTACTCTGGTAGTTCTAACCGGATTTTTTCTGTTTGTATCTCAGCTTGCTATTGCTTATGCTGAAGCAGACAGCGCCCCTGATTTTACTTTAAAAGATATGGCCGGTAATGATGTGTCTCTATCATCATTTAAAGGAAAGCCTGTCCTTCTGAATTTCTGGGCAACCTGGTGTCCATATTGCAGGAAAGAAAGGGCGCACCTTAATACGCTATATAAAGAATACAGGGACAAGGGGCTGATCATAGTGTCAGTTTCTACAGACAGTTCAGTAAATGACGTAAAAATATTTTTGAAAAACACCCCTGCTGATTTTATCATCCTTTCCGACAGTGAACGAAAAGCGGCATCATTATATAACATTGGGGGATACCCTACGTCTTTTCTTATAAACCGTGAGGGGATTATCAAGAATCAATTATTAGGCTATCAGGAATGGACGAGCAGCAGTTCAAGACAGCTTATTGATAAAATTCTTAAATAGAAGTTTGTTGCATTGACAAATTATTGGCCTATGATTAGAATTTCTCACACTTTATATAATCTAAGGGCCTTAAAGCGATTATTAAAATCAAGGAGGGTCAAAATGTATCCTGATGATATTAAATATCACAAAGAACATACCTGGGTAAAAATTTCGGGCCATAGAGCAATTATTGGTATTTCATTCTATGCGCAGGAGTTACTTGGTGACATTGTATATGTTGACGCCCCGGATATGGAATCCACGGTTGAGGCCGGGACAGAGCTTACCCAGATAGAATCCACAAAGGCAACTTCATCAGTAATAAGCCCTGTAAGCGGGACTGTTATTGAATTCAATGAAGAGTTATCGGACGCTCCCGAGTTAATAAATGAAGACCCGTATGGTAAGGGCTGGATTGTTATACTGGAAGTTGAAGATGATTCGGAGCTTGATAATCTTATGGATGCTGATGTCTATGAGAAATATCTTGAAGATGAGGTAAAACTAAAATAGTGAAGATTACAATGCTGGGAGCGGGCCCGGGCGGTTATGTAGCTGCAATCAGGGCTGCTCAGCTTGGAGCTGATGTTACGGTAATAGAAGAAAGTGAAGTAGGCGGCACCTGCCTTAACCGGGGATGCATACCGACCAAAACTTTAACAGCCTCGGCAGAAGTTTTGTACAAAACAAGAAACGCTCAGAATTACGGCCTTGAGCTTGACGGGACTATTTCCCCCAACATTCAAAAGATCGTTGAGAGAAAGAACAGGGTTGTCGATATACAGATAAAGGGTATCCGGGGTCTTTTAAAATCGTGGGGGGTAAAGCTCATTGAAGGAAGAGGCGTTATCGTTGGTCCAAAAAAGATAAAAGTAACATTGAAAGACGGATCAACAGTAAGTGTTGAGACTGATAAAATCATTATTGCCACCGGCTCCAAACCTGCACAAATACCCGTTTTCCAGTTTGACGGCAAACGTGTTTTATCCAGTGATGACGCGATAAACCCTGATTCAATTCCTCAGAGCCTGCTTGTTGTGGGCGCCGGTGTAATAGGGTGCGAGTTCGCATTCATATATAATGAATTCGGCTCTGATGTTACAATGGTAGAGATGATGCCTAATGCGGTGTCCACAGAGGATGAAGAAATATCTCAAGTGCTTGAGAGAGAGCTGAAGAAAAAGAAGATCACACTTTTGATAAATACCAGCGTTGAAAAGGTTGATATAAAAGATAACTGTGTATCGGTCCGGCTTTCCAATGGAAAGACGGTGGAAGCTGAAAAAGTCCTTGTATCGGTTGGTAGAGCTGTAAACAGTAAAGACATTGGTCTTGAGACTGTTGGAGTTAAAACAGGACAGAGAGGCGAGATTATCGTCGATAGCGGTATGCAGACAAATATTGAAGGTATTTATGCGATAGGCGATGTTGTTGGTGGTATTATGCTTGCTCATCTTGCATCAAAAGAAGGGACTGTCGCCGCAGAAAATGCCATGGGCGGGAATTCTAAAGTCAATTATGATGTAATACCTTCTGCCATATTTACCAGTCCCGAGATCGGCTCGGTCGGACTCAGGGAAAAGCAGGCGGCTGAAAGAGGGATTAAATATAAAACAGGAAGATTCCAGTTCAGGGCCCTTGGGAAGGCACATGCAATGGGAGAGATCGCAGGCATGTTCAAGATTATCTCAGAAGAAGGTACGGACAAAATACTCGGCGCCCATATTATAGGCCCACATGCATCTGATCTGGTGCACGAGATTGCCGTTGCCATGGAAAATGGTCTTACTGTAAAAGATATAGCCCGCACGATTCATGCGCACCCGACTCTTGCAGAAGGTATAATGGAAGCTGCGGAAGATGTACATGATCTGGCCATTCACGGTGTCAGAAAATGAAGAATCGGGAATGTCATTATCAACGTATCGACAAATAAAAGGTGATAATTTATGGTTACAGGAGAAGTAAAAGTTGGCAATATTCTGATTGGCGGCAATAACCCTCTTGTCTTTATTGCCGGACCTTGCGTTATCGAAGATGAAGCTTCGGCCTTAAGACATGCCGGAACACTGAAGCAGTATTCAGAAACTCAAAAGATCCCCATTATTTTCAAAAGCTCCTTTGATAAGGCCAACAGGACATCCGTTAATTCCTTCAGAGGACCCGGCATCAAAAAAGGCCTGGCCATCCTGAATAAGGTCAGAAAGGAAACAGGCCTTCCTGTTATCTCGGACATTCATTCAGTAAATGAAGCGGAAGAGGCTGCGGAAATACTCGACATTATGCAAATACCGGCCTTCCTGTGCAGGCAGACTGATTTATTAATTGCAGCAGCCAGGACAGGCAAACCGATCAATGTAAAAAAAGGCCAATTTTTGTCGCCCCTTGATGCTAAAAACATTGTCGACAAAGTCCGTTCGACTGGAAACAATAATTTAATCCTTACTGAAAGAGGCGTGACATTCGGATATAATAATCTGGTTGTTGATATGCGCTCAATTCCAATTATGCAGGGTTTCGGAGTGCCCGTGGTATATGATGCCACACACAGCGTTCAACTTCCCGGAGGACAGGGAAGCTGTTCAGGCGGGCAGAGGGAATTTATCGAGACACTCGCCAGGGCTGCTGTATCCGCAGGCTGTGATGCTGTTTTTCTGGAGGTGCATGAAGACCCTGATAATGCGCCTTGCGACGGTCCGAATATGCTGCAGCTCGACAGATTTTCCTTATTGGCAGATCGGCTGACAGAGCTTAACAGGTTAGTTAAGGGGTGGAAGGAATAATGGATAATGAGCGAACTTATTGATCAGGCAAAAAACATATTGAGAATAGAAGCGGACGCGGTAAATGCTCTTGTTGATCGTATTGATCAGTCCTTTGTGGATGCTGTTGAAATCATGTACTCATGCACCGGAAAGGTTGTGGTTACGGGTATGGGTAAATCCGGTCTCATCGGCAAAAAAATAGCTGCAACTCTTGCTTCTACCGGGACTCCTGCTTTATATATGAATCCTGCCGAGGGCAGTCACGGTGACATTGGCATGATTTCTAAGGGAGATGTAGTGCTTTCAATTTCCAACAGCGGTGAAACAGAGGAGATAATAAGAATTCTGCCGACGCTGAAGAGGCTGGAAATCAAGATTATCGCCATGACAGGAAATCCTCAGTCACTGCTCTCAAAGACATCAGATGTTTCCCTTGATGTCTCGGTAAAAGAAGAAGCCTGTCCCATGGGACTGGCGCCGACAGCTTCTACTACAGCAGCTCTTGCAATGGGGGATGCGCTGGCCATAACACTTCTTAACAAAAAAGGTTTTACCGAAGAGGATTTTGCCTTTTTCCATCCAGGAGGCAGTCTCGGCCGCAGACTTATCCTGACGATTGAAGACCTTATGCATACCGGTGATGCCATTCCGCTGGTTTATTCTAATACCCTGATGAAGGAAGCTATTATGGAAATTTCTTCCAAAAGGCTGGGTATAACTACGGTAGTAGATGCTGATAATAAAATGCAGGGCGTGATAACTGACGGTGACCTGAGAAGAGGAATGGAAAAATGGGGCAGGGATTTCTTTTCGCTTAAGGCGGAAGATTTCATGACTCACAGGCCCAAGACTGTTAAAAAAAATATGCTTGCGGTTAAGGCATTAACCTTGATGGAGAAATATTCAATTACAGTGCTTGTTGTAGCGGATGAAGAGGACAATATAGACGGGGTAATCCATTTACATGATTTATTGAAAGCGGGGATAGTATGAAAATAAAGGGTCAAGGGTCAAGGGTCAAGGGTCAAGATAAAAAAACAATCATGGAAAAGGCTAAAAAGATCAAGCTCCTTATCCTTGATGTTGACGGGGTGATGACTGACGGCAGTATTATCCTTGATAATGAGGGCAATGAGTACAAGAGGTTCCATGTAAGAGACGGGCATGGCATAAAGATGATACAAAGGGCCGGCATCAAAGTCGGACTTATTACAGGCAGAAAATCAAAGGTCGTAGAAATAAGGGCCAAAGAACTGGGGATAGAGGATGTGCATCAGAAGATTTTCAGGAAATCTCTGGTTTTTGAGCAGATGTTAAAAAAGTATAAATGTAAAGATGAGAACGTTGCATTTATGGGAGACGATGTTGTGGACCAGGAGCTTTTAAAAAGGGCAGGGCTCACTGCCGCGCCTGCCGATGCCGAGGAAGAAGCAAAAAAATTGGCTGACCTTGTCACTAAAAGAGGGGGGGGCAGGGGGGCTGTCAGGGAATTTATTGACTTGATATTAAAATCATCAGGGCTTTGGAAAAAAGTATCCGGAGAGTCTCTTGGTTAATTTACCTACTATTATTACTTTCAGCAGAATAGTAATAATCCTTCCTTTTGTTCTGGTGGCCCCGGAAAATCCGTTTATCGGGGCCTTACTTTTTTCAGTTGCTGCATTGACCGACCTGCTGGACGGATATGTTGCAAGAAAGTCAAAGCAGGTCACCAAGGCAGGTATTCTTCTTGATCCGATTGCAGATAAGCTTTTAGTTATATCAGCGCTTATTGTACTTGTTTCCATGGAACTTATTCCTGCGTGGATTGCCATTGTCATCATAGCAAGGGAATTTATCGTAACGGGTTTAAGGGTAGTCGCCCTTTCCAAGGACATGATTATCCCGGCTGAAATGGGCGGCAAGCTGAAGGTAACGGCACAACTAACGGCTATAATTGTTCTATTTGTCGACAGGACATTAATAAACTTTGATCTCTATGCCATCGGGATTGTTCTTCTCTGGATTTCGATGGTTTTGGGAATAGTCTCAGGAGTGCAATACTTTATCATATTCTGGAAACGGTTATGATGCTTGAGGCATTATCTGTCAGTCCCTTATTATATATCCTCGTCCCCGCAGCCTTTCTGCTTGGCTCCATTCCGTCCGGCATTATCTTTACAAGGAGTAAGGGAATAGATTTAAGAAGTACAGGCAGTAAAAATATCGGGGCCACAAATGTTTTAAGGTCAGCGGGTAAAATACCTGCTCTCCTGACTCTCACAGGGGACATCTTAAAGGGCGCAATACCGGTCATTATCTGCAAATATATGGTTTCGAATATTGATCTGTCCTCACGGTCCGCGGAGCTTACTGTTATCGTTGAAGATCTCTGGCCCGGCATCGTGGGATTGTCTGCTGTCCTGGGCCATATGTTTTCTGTATTTCTGTCATTTAAAGGCGGAAAAGGGGTGGCTACAGGCCTGGGTGTTTTATCGGCATACAGTCCGGCTGTTGCCGGTATAATGCTTCTGGTATGGATTTCCGCTGCAGTGATCTTCAGGATTTCATCATTGGCGGCAATATGCGCTGTAACGGCAATGCCTCTTGTTTTTATATTATTCAGGGCCTCGGCCGTCAAAATTACTTTTGGCATAATCCTTGCCGCATTAATAATCTATAAACACAAACCCAATATTAAAAATCTGCTTGCCGGCACAGAATCGAAGATAGGGGATAAGACAAGAGTTAAGAGTTAAGAGTTATGAGTCAAGAGTTATGAGTTATGAGTAAAAAGGCAGTTGTTCTATTAAGCGGCGGTCTTGATTCAGCAACGACCTTGGCGATAGCAAAAGCTCAAGGCTGCGAAATTTATGCCTTGAGTTTTGATTATGGTCAGAGGCATAAGATCGAACTTGAGATGGCCCGCAGGAACGCTGAGAAAATCGGCGCTAAAAAGCATCTGGTTATTGAATTCGACCTTAGAGATATCGGCGGTTCGGCTCTGACATCAGATATTGCAGTGCCAAAGAGAGTTAAGAGTTGTGAGTCAAGAGTTAAGGGTGAAGACCTTAAAGAAGATTTGGGATATAACTCCAAACTCCAAACTCCAAACTCTTCAACTATTCCTGTCACATATGTTCCTGCCAGAAATACGATATTCCTTTCCTTTGCATTGGCTTGGGCGGAGACTCTGGAGGCGGAAGATATTTTTATTGGAGCGAACGCTGTTGACTACAGCGGGTATCCTGATTGCAGGCCTGAATATATAAAGGCTTTTGAAGTTATGGCGAATTTAGCCACTAAAATTTCTGTTGAAGGAAAATTGAAATTCAGGATTAATGTGCCTCTTATTAATCTTACTAAGGCCGGGATAATTAAAAGAGGGTCTGAGCTTGGTGTCGATTACTCCCTTACGTGGAGCTGTTATGATCCGGTATCAGAACAAGGGCATTACAGGCCATGTATGGCATGCGATAGTTGTCAATTAAGAGCTAAAGGTTTTAAAGAGGCAGGCATTGAAGACCCTCTTTTAATTAAAGATAAACCTTGATGTTGCATAAACCGGTGTCAGGCCTGCTCTCTTCGGGAGGTGTTTCATGGAAAATTTATATGATGTAATCATCATCGGTGGAGGCCCTGCAGGGCTGACTGCGGCCCAATATGCCGCGCGCTCCAGATTAAAGACTATTGTGCTTGATAAATCGTCTACCGCAGGAGCGCTGGCATATTCTAACAAAATAGAAAACTACCCGGGGATTACAGTGCCTGTTACCGGTCCACAGCTTCTTGACATGTTCCGGAGCCAGGCGTTGAAGTTCGGCGCTGAATATATGGAAACCCAGGTGGTTGGCGTCAGTTTAAACAGTGACACTAAAGAAGTATATGGAACAGACAATGTTTATAAGGGAAAAACAGTCATTATTGCCACCGGTTCAATGGGAAGGAAACCGGGCATTCCCGGCGAAGAACAATTCCTCGGTAAGGGAGTCAGCTACTGCGCAACCTGCGATGCTGCTTTTTTTAAAGACCTGACGATTTGTGTTGTAGGTGATTCAGAAGAGGCTGTTAAGGAAGCCGGTGTTCTGGCGCGCTTTGCAAAAACTGTCTATGTCATTACTCCCTTAAAAGAGCCCGCCTTTTCCACTGCTGGTCCCTCGCTCCCGGATAAAGTGCGTATTATGACTGACAGCAGGGTTACCTCAATTCATGGCGCTGATGTTGTCACGCATATTAAGGTCAAAAACACGGAGAGCGGTGAAGAGCGTGAGATGCCCATGGACGGTGTATTTATTTATCTTGTCGGAAGCCGGCCGGTCGTTGATTTCCTGAACACATCAGTATCACTGAATGAAAAAGCATGCGTATTGACACACAGAACAATGGAAACTTCTATCCCTGGTGTTTTTGCTGCCGGGGATGTGACCTGTGCTGAAGCCAGACAGGTTGTTGTAGCGTCGGCATTCGGGTGCATAGCCGCACTCTCTGCAGAAAAATTTATTCACAACAGAAAACGCGCCCGGTTTGATTGGTCCAAGCCATCCTGAATTTCCGCCCTGTATTTTCTTTTTTATCAGATTAATGTATATTATTCTTCTGTCTGAATTAACGTGCGAATGTCGGAAGAACGTGAACGCGAAAGATAAAAGGCCGCTTCATCTGTTTCAACCGCCTGGGATATTTCAACCGCTGACAACTTGTTCCGGAAGAAAGAGGTAAGGGAGTATCATGTCTGAAATTAAATTGTCTTTGCTGGATAAAAGGATTGCGCAGTTTTGTGATAGCTCAAGGGAATTATTGACAGATATCCATGCCAGGAGAAAGGCTGAAAAGAAGGGTAAGTTAACTCAGGGAAGAAGAATACAAAAAACCATCTCCATACCAGACCCGGACATCGACTTACTCGATGAGGAGCCTTTCGAATTATAAAATGGTCCAGGCAAACAACTTAGATAAATGTTATGGCCGGCAGGTCATTTTTGATAAGGCAGGTTTTACCCTTAATCCGGGTGAACGTCTCGGCCTTGTCGGCAGGAACGGGCACGGCAAAACCACCCTCTTTAAAATGATACTGGGGCAGGAGCACTCTGATGCAGGATCCATTAGTATTCCCAACGGATATAAAATAGGTCATCTGTCACAGCATCTCAGTTTTTCCGTGGACACTGTTCTTAAAGAGGCATGCCTGAGTCTCCGGAATAACGAAGACGGCATTGATGAGACATACAAGGCAGAGACCATCCTTATGGGGCTCGGGTTTACTGTGGAAGATTTCGGTCTCAATCCTCTGGATTTATCAGGGGGATATCAGGTCCGTTTAAATCTTGCAAAGGTGCTTGTTTCCGACCCTGATCTTCTCCTGCTCGACGAGCCCACCAACTATCTTGACATCATCTCCCTTCGCTGGCTTACACAGTTTTTGCGCAACTGGAAGAAGGAACTCATAATTATCACCCATGACCGTGATTTCATGGACGGCGTGACTACACACACTATGGCCATACACCGTTACAGAATGCGGAAAGAGGCCGGTCCGACTGATAAGGTATATCAGCAGCTGCTGCTGGAGGAAGAGATACACGAAAAGACCAGGTTGAACGATGATAAGAAACGCAAAGAAATAGAAGAGTTCATAAACAGGTTCAGGGCAAAGGCAACCAAGGCCAGGGCCGTTCAGTCGAGGGTAAAGGCCCTGCAGAAAAAAGAGCGCCTTGAAAAACTGACAGAGATAAGGGACCTTGACTTCGCCTTCAAGTCAGCGTCGTTTACAGGGAAGCAGCTAATGGAAGTCAATGACTTGTCTTTTTCTTTTGACAATGACGGTGTTACCCTGATTGATGGATTGTCTTTCACGGTAGGAAAGAAGGACCGTATAGCCATTATTGGTAAAAACGGCAAGGGAAAGACGACACTGCTTAACCTGCTTGCAAAAGAACTGAAAACCAAAACCGGAGCTGTCAGTCATCATGATCAGCTTCAGATGGCCTATTTCGGCCAGACCAATATAAACCGCCTTAACCCGCACAAGACCATTGAAGAAGAGATCATGGATGTGCATCCCGAAGGCAACCGGGGCGCGGCCCGCAGGATATGCGGTATTATGATGTTCCCCGGGGACAATGCGTTAAAAAAGATCAGTGTCCTTTCAGGAGGGGAAAAGAGCCGGGTACTGCTCGGCAAGCTGCTTGTCAGCCCTTCCAATATGCTCGCTGGCCACTCGCCTGATAGTCTTTGATGACGGGAAGGTAACATTATTTGAAGGAACGTATCAGGACTTCCTTGATCGTGTCGGCTGGAAGAGTGAGAATGATTCAGGCGTGTCCCGTGTCAAAAAAACCGGGCGGAATAATTCTGTAAATAAAAAACAGCTACGTCGTGAACGTGCTGAGCTGCTGAAAAGAAAATCAACAACAATGGGTGCCCTGCAACAGAGCATGGATGAAGCGGAAAAGGAAATTGTAAAGCTCGAAGAAAAGATTGAACATGAAAACCGGGAAATCATAGAGGCCTCCCTTAAGGCTGACGGGGAAGCCATTAAAATACTCACAAAAAAGCTCCACGATTCAAAAACCAGACTCAACTCTCTTTTTGCAAAGCTTGACCTGCTGCGCATGGAGATTGAAGGCAGGACAAAGGAATTTGAGGAAGAGCTGGAAGGTTTGCTGACAGTCAGATAGCCTGTAAGTACTGAAACACAGAGGTCCAAAAATTAGGAATCTGCCATCGCCAGATAATCAAGATTACAGAAGCCGTCTTCTTTTAGCATTTCATAAGTAGAACATTCACCCAATTCACAAGCACGCACAAAATCAGTACAGGCCTTCTCACTATCTCCTGTCAACATGTAAACAGTCCCCCTGTTATCATAGGGTTTGGCAAGATTCGGGTCTATCGCTATGGCTTTGTTGTAATCACTGATGGCCCTGTTATATTCACCTCTCGTGAAGTAAACAAGGCCGCGGTTATTATAAGCTTTGGCGTACAGCGGGTTGCTTTCTATCGCCTTTGTAAACTCGGCGATAGCATGGTCATATTGTTTCATTTCAAAATGGGTATAGCCGAGATTGCTGTGAGCTCTTGCATATTGCGGGAATATCTCAATTGCCTTTTTATACTCGATGATGGCAAGGTCATATTGCCTTTTAACGAAATAATCATTCCCGCGTTTATTAAAATTCTCCGCAGAAAGGATATCTGCCGGACCGGACATTCTGTGATCAGACGTCGCTGCACAACCTGCAAATAAAATGATCGATAACCATATAAATAAATTCCTTCTAATCATGTTCTTTCCTGATGCTATGATGAAATATAATTGAATTGCTGATTAGACAGATGCAATAAATATGCCGATTTCTAAAATCAGCATAACGTTCTGTGTGCTAATGATTCTTATAAGTATCAGATGATATGTAATTCTGTAAACTGTTTAAGAAAATTACAACATGTAAGGTATTCCGACAAAATGAGGTGGATTATCCCAAATAAGACAGTGAATCATCCTGCATGACGAATCATATTATGATTTATTTGCGCTTACAATAAGACCGATTACTTTCTTAGGAGTTAACAAGTTACTAACAAAGAAAGGCCCGGTCACCCGGGCCTTTATTAATATTATCTGTTGATTATCAGCTATCCTGCTTTCGGCAATTCCTTCAGTATCCTCAATCCTTTAAGAAGGTCAACTGCGCGCTGAAGTTGATTGTCTTCTTCATCAGATATCTTGACCGGGACTTCGATTAACTCTTTATCTTTAATATCGTTATCTTCACCTGGTTTGTTCTCATCTTCTTTGTCTTCACCTTCTTTTGATACATCATTTCTAAGATGTTTTTCCAGGTCCTTTTCTCTATAAACGGGATGCGTCTTTCCGTCTTTTGTATCCAGCTTGACAACGATATCGGGGGTTATTCCGGTTGTCTGAATGGACCTTCCCTTTGGGGTATAATATCTTGCCGTTGTCAACCGGAGGGCTGATCCATCACTAAGAGGAATGACTGTCTGGACAGAACCTTTTCCAAATGTCTGAGTTCCGAGCACAACTGCTTTGCCCCAATCCTGAAGCGCTCCGGCTACGATTTCCGACGCACTGGCGCTTCCACCGTTAACAAGCACTACCATAGGATAATCATAATACTTATGACCATTGACCGTATCAAAGTTTTGCTTGTCCCCGTTTCTGCCTTTTATGTACACGACGAGTTTCCCGGACGGTAAGAACTGACTTGTAACATCAACAGCGCCTTTTAACAAACCTCCGGGATTATTTCTAAGGTCGAGTATCAACGCGTTTATATTTTTTTCGGAAAGCTCCTTTAATGCCTTTAGCAGGTCATCGGCAGATCTCTCCTGGAATTGTGTTAGTTTTACATAGCCGATTCGCTCATCAATTACCCTGGATTTTATGCTTTTTATTACTATAATGTCTCTTATCATAGCAATATCCAGCGGTTTTTCCAGTCCTTCTCTTATTATTGTAATTGTTACTTTGCTGCCTTTAGGCCCTCTTAATTTTGAAACAGCTTCCTGGAGGCTCAGGTCTTTTGTTGATTCGCCGTTTATTTTTATAATTACGTCACCGGCATGCACTCCCGCCTTTTCGGCAGGTGTATCTTCAATAGGCGCAATTATGGTCAGCATTTTATCTTTTATTCCTATCTGAATGCCGAGACCTCCGAATTCACCTTTGGTATCAATTTGCATTTCTTTAAATGATTCAGGCGGCATAAAGGAAGAATGGGGGTCAAGGGAATTGAGCATGCCCTTTATTGCTCCGTATACGAGTTCTTTTTCTTCCACTTCTTCTACATAGTTTTTCTTCACTAATGAAAGAGATTCGGCGAATGTCTTTATCTGGGTATAATGTGACTGTTCATCCGCATTAACATATCCCATCAGACCCCATCTGCCGACGAGAATTCCGCTGAATGTAATAAATGCAATCAGTATCCATATAACAGCTGTTTTACGACTAAACATTTATCCTCCTCTTGTATAGAGAAATACTAATGTGTTTCTCCGGAAATATTTATAATACTATCGTATCCTTATTTTATTGCTTGTCCTGCTTTTTCTTAACAACCATTCCATCGGGTCAACAGGTTTTCCTTTATGCCTGATTTCAAAATATAGGGCAGGTATATTTAAGAGAGTAGATATACCTATTTTACCTATATCTTTCCCTTCCGTTAGTATATCACCTGTATTAAGAAAAATCTCTGAAAGATTCCCATATAAAGTATGATAGTCGCTGCCATGGTCGATTATCAATAGCATTCCATAGCCCTTAAACCAGTCTGCATAAACGACCCGGCCTCCGGCTATTGCTTTTGGTATTTCTCCTTTGTCCGGTTTGATTTCTATTCCGTTTTTAAAAACGGTTATATTATATTCAGGATCTTTATATGTTCCAAACGGGATCACTACTTTGCCGCTGATGGGCCAGGGCAAAAGACCCATCGCTGATCTGAATCCTTTGCCGGTGACGGCTTCCGGAAGCCTTTTCTTTTTTAGTCCCTCAATCATCTGAAGAAGTTTCTTTGATGATTTCTCAAGCTCCGCGATTGTTTTCTCGTAAGACTTGCGCGTGCTTCTGATCGTTGTCAGCAGCTTATCTTTTTGAATACGATCTGTCTGTAAGGCTTTTTGCATTTTCCGGACAATATTTTTGTTTGTCTTTAATTCTTCATTCAGGCTTTCCAGTTTTCTTTTCTTTGAGGTAATCTCTTCCAGATCAGTGCCGTATTTATTAATTACTTTGCTGTCGTGATGCGCAATCAGGCTTATGTATTTGCTTTTTTGAATCAAGTCCTGGTAGTCCCTGGCAGAGATAAGGACAAGGGCGTGACCGCCGTATTGCTGTTTATAAAGGGCCCTGAGACGACCTTTTAAATGCTTCTTCCGGCTGTCCAGTTTACTGTTTAGTAAACTTATCTCTTGCGAGAGGGTTGAAATTTCTGACTGGGTCCCGGATATGCGTTTGTCGTAATCCTCAAGTTCTTCCGTTTTCTTTTTAATGCTGTTGTTTAAATCTTCTATCAGTTCGATGACGGATTTTTCTTTTTTTATGGATTCTTCAACTTTTTGTTTGCTGGTTTTCAGCTTTTCCTGGATTTCAAAAAGTTCCTTATTGGCATTAGATGCTTCAACAGGTGAGACGTAAGAGGAATATAGTGAGAATAGAAATACAAATAAAATAAGAAGCGAAAATCTGACTACCGCCTTCTTATTCATCATTTTTGTATTCTATCTCCAGCCTTAATACCTTATTTTGCCTACAGCAATAATACTTCCTATAACGCTGACAAGAGTTCCCGCAAGAGGAACGGCTATATATATTTCAAAGGGGATGGAAGTCATAAATAATTTTACTGAAGGCAAAAATTCAATTACCTTTAAACTTGTAAATGAATAAATACTGAATATTGCAAGAGAGCTGATAATGCCGCCAAGAAGGCCGATGATGAGACCCTCAAGAAGGAAAGGCATCCTTATAAAACTTCTGGTGGCGCCTAAAAGCTTAAGAGTTTCAATCTCTTCTTTTCTGCGATAAAAAAAGATCTTGATGGTACTGTACGTAATAAACGTAATGGCGATAAAGACGGCGCCTCCGATTACAATTGAGCCAGTCTTCATTGTCTTTGAGATAGTGTATAAAGATGACAACCATTTTTCACCGTATTGTACCTCTTCTACTCCGGACATCTTTTCTATCTTCGCGGCCTTGTTTATGATAATTTCCGGAGAGAGCAGATCGCTTTTGAGTTTAAGCTCAAATGAAGAGGGCAGAGGGTTTTCATTAAGTCCCTCGAAAATGAGAGTATTGGCCCCTAAAGTCTTGCGGAGTTCTTCCAGTGCAGTATCTTTTGAGATATATTTAACTTCAATAATATCAATATCTTCTGCTAACTGATTCTTCAGAGAATCTTCTTCTTCCTGACTTATTGTTTCGGTCAGATATACAACCATGCCGAAGTTTTTGGCCCAACGCTGGAGAACAGACTCCATGTTTAAAGACATCATAATAAATGTTGTTACCAGTGACAGGCCGATACTTATGGATAAAATCGTCAGGAGATTAATCCACTTTTCGAGCCAGAGGCTTTTAAAAACAGTCTGGAAAGAATAATTGAATACTTTCAACCGATTGTTTCCTTCTCTATCTGATTGTCCTTTAAGAAAAAGACCCTGCGGCCGGTCCCATGAAAAAGATCATGATTATGTGTTGCAATCAGCACGGTAGTGCCACGTGCATTTATTTCCCTGAAGAGGTTTATTATTGTTTTGGATGTATCTGCATCAAGATTGCCGGTAGGTTCATCGGCAAGGAGGACCGTAGGCTTTGAAACCATTGCCCTTGCTATAACTACCCGCTGCTGCTCTCCCCCTGAAAGATGCTGAGGATATATGTTTGCTTTATGGCTTAATTGCACTTCCTTAAGTACCGCAGTGACATCATCTTTGATTTCCTTGGAAGGCATATAATGGATCCTTAAGGCAAGGGCCACATTTTCATAAACCGTTTTGTTGAATAACAATCTGAAGTCCTGAAAAACAATGCCTACTTTTCTTCTCAAATATGGTATTTCTTTCTGCTTTATCTTATTCACGTCAGAGCCGGCAACAACCAGTTGTCCCTTGTCCGGAACTTCTGCACAGTAGATAAGTTTCAGTAAAGTTGTTTTGCCTGCCCCGCTTGGACCGGTTATGTAGGCAAGTTCACCTTTCTCGATTGAAAAAGTGACATCTTTTAATACCACGTCTTTGTCATAATATTTTGTTACGTTTGAAAATTCGATCATTGTTTAAAGAATGTTTTTATTGTTTCAACAATATGCTCGGTCGTAATACCGTGAAGTTTCAGCAGATCGTCTGCATTCCCGGAACAGCCGAATGTATCCTGGGTACCTATTCGTTTTACAGGTACGGGATGGTTTTCAGCCAGGAACTCACATACTGCTCCTCCAAGTCCGCCGATAATGGAATGTTCTTCCGCAGTGACAAGGAGTTTCGAACTTTTTGCGGCCAATAAGAGGGTCTCTTCATCAAGAGGTTTTATTGTGGACATGTTAATTACGCCTGTATCAATGCCGTCTTTTGACAGGATTTCGGCTGCTTCTTTTGCCATACCGACAGTAATTCCCGCAGCCACTATATTGGCATCTTTACCAATATGGAATACGAACGCTTTACCGAGTGTGAATTTGTAATCGTCAGGCATGACATATGGAACTTTGGCCCTTCCGAGTCTGACATACACAGGCCCCTTATGATCAGCAACCGCATTAATGACTGATGACTGCAAAGGTTGAGGCGAAGGGTATTTTCCCTGTTAATGCCAGTCCTGCTGCGGTGCCGATCATGTCCTGCTCGGCTATTCCCATATTAAAAAATCTGTCAGGGAATGCCTTCGCGAATTTACTTGTCTTGGTTGATCCTGACAGATCAGCGTCAAGGGCCACTATGTCCGAACGCTTTTTGCCAAGCTCAAGCAGCGTTTCACCATACGCATCCCTTGTGGCCTTGGGTTTTCTTTCTTCAGTATTTTTACTCCTGACTCCTGACTCACCCATTATTAATCTCCTTTACAGCCTTATCAAACTCCTCCAGTGAGGGGGCAACTCCGTGGTATTCAACTTTATCTTCAAAAAATGATACGCCTTTGCCTTTGGTTGTGTTTGCGATAATAACAGTAGGTTTACCTTTTATATTTTCAGCTTCATCAAGGGCTTTAAGTATTTCCTCCATATCATGACCGTCGATACTGATTGCGTGCCATCCAAAAGCTTCCCATTTGTCATGAATCGGCTGAATTCCCATGACCTCTTCAACCGGGCCGTCTATCTGAAGTTCATTGCTGTCAACAACAGCACAAAGGTTATCGATTTTATAATGGGCTGAGGTCATTGCTGCTTCCCATATCTGCCCTTCCTGAATTTCACCATCTCCCATGATGCAGTATACCCTTGCCGGATTATTGTCGAGTCTTAGACCTAAGGCCATGCCGTTTGCAACAGAAAGACCCTGTCCGAGAGAGCCCGTTGAAACCTCTATCCCTGGAATGCTTTTACAGCAGGGATGCCCCTGCAGCGGCGATTCAATCTTTCTGAGATTGTCCAGAGTTTCCATCGGGAAATAACCTGCTTCTGCCATAATTGCGTAGAGCAGAGGGGCTGCATGGCCTTTTGATAAAATGAATCTGTCCCTGTCCTTCCATTTGGGATCATGGGGATTGAACTTCATTTTTGAGAAATATATTGCTACAGCCACATCTGCGGCAGACAACGAACCTCCCGTGTGCCCGGAATTGGCCTGTGTCAGCATATGGAGGACACTGATCCGGATTTTTTTTGCAATATTTTTTAGCTCCTGCACGTCGGTTATTTTCCCTTTAGTTATTACATTCATTTACATTCTCCCGGTAATGTATTATTTCATCTTGCTTATTATATAAATTAGCCAATGCCTCTAATTATTTGCAGTATATATTATTGCAAATATATAATTATTTCAAATGTTGTTGTCTGAATCATAAGTTTATAAATAAAATTATCTTAACGGCTAAAAAATAATAATGAAATCAGGCAGGATAATATAGGTCTGGCTGTTTTATAAACTTATCGGGAATATATGGATTTATTGGCCTTTGATGGAAAGTCAACCAGTATCATATCACTTATGTCCTGTTGAAGCAGACTGAATCCGGTTTCTATAATGCCTCTCTGCATTTTTTTGTCCCCCGGGTTGCCCAGAGGTTTACCTGCTGAAGATCTGACGGAAACAATTCGTGGCGGCCTGCCAAGCATGGTAATTTCTTTTCTGAATGTAATGCAGACAGTACTGACACCTGACGCCTCAATATTCCTTGCAATCAGCCCGACTGCCTGTGTGCAGAGAATTCATGTCGGGGTCAAGAAGGCAATATCAACATTAAGTTCCTTTAGACGCGCGCCGACTTTTTTTGAACTTAGCATAAGTGGTTTTGTGTCATATATATGTCCCATGAAGCTGTAATGCTCTTCTGAAAGTGATTTAACTTGCTCTGTATTAACATATTCCCGCATGATGTCTATTGGAAAGACACAGTTAAGATCCGCATTTATAAACTTGTGGTTATACCATTTATGTGACACCATTAAATCTTCATGCCTGACTTCTCCCGGCAGTATCCTGTATGAGGAGTCTCCATCTTTAAGACTCAAATCAAACGGCTTGTCAGTCTTAAGATGAAGCCCGCCGGTAGTGATGAGAGCCAGTTTAGACTTCTTCAATGGCTTTGACAACGGAGTGACGGGTGTATTATGAAAAATAATAAAGTCGAAATCCGGATGCCTTCGTTTTATCAGACTTTTTGTTATGTATAAGGAATTAAGCATGATAATAGTTATTAGTATTGAAAAATTATTTTACTACTTAAAAGACAGTCTTATCCAGATTTAATCAAAATAATTCCTCGAAGCCCTGCGTCAGGGCTCTGCATTAAGGCTTTAATGAAGAAATGGTTGCGCAACTCCGCATATTTAGAATGTTTATAGGACTTATAAGGGAATAGAAAAATATGTTGACATTGATTTTTTATTTGTATCTAATATACATAGTATAGTCTGATTATATTAATATCCAAAATAAATAAGTAATTGTTTTGAAAGTTTATTAGGGGGTGTTTATGAAAATGACCGTAAACAGAATTGCGGTAATTCCAATCTGTTTTGTTGCATGCATCATTTTATTATCAAGTAGTGTTTTCGCTTCATCCCCAATTTACCCATATCTTGATTACAACGGTCAATTCTGGTATTGCAATGGATCTACTTCCGGAGATCAGGCTTGGTGTAATTCGGGACAAGGAAATAAGGACGGATTAGATTTTAATGATTTCTCCCTTAACTTCGACTTAAATGTATCACAAGTTGTTTATATGGACGGTACGGCATCTACTTCTGATCCTATTGTTAATGCAAAAATAAATATTGGTACGCTTTATAATTCGTCTGCAAATCCTTTAACTTTCGGAGCTTCCAGTGGGTCCACGGATACAGTTGATCTGTCAATTGTGATTGGGGGAATAACATATTTAACTGCTAAAGTTGCAAATTTTAATGTTGCAAATTTAGGATTCGGATACAAATTGAATCAATACTGGGATACGAACACCTTATGGGGAGTGACGTACTACCATTATGATATTGCGGATCCCAACTATTCTCGATATATTGCTGAACAGAAATCGCTGCTTGATAATTATAACTGGTTTACAGATATAAGAATGGATTTTGATTTTACAAGCGGGAGTAATTTTTCCTCCGATTCTTATGGTTCAATAGGCGCTCCAGGCTCAAAGATAGCTGCATTACCTGAACCATTAAGTGCGCTTCTGTTTATTATCGGCGGTGCAACATTTTCTTTTAGGCGTTATTTTAAGAGAATAATGAATAAATAATCCTGATTACTGGAGGGTCTATCTTTACTGACCATGACATAGGTCATGGTTTTTTTATACATACGAATTGTAAATTTTTTTTATGATATTCTGAGTGGTAGTAATTTTTTTGACGGAAAAACATTTACGACTTAGAGGATAGTAAGCGCTTGAAGGTATAAATATATTTAGAAGGAGGGCAAAAAAATGAAAAGAGTAATTGTAATGTCAATGATTCTGTTTGTTCTTATGGCAATGGGATTGGGAAGTGCCTGGTCGTCATCATTGCCTAAGGCACATTTTGTGGGTTCGGCAGGTACAACGGTATCTATCGATCCGGACACATCTCAATCTGTTGTAACGCTAAGTGTGAACGGGACAGTCAGCTTAATTGAGTACCTGAATAACACTACGGCCACAACTAACACCCCTGGAGTGGAAACTATTCTTGGGAAGCAGGTCAGCTTTAATGCTGTTGCTGGTAATTGCAGTGCTTCGCCATATGCAATTCACTTTGCAGACACGAATATCACTGTAAGAGATGGAACGTTTACTTATTTTAGTGCAAATTTAGCGGTGACTCTTTTATGGGATGGAGCTACGTGGGTACTGGACCCTCCTGTTTTAGATACTACCAATCCGAGCCAGGTCTTCAACTTGTCTGGTATCTCTACAAACATTCAAACCGGTAATGAGTCAAGGTATATAACAGATGTCCGAACTGCTCTGGGTTCCCAGGACTTTGCAGGAATGCTTATGGGAATAACACCGCCACCTGGCGTAAACATCTGTGATAATACTTCAGGTTTAAATGTACAGGGAATAATTGACGGGACCCCGCCGGTTGTTAATGCTCCGGCAGGAACAAGGACCATCGGGTATTGGAAGAACCATGTCGAACAAAGAGACAGATTCAGCATTATAGCCGTTAGACCCAGTATTGATGTTCTGAATGTATACTTAGGTGATACATCCCTGTTGATAAATTTCCTTGGTACACTAGGTAAAAAATCGATGCTGGAAAAAGCGAAACAGCAATATTCAGCATTATTGCTGAATATTGCAGCTACATTATCTCCGGCTACTGTATTACATACGGGTGAATTGCAAATACTGCGTTTGCTTGATCCTGCTGCCGGACCAACGTCGACCGTAGGAGATGCAAATATTGCGATCTCAAATGTAATTATTAATCTTGATGCAGACAGTATGGAAGATGCCAAGGATTTAGCAGATGAGATAAATAACCGGGATCATAATGGTAATTAAATAGCTTTATCGAGGGATAAAATAGTAAATATCACGGCAGGGAAGCAGTCTTCTTTGCCTTTTTTTTTGCAACACAATAGTTATTTCCCAAATCAGAAGATAGTATCAAAAAATATCGCACGTTATCTGATGACCTGAATCTGATTTCATACTCCGCTGTATGAAAAATATTATGCTAATCTAACAATACACAAATATATTCTTAATATACGTTTAGTATGATATAATTTTGATAAATTCAAAATAAGAAGAAATTAATGGACGAATGGACTGAGTTGTTTTTTACATATGACAATATAGAGGCTGAGATTGTTAAAGATTTGCTGGAAGCGGAAAAGATCCAGGTTATCGTGGAATCTCAAAAAATCAGCCCTTACCCTGTAAACATAGGAAGAATGGGGGAGATAAGGCTATTGGTAAGAAATGAAGATATGGAGAAAGCCGGAAACATATTATCGGTTATGAAACAGACTACGGAGAACAACATCAATGATAATTGATACACTGAAAAAGAGTGAGATATTTTCTTCTCTTAAGGATGAAGAATTAAAGAGCATAAGCGGACTGTTTGAGAAAGTGACTTATAAAAACAATGAGACCGTATTTTCCGAGGGAGACCCGTCAGACAAGTTTTATCTGGTGGCGGAAGGGAGCGTGAAGGTCCTCAAGCATTCAATGATGGGCAAGGACATTATACTTGAGATCATGTCCCCGGGTGATATATTTGGAGGCGTTGCGGTTTTGGACAAAAAACCCTTTCCCGCATCTGCCCAGGCGATGGAGTCAACCACAATAATATGGATCAGCCGTCAGAACCTGCTGAAGATAATGGATGAGTATCCTATACTGAAGCTTGAGATTGTAAAATATTTCAGTGACAAACTCAGAGACGCCCACGAAATGCTGAAAAATATTGCGACTGAAAGAGTGGAAAAAAGGATCGCTTCCCTTTTGCTTAAACTGTCTGAGAAAATCGGGGTGGATGATGACAGATTCAGAAAAATAGATTTTCCGTTGACGCGGCAGGAAATTTCCGAGATGGTCGGCACAACCGTTGAGACATGTATAAGAATAATGAGCAAACTGCAGAAGAGCGGCATCATAAAATCATCAAACGGCAGGATATCGATAAAGACAAATTTACTGAAAAGATTTCTTGAGGAGTAAAATTCCGTCAGAGTTTCCTCAGCGCCTGAAATTTATTCTTTTGCCTCTTTGATAGCTGCCTTGGGTTCCCCCTGGAACGGGTAGGGACGGAGTCAATTTCATCATCATTATCTTTAAATGAATCAGACCCCTCGATAAGGCCGGTATTAACAGAGTCATCAACCGGATTTCTCAGGGCCAGGTAAAGTTTCTCTTCAAACTCAGCCGAGGACACAGCAGCATGGTCATGGTTTTCCGCATATTCGGAAATCTCCCGGTCAGAGCTTACAACGATCCATGGAAAAGTTGATGATTTGACCAGTCTTTTTATAACGAGGTCGGCTATTTCACCGAGCCTGGAATAGATGACGGTCAAAGCACGGGTCTTAATTTCAGTCTGGTCTTTTTGACCGCTCTTCCATCCGTCAAAGACCAGAGTGACATGATGTTTCTTTATATCCGAATATTTTTTGAGCTTCTCTATAAGATCATTACGGACTTTTTCAAGATTGTCGTGGGCGATACCGATCAGGTTGTAGCCGTCGATGAGGATGTAAGCCATAATATGAAAAGGGTTCAAGGGATCTAGGGGCCAAGGATTCAAGTGAAAAAGAATATAATTTAATCACTCGAACCCTCGAACCCTGTTATTATTTATACTGTTGCCTTCAGTGCCTCTTTGAGCCAGAGGAGCTTTGAGTGATTTATTACATTCACGTTGATCTCTTCGATAATATCCGCAGGATTGGAGTCAAGCCCCTTTTTCTTCTCAAATGGAGTGAACTTCGGTTTGCTGGTTTCATGAGCGCTCTTTATTTTTGCTGTCTCTTTTATAGAGGTTCCCAATACCTTGGAAAGCTGTATAAAGATATCTTTATGCTGTTTTGAATCACCGGCAGGCTCTATTATCTTTTTTACATCTTTATCTTTACCTAGATAATTTGTAATAGTTCCCTCAGACTCAAGATACGTGGCGGCAGGCAATACCACGTCCGCCTGTTTTGCGAGTTCGGTCAGGTAAGAAGTCTGGGCAATAAGAAAACCTGCATTGGGCCTCTTTGTTAACGGGACCTCACCTATAGCATAAAGGACATCTACACCTCCTGATGTCA
Source organism: Nitrospirota bacterium (assembly GCA_016208905.1). Classification (GTDB taxonomy): domain Bacteria; phylum Nitrospirota; class Thermodesulfovibrionia; order UBA6902; family UBA6902; genus UBA6902. The sequence continues at coordinate 25,206 of JACQXG010000013.1, forward strand.
TCTCCTGATATGTCTTGCCATCCGTCGTAAGGCCCATTGCTGCAACGCCCCTTGCGTTTGCTTCAGCCGGTACGGCAACTACTTTAATATCAATAAGCAGAGACAGGTTCCTGGACGCATTAAAAAGGGAAGGGGCGCAGAATATGACAGGCTGGGCGGCCTTTGCTATCAGGTCTGCCGCCTTATCGATATCTTCAGTTACGGACAGGCCGGAAACCGCATCTGCCATATCTTTACCTGCTTTACTGCCCTTATCAATGAGGGCCTTGGCTATCTGTGCCAGGGTTGAGGCTTCATCTGCCTGCACGCTTATATTCGCGGCAGAAGCAATTCTGGTTTCACCTGAATTAACAGCAATCAGTTTTGCCCCCCTGGAAACTCTCTTCCTTATACCCGCATCCAATGCCGGCAGCGTCCTTTCCCACTGGGAAGGATTGAGCCCGGCAAGGACAATTACATCCGCGGCGTCAAAGTCAACGCTGTCGGAGAATTTCATGGAGTCAGCGTCAGCATAAAGGCTTGCAATCGTGTCGATGTTTTTTGTTTTAATTACATCGGTAGCAAGCTTTGAAAGAATAAAGGCGTCCTGGTTAAGTATCCCCGCGGTGCTTACAATACCGGTCTTTCCGCCTGCCTTTGTCAGTTTCTCAGCCGTTAAATCAAGGGCCTCTTTCCAGGTTGTTTCCTGAAGGCTGCCGTTGACCCTTTTCATCGGCGTGGTGATCCTTGCATCAGAAGATATGGATTCAAAACCAAACCTGCCGATAGCGCAGATGTATTTTTCTACAGAGCCCTCTGCAGCCCCGGAATTTATCTTTACGATTGCCCCATCCTTTGAGCTTACAGTTATATCACATCCGTTTCCGCAGGAAAGACATACGGAGTTGTTCTTTGTATAGTCCCATTCCCTGCCTTTTCTCCACCTGTCAGCCTCAAGAAGCGCATTAACAGGACATGCATCAACACAGCTTCCGCAGAATGTACACTCAGATTCCTGCAAAGGCTTGTCCATTGCGGTTGCTACCTTTGCGCCGACCCCTCTGCCCATAAAATCAAGAACATTCGTTCCTTGTTCCTTGCAGACCCTCACGCATCTTGCGCAGAGGATGCAGTAGTCGGGGTCTCTCTTGATAAACGGGTTGGCTTCATCAACCGGATAACCGAATTTCTTTCTCGTGAAATTGGATTCTTTAACTTCAAAATTATAGGCATACTGCTGGAGGTTACATACTCCTGCCTTGGTGCAGGTCATGCAGTCCAGGGGATGCATTGAGAGGATAAGGTCAATGATGAACTTCCTCATCTCCTGCAGTTTTTCGGTCGCGGTGTTTACCACCATGCCTTCCTTTACTTTTGTTATGCAGCCGACAACCGGCGCCTTTCCGCCTTCAACATCAACAAGGCAGAGCCTGCATGCGCCGATGCCCTTCATCCCTTTTAAGTAGCAAAGGTTAGGGATGTGTATCCCTGCTGATGCAGCGGCATCGATAAGATTCGTGCCTTCAGCGGACTGGACCTGTTTGCCGTCTATTGTCAGATTTATTTTCTTAGACATTGAAACCCCCTTATATAAAATTCAATATTCAATATTAAATTTGTTAACTCATAACTCTTAACTCTATTTAACTCCTGCCGGTTCCTTCTCCGCCATCTCCCTGGCAGACACGAGCTTTACAGCGTCATATTTGCAGACTCTCATGCATTCACCGCATTTTGTACATCTTTTCTGCACTATCTCAAAGGGCGTGTAGCCGGAAAGATATGGTTTCTTCTTTTCGCCTAATATTGCATTGTCTTTACAGGCGTCCAGGCAGTCGCCGCACATTGTGCATTTCTCCGGGACAATAATGTATTTAACATGGTGTACGCATTCATTTTTTGCGCAAAGACCTGAAAGATGATCTGCTACTTCGGAGGACGCAATATTTTCAAGTACGTATTTTGCAGTGTCTTTGCCCCTTTTGCACATGGAGGCAACCAGCATATGGGAAGAAATGGTGTTGATCTTATCAATGTCCTCATTACCGGCATTGCCGTCAACTATACGTTTAAGCCTTATCCTTGCCTCATAACTGCCCATGGAGCAGGGGAAGCATTTCCCGCACATCGGACCGGCAAGGAATTCTTCGACGAATACCAGAGACCGCTGAACTGGGCATTTCTTCTCGTCAGCCTTTGCCTGAACATCTTCCATCTTTATTGGTGTAGCTTCTTTTTCAGTCATTTTATACTCCTGAAATTCTATTAATAAATATCTATAGCTGTAATTATGTGTATGTTATTACCGTCGCGAAATATCGGGACGGTTACAAAAAAAGCTGATCGCTTATTGCTGACTGCTGACCGCTGCTTTCTTCCTTCTGTGTTTCTCTATCTTCACCGCATCCGTAGGGCAGACTGTATAGCATGCCTTGCACTTTGTGCAGTAGTCCTGGTCAATGAAAAATTTATTTCTTGACTCTCTCACCGCTCCGAAGGCACAGGCCTGTTTACAGAGGCCGCAGAGGATGCATTCCGGATTTTCAATTCTGAACAGGCCGAGGCCGCTGCAGGCCTTGGCACGGCAGTATTTGTCATGAATATGCTCTTCATACTCTTCCCTGAAGTACCTGATTGTGGTCAGTACAGGATTGGGTGCGCTGTTTCCGAGTCCGCAGAGCGAGCCGGCCACTATCTTATTGCCCAGGTCCTCGAGTCTTTCTATATCACCGTCCTGGCCCTGGCCGGAAGTGATCCGCTTCAGTATCTCAAGCATCTGGTAAGTGCCTATTCTGCAAGGAGGACATTTACCGCATGATTCAGACTGGGTGAATGAAAGAAAGAACTTGGCCACATCAACCATACAGGTGTCTTCATCCATAACAACCATACCGCCTGAGCCCATCATGGAACCTACTTTCCAGAGGGAGTCAAAATCTACTGACAGATCCAGATGCTCTGCTGGTATGCAGCCTCCCGAGGGTCCGCCTGTCTGAACGGCCTTGAAGGCCTTGTCTTCAAGTATCCCGCCGCCGATTTCAAAAATAATTTCTCTCAGAGTAATGCCCATTGGCACTTCAACGAGGCCTGTGTTTTTCACCTTTCCTGTAAGCGCGAAGACCTTTGTCCCGGAAGAGTTCTTTGTACCGATAGAAAGGAAATAGTCTGCGCCTTTTTCAATGATCACCGGGACATTGGCAAAGGTCTCTATATTGTTAAGATTGCTTGGATAGCCCCAGGGGCCTCCACCCGGCTCTGAAAGCCTTGGCGGTCTTGGTCTTGGGTAGCCTCTCTCTCCTTCAATAGACGCGACGAGCGCTGTTGATTCACCGCATACAAATGCGCCTGCGCCTTCCCTGATATTTACAGTAAAGCTGAAGTCCGTGCCGAGAATATTTTTACCGAGGAGCCCCATTTCCTCAGCCTGGTTTATCGCGATCTGAAGATTTTTTACTGCAAGGGGATATTCATGTCTGACATAAATGATCCCGTATCGGGCGCTTAATGCATAGGCGTTAATGGCCATTCCTTCGAGGAGACTGTGAGGGTCTCCTTCCATGATGGACCTGTCCATGAATGCCCCGGGGTCGCCCTCATCACCGTTGGCGATAATAAACTTTATATCACCGGGAGCCTTTTTTGTATGCAGCCATTTTTTCCCGGCAGGAAAACCTGCTCCTCCTCTTCCCCTGAGGTTGGCCTTGTCCACTTCGTTAAGCACCTGGTCAGGAGTCATGGATGAAAGGGCCTTTTCAAGTCCTGCGTAACCGCCTACGGCTATGAAATGATTAATGTTGCATGGGTCTATTACCCCATTATTTCTCAGGGCAATTCGTTTCTGCTTTTTATAAAACGGGATATCGGTCATCTCTGGGACCGGTTCACTCAGGATATTGTCGCGGTACAGTCCCTGCCGGTATGGCATATTACCCAGCATGGAATAGCTCATAATCCATGGAACATTTTTTGGTTTGGTCCTCTGATAAAAGATGTTCAGCGGCTCCACTTTTAACACAGGGCCTTTCTGGCATATGCCCTGGCAGCCTGTTTTTACTATTTCAAGATCAGTACCGGTCCTTGCAGCCTCTTTCTCAAAGGAGTCAATGACCTTATGCGCCCCGGTCGCGGTGCACGCAGTCCCGCAGCATACCCTGGCCCTTATCCTGTCAGGCTGAAAGGTCTCCTCTTTTAATTTTTCTCTCAGTGCATTTAGTTCGTTTATACTATTCAGTTTTGCCATTTATTCCACCTTGTATAAAAAATCGTTTTATCTGTTTCATCCGTTCCAGAAGTTCCAACCGATGAAACGGTTTAAATCATCGTCCGATTTAAGATCATGTCCTGTCCTGATGCTGTCGACAATTACATCAAGCTTCTTCATGTCTATCTCGCCGACAATGTCTTCATTGATAGTCGCGACAGGCGCAAGCCCGCAGCAGCCGATGCATCCGACAGTTTCGAGTGTCATTGAGAGATCAGATGTAGTTTCTCCTTCTTTTAAAGAGAACTCATCTTCTATTTTATGAAGGACTTTGTCTGCACCCCTCACGTGACATGCGGTGCCGTGCGGTGCCGGTACATATCCTTACTATTTTCTTCCCGCGCGGAGTGAAATAAAACTGCTTGTAAAATGTCGCAGTGCTGTATACATCAGACATCGGGATGCCGAGAGTTTTCGACAGCCTTTCCAGCTCTTCTCCAGGCAGGTAATTGTGCTCCTCCTGTATCTTCTGAAAGGCGTGTATCAGTATCCCCCTGTTTTTCTGGGAATCATTAAGTACAGCGCCTATATGTCCAAGGACTTCATCAGCTTTCAGACTCATTTATACCTCCAACCCCGGCATGGGCTGCCTTGATCTCTCTCCTTGCAGCCATGTCCATAAGGACCCTTTCCGCGCCGAATTTACCGGGTTCGTATTTTCTGAGTTTAAGCCTTTCCCTTGCCTTGTCTATGTAATCTAATGCCATCGCAAGGACTTTTTCCGGGTCCGGCTCAAAATGGAGCGCGCCCATATACCTTTCCATCCAGACTTCTGTCATGATCTTTGTGACGGCCTTGCTTGCCCCTACCGGTGATTCACCGCCGAAGATGCAGGGAACACCGGATGCAGCAAAGTAGCAGCCGATTGCGATGGCCTTCTCGGACATCCATTCCGGGGCTATACCTACTGCAGGCATACCGCCGATCTCATCGGAGAGACCGCCTTCAGCAGCCATTGCCGTGGCCGGCGGTCCCGCATGCCGCTGACCCGCAGCCGGTAGAAACTATCAGCACATCATTTTTAATAAGTTCAACTGCAAGGAATTTGTGAAGACCCGTAGACTGGACTCTTGGATTGTCACAGCCTGCAAGGCCTACGACACCGCGCACTCTTCCGGCCATTATCGCGTCATTCAAAGGCCTGTAAGACCCGCGCCATTTTCCGCCCTGCATGTATTCAATATATTCATCGGAGAATCCGCCGATCAGAGGGAACTTCTGTGTTATATGGCTTCCCTTTGTGGTCCTGTTCGGGAAGTTGTCGATTGCCATTCTGACTATCTTTTCCGCGGTCTCCCTGGGATGGTGCTCATCATGTTCTACGTGTATCGCGCCCGGTATCATTGCCTTCGGGCTTGTGGTAATGATCTTTGTATGGAATTTTTCGGAAAGCTTTGTAATAGCAGGCATGATGCATTGAACGTCAACTGAAAGTGCATCGATCAGTCCTGTCATGATGCCGAGTTCCTGGTTCGTGAAACCTCCGGCTGTTGGAATGCCATGTCTCATCAGCACTTCATTCGCAGTGCAGCACATGCCGCCGAGGTTGATCCCTTTGGCGCCTTTGGATTTTGCATAGTTGATCATTTCATCGGTTGAGACAACATCAACGATCAATTCAGCAAGCGTGGGTTCGTGACCATGGACAACGAGGTTGACTTCGTCTTCCTTGAAGATTCCGAAACTGGCCTCTGCCTTTATCGGTCTCGGGGTGCCGAACAATATATCGGTAATGTCTGTGGATATCATACAACCGCCCCAGCCGTCTGCAAGGGCTGTCCTTAAACCATGTGTCAACAGGTGGTCGGGATCGTGGTCGACACCGATGTTTGTCCGGTGCATTGCCTCGACAACTTCCCTGTCTATACCGCGTGGAGCAATGCCGTATTTCTTCCATCTCTCCTGCGTTTTCTTCGGGGCCCTTCTGCAATAATTGATCTGACCGTTCTGACGGCCAAAGTCCTGCAGAAATGTCTCGGCAACGTCTTTGGCCACGTCGTTGACGGGCCTGCCCTCAAATTCTATTTCAAGGATACCCGCGACTTTATAAAGTTTCCTGATATCAGTAATTTTAAAATCCTTGACTTCTCCGGTTGCAGCAGCCAGCAGGGTGTTGGCCATGTCCCTGGCATGATCTGAGTGTGCTGCTGTACCGGCAGCGATCATTCGCACAAAGTTTCTTGCCGCTACGGTAGAGAGTGACGCGCCGCAGACTCCTGTTGCCTCTTCTTCGGCGTTCTTACCGATAAGCCTGCATGGTCCCATATGGCAAACCTTGCAGCAGGCCCCGGTTTCACCAACAGGGCAGGGCTTTAATTTCTGCGCGCGGTCAAAGCAGGTCTCCATCTTATTGGCTTCACCCCAGGCGATTATTTCTTCTGCTGAAGTGGAAGCGCTTTTTATTGGTTTGTGGTTGCTCATGTATCCTCCTCAAAATGCTGTAAGCTTTTAGCTATAAGCTATTAGCCATCTAATTAGTTTATCCTTTTTTTGCTTAGAGCTATCAGCTAATCGCTAATAGCTATTTAAAACATCGGGTCCATTTCAAGCGCCGGATGTCCGACGTTTGCAAGGAACTCCATTAATTTCTCAGATTCCTCAGCATTGGTTTCATCTGCAATCTTATCTACTAAATCAGGCACGCCTTCTTCTGCACACCTTTGCTTGAATTCATCGCCGAGCCTTTCCTTGAGGTTCTTTGTCATCCATACGATCCTCTTTATGCCGCCGTCGGCATAGAGGAACTTTTTACTTGTGATGAAGTTTACACCTATTCCCATAAATCCAGGGTTCTGAGTGCCTCCGCCGACTGTTCCTGCCAGTGTGGAGAACTTCATACCGGCAGGCGTCATTCCGGTATGACCTCTCTGGACAAGCATTACGCCGTTTGCCTCAGGAACGATAGCGACTATACACTCGAAACATCCGCACGAGGTCATCGGGTTGTCCATGATCGTATAAAGGTTCAGTGATTCAACTGCGCCTGCGGAGTTGGCCTTCAGATATTCATCAACTCCCGCCCATCTGCCTGCTTTCGCATCAAGCACCTCGCCTTTTTTGATGGGCTGGTTGCCGCCGGTCGGGTCAATTTCAAAAGCAGCCTTGGTGTCAAGCCAGTTATAAGCCCCGCAAAGACCGAGACGCTCAGGGCTGATAACGCATACATGAGACGGAGCGAAGGACTGACACAGGAGGCATGAATAATATAGATCAACAGATTCATCCGTCAGTCCGGCAAGCCTGTGGTCTCTCTCTTTATAAACCGCCTTTGCCTGCTCCAGGAGCTCAAGCACGTCTTTTTCATCAAAGTACAGGGTCACCTGGACCTTGTCGACAATGGCCTTAAACCTGTTCTTGGTCATTGTTGCCTGAATTACTCCCAGGTGTTCCAGTGTGATGCCGTCCTTATAGGCCTGGTTGCTGATCCTCATCCACATGATATCGCGCTGTCCCATATGCCAGAGTCCCTGGGCCTCATTTATATTGTGATGGAATTTTCTTTCGATAATTGCTTCAAAGTCTTTCTGCATCTTCCTGCCGGCCACATCTACTACAACAGCAAGGGGCATCTTGCCGCCTTTTTTATATCTTTCTTCAACATCCGTACCGACAAGGGTCACCTTGCCGTCTTCGATCTCTTCCAGTTCTTTGGTCCTGACCCATTCAAATGCTGCAGTACGCTGGCCGCCGAACTCGATGAACATGTCTTCTTTCCTGATCCTCTCACCTTCAAAGGCAGGCCCGTACGCAACGGGAATAGGGGGCTTTTCAACAGTGACTTTCAGCCCTCTTACTTCAAAGGCCCTCTGGACGATCTTGCTGTGATCGAACTCTTTCTCAACGTGTTCATATGTACAGACGCCTGTAGGATGTATAACAGGTATGTCAGTATCGGCAATTGCAGGATACCCCATGTTGATGGCTCCTGCCCCGGTTGACCATTTAGTATCATCCAGCTCACCAAGGACAAGGGCGAATGCGAAGACCCTGTCTTTCGTATATTTCAGATGGGCCTTGTAATTGCCCGGTTTGTTTCCGCCGAAGATCATAGATGCCCTGATTGACCAGTCAAGTGCATAAAGCGTATGTTCCGTATCAGTGCCGAGGGGGACAATGTATGTCTCCCAGCCGAGTTCAACTTTTTTACTCAGAAGCTGCCTGGTCACGTTTGTCAGCTTGCCTTCTTTATCTTTGGCCATACCCGACAGGAAAATCAGGATGTTCTTCTCCTGCAGTTCCCGGACGATTTTCACGGCTGTATCGGCATCAGGCGCTGCTCCTATAATAGCTGCAAAGCCCGGCATTCTGCCGTCAACAAGCTGGATTCCGAGATTTCTCTGGATGGTATCTGTAATAAAGCCGTTGTAGACATAACCTGTCTCAGGGTCTGTCACAGGCTCAAGCCCGTTGATATACCTAAGGGCCAGTATTATTTCTTCACAGAACAGGGTCGCCATTCCGGAATCGAGCGCCTCTCCGAGATACGGTTTCCACAGTTTTTCTTCCGGTAAATCATGGAGCATTTCCCTTGCCATTTCCAGGGCGACCTTCATATCGGCAAGTGTCTTGACCGGGAATGCAGTCATCGCGTATATCTGGGGAAGATAGAACGCTGTGTCCGGGAATTCAAAAATAAAGTCCTTGCCTTTTTCGGCGATAGCTTTATCGAGCATTTCTTCCGCTGTTTTAAAGAGTGAATGTGATGCCCTTATCGCAGCAGATGCTATCAGTTTTGACATTTCAACCTCCTATATATCATGAATTCAATTTCTTCAGCAGGGTAAGGCAAAAAGAGATAATAAAACCTATGCCTGACTCAATACTGTAATTAGTTTCTGTTGCGGAAACCATAAATTACTTCCGTAACCGGATTGTCATTTCGACCAGAGGGAGAAATCTTTCGGCATTTCAACAGCTTAAGATTTCTCGCTTCGCTCGAAATGACATGTTAATTTTAAATTATCACTTTCCGCAACAGATACTAATTAATGGTGCTTCCGGCACTTATGACACAAACCGTAAAATTCTATACTGTTGCCTGATAATTCAAATCCTTGTTTTAAATCCTCTGAAAGATCAATACTGAAATCTTTATGTACGTCAAGGATGTTTTTACAGTTCGTACAGATTATATGATGATGAGAACTGATGTCAGGATCATACCTTCTCTTATCATTGTCTATTTTAAGTTCCTGAACAGTGCCTTTATTTTTTAAAGCTTCAAGCGTATTGTAGACCGTGGCAAAGGACATTGTTGGAAATTTCTTTGTAACGGCCCTATAGATTTCTTCTGCAGAGGGATGTGTCTTGTTTCCGTCCAGAAAACTCAGGATCGCAAGCCGCTGGGGCGTTAATTTAATGTGCAGACTTCTATATTTCTGTTCCATATAACCACCTGACAGAGAAAAAATTTTATCAGTTTAGAATGATTATTGTCAATTTGTCCGATTGCACAAATCAGGATGCTCTGCCTTTAAGATACGTCGGAATTGCATTGGCTTCCCTCGGACCGACAGTGATCTTCCAGCCTTCAAGCTTGTCCTCAAGGGCGCCGCTCAGGATTGCGACCTGACCGGGCAGTATTAGTTCCTTGCGGGCCAATTGGTCAGCTATGCCGCTTTCAATGATAAACTGGGCGATCTTGGAGGCCGTGAATTTACCCGCCGCCCATGCAGTAAGGACCGACAGTCCTTCACAGTCCATTACAGCGAGACGGCTGGGGACCTTGCTGTTTTCTATTTCTCCTGAAACTATGAAATATGTCAATGAGAAGTTGGTCGTAATCATGAACGGGGCATCAGCCTTAGGTTCGCCTATTTCATAAACCTTCTGCTCGACCTGCATCGGTACCTGAGGATCGGTGTACAGGTTCTGCCTGAGAGAGAAGAGCACGAGGTCCTTCCATTTACTGATATCGCTCAATACGACAATTGAAGAGTACTTTGCTATGGCAACTGAGGCGATTGAGGCCTCATGAATTGAGTCATCTCTCATGACAAAGTTAATGATTGGATAACCCAGCGGCTTAAAGCTCTTTTTAAGGGCCGCGCGCCTGATCTGTGTATTATGTTCAATGATCTCTTTTGCGGACTTTGCGCCGGAGTCGAGTACGATATCTTCCACTCCAAGACCCTTGATCTTCTCTGTCAGCGTGCTTAAGGCATCAAGTCCGTCCGCACAAGCGACAAGCGGGCATCCGTTGGCCTTTGCGATATGTGCCATTGCCTCAGCATTTCCGTCGGTAGCACAGTAAATCAGCGGCTTTCTTGCTGCAACCGCCTTGACAGCGGCCTCCATAGCCCCGGTATCCTTACAATTTAATATAATGGCAGCGTCGGGGGCCTTTGCTGCCACGAGTTTCACAGCTGCTTCATATTTGGCGCTGCTGCCTGAGGCATATTCAATTGAGATTGCATCAACCCTGAGTTTCTGGCCTACACGGTCGATTTCGGAAGCTGATACTTCAGCCGCCATGTTTGCCAGTGCATCTTCGCTCAGATCATCTTTTATGTTGACAGCAATGGCACAGGGATTTACGAATTTCTTTTCGTGCCTGAACATTACGGTTTCCGCGCCCAGCTTGACCGCCTTATCACCAGTGCCGAGACTGAATGATCTAATCGGCGGGGCTGATGCAGCGCCAAGTGTCGCCTTTGCCTCTTCTGAAACATCGGGACAGGCTGAAATATCAACACCGGCCTGGGCCAGTTTCATTGCAAATGCGAGACAGGTCGGAAAGCCGCATTTCTTGCAGTTTGTCTTTGGAAGAAGTTTGAATATCTGAACTCCGGTTAATGCCATTTTAAATCCTCCATTTATTATCTAATTCTGAATTATCGTAATGTTAAACAAGTTCGTTTATGGTTTTTTCGACATTCTCCACTGCCTTGGGATGCCTCATGATCAGCAGGTTTGTGCCCGCGAGGATCATCGATGTTGCTGTGACCGTTTCCCATGCAATGCCTCTTTCTTCAAGAGCGCCCCAGTCAGGTACATCCGTTTCGGATGCAACGGTTTCCTTGATTTTCCATACATACATTCCAACGTCACCCACTATAGGAGGCTGCATTGTTGGATCGTTCTGAGCGAGCCCAGCGAGCCTTATTCTTTCCATAACTGAATATGTGTATTCAAGACCATACCCTAACGCGGCGCACATCGGATCGGTAATAAGCTTTGCCTTGTCAAATCCCATCTGAGTTATCAAGATGTTCAACTGCTTTGCGAGATTGATATCAAGCTCCGACATGGCAATCAATTTATGGTTATGTGCCAGTGCAGCGGCCACTATAGTTTTGTAATTGCCTTCCTGCGCCTTTCCGATTATACAGTTGCTCCCGCTTGCTGCCTGGGCTGATGCAACCAGGACAGACGCATCCTTTTCTATATGGTTGGAACCGAGAATAATTAAAGGGACCTGAATTGCTGCGAGCACATCCTTGACTGTCTTTGCCGCATCTTCCGCTGAACGGTCGCCCCTGTCAGGATGGGTGCTTGACAGCCTGAGCGCTATGGCCTTTGCCTTCAGTTCGTTCTGACAGTATTTGGCCCAGGTAACAGGATTACCGCTTACATCTTTATATACGTTCTTTACGGTGTCAGGCCAGTCATCCGGAACACAGTCCTGGATTTCATATGCAATGACCGGCTTGTGCGGTATTTCACCTTCGAATGACAGGAAGGGAAGGCAGGTCTCACCGCCGATGGCGAGCGCCTTATCATCTTTACCAAAATCAACAGCCAGAACTTTTCCATTGAAAGATTCTTTCGGGACAACAAATGACATGGTATACCTCCAATAAATATAGTGTCAGTTTATAGTGACAGTGTAAGTTATTAGTAACAGTGTAAGTTGCTTTCACTAATTACTGACACTGACACTTTCTTTACATTTCCAGATACGAATGCGCGTAAAGCGTATTCCCCAGGAACAAATCCGTTGTCTTGACGACATTCATGAGGTCTCTGTCAAGAGGGTTTGCTATGGCAGCGGTCAATCCTTCATACATTAATAATGAAAGATAAACCCTGTCTATCAGGCTTCTCATCTCTTTCGGCACCCCGTTTGATACATTGCTGAGACCCACGATTGTTTTCATCGGTGGATCATTTAATTCCTGGAACATTTTGACGGCCTTTATAGCGTGCCTGGTCTGGTCCTGCATTGTGCAGACCTGGAGAATGAGCGGGTCGAGATAGAGGTCTTCCATGGGGACGCCGTATTCAGCAGCCCTTGCCATAATCTCAGCGGCTATTCCGCATCTCTCTTCTGCATCAGCCGGCAGACTGCCTTTGCCGAGGGTCAATGCTATGCAAAGTGCATTATATTTTGCGGCCAGCTCAAGCATGGCGAACCTGTCGGGTTCGTTTGACGTAGAATTAATAAGGGGTTTTCCCCAGGCGTTGTTATGCGCCTTAAGACCTGCCTCAAGCGCAGATGTATTTGTAGTATCCAGGCAGAGCGGGGCCTGAACGACCTGCTGTATGCTTTCGACCATCCACTTCATGAGGTCTTCGCCGTTCTCCTCGGCAGGGCCGATGTTGACATCTATAAAATGAGCGCCTGCTTTCCACTGGGCCAAAGCAAGCTCCTGAATGGGTTTAGGATCACGGGAATTCATCGCCTCTCTGACTTTTTTAGCAATAACGCTTATTTTTTCGCCGATAATGATCATCCTTTTAATCTCCTTTTTAGGTAATAAGAATTACTGTAAAATCAATCAACTTTGTAGTAAAGTTTTAAATTATACCACAGAAAAAAGAAATAAACGTACTATTATTTAATATTTATTAATTAATAAGAAAATTAAATAATGTGTTTAAAGGATTAGGACACGGGAAGTTATAAATATGATTTGGTGACTGCAATTACTTTTATTTTCTAATATAATAATCAATAATAAATTGTCTTTTGAAAGGTTGAGGGCGTTAGTGATAAAAGACAAGATAATAATAAGATTCAAAGATAAATCGTTAATGAAAGGGATAACCATTGACTTTTCTCCAGACAAAACTTTTTTCCATTTGAAACAATTGGACGGCGAAGTAATAAAGATTGAAACCGATAAGTTGAAAGCAGTGTTCCATGTGAAAAGTTTTATTGGAAACAAAAACTATAAGTACATGTATAAGGATTTCATTCCCTGGGGAGGTAATAAGGTCAAAGTTGAATTTATTGACGGTGAAGTAATGATAGGTTATACACCTTTTCACTATTATGATCAGCAGGGTTTCTTCATGACACCAGCTGATTTGCAAGGCAATAACAAAAATGTTTTTGTCGTAACTTCAGCTGCCAGGGAGATAACTTTCCTGTGATACCTGATCAGGACAATATGAATTAACCGCAGGATATTATCGTATATTTGGTAATGCTGCCTGACAGGTTAAGAATTAGTTTAATTTTGTCGACTATTAAGATAGACAATAAATATTACGGGGTAAATTAAAGAGTATATAATGGACAGTATTATTGAACAATTCAACAAAGTTCTTGCCGAGGGTGTGCAGATGAGGGCATCTGATATTCATCTCTGCGTGGGATCCTCATGGAAATACCGGATCAACGGAAATATAACCCCGCTCGGCATCAAACCGCTCGATATGATCGAGTGCCAGGCCATAGTAAGACATATTTTGCTGACGTCACCCAGCTTCTCTGAAGAGAATATCGATAAGGTCATTAATGGTCTCCAGGACCGCGACTGTTCTTACATGCTCTCCGGGGTTTCACGCTTCCGTGTAAATATCTGCCGGCAGCGGGGGTCTTTTTCAGTTGTATTAAGGGTAGTCCCCTTTTCGATCCCGACCCCTGAGTTACTGGGTCTGCCGGCGGTCATCAGGGACATCGCACTTGAAGAAAGAGGGCTTATACTGGTAACGGGGATTACCGGCAGCGGTAAATCTACTTCGCTGGCTGCGATGATTAACATTATCAACCAGACCAGGCCGTGCAAGATCGTTACGATTGAGGACCCCATCGAATATCTCCATAAGGAAATTAAGGCTTCAATTATTCAGCGGGAAGTCGGGCTTGACACAGAGAGTTTCTCGATCGCCCTGCGTGCTGCCCTGCGCCAGGACCCCGATGTCATACTTGTAGGAGAGATGAGGGACACAATTACTATAGAAATAGCATTAAAGGCCGCAGAAACCGGCCACCTCGTCCTGTCAACGGTCCACACGACAGACGCGCCCAAGACAATCCACAGGATCATCAGCGCCTTTGACCTGAGCGAACAGCAAGCAGTAAGACTCAGAATGGCAGATGCCTTGCGGGCCGTGATTTCGCAGCGGCTCCTCCGCCGGAAAGACGACAATGGGAGAGTAGCGGCGGTTGAAATAATGCGTAATACCCTGACAATCAAGGACTGCATTGAAAATCCGGAGAAGACCGATTTTATCAAGGATTATATGAAATCCGGGAGGGACCAGTACGGCATGCAGACGTTTGATCAGCATTTAATGGACCTGTTCAATCAAAATGTCATAGACCTTGAGACTGCCAAGGCTGCTGCTACCAGCGCTTCTGACTTCCAGCGAAACGTTCTATTTACATAAAATATTTTCTTGATAAATTCATATAGCCATCAATTCAGTATCCCTGTTTATTCCGGGCTTAAGATCTTATTTCTCTACTGAGATCTCTGTAGGGAGCCACGTCTCTATGTATTTCCCCTGTTCATCTATCTTGTTTACATAACGTTTTACGTTCCCGGTCCTGGAGTCAAGCAGAAAAATCCCTACATGTGTAGAAGTCTCATGCCTTCTTAGGTCCAGACTCGTGTATGTACCTTGAAAGAGCTGATACCGTCCCGGCTGGGAATTAGATGTGTCCTTTGTCTCACGTGACTGGGCGTTAACTGAACTTCCAGCTGAGGCAATAATAAAGGGAATGATAATCAGATATATTTTTAACTTCATGTATATCTCCTTTCTGATAATCAATAGGTTAGGGCTGCAGATATATTTCAATAGTTTCAAATCATGCACTATGCCGGACTACTTTATGCCTTCTATAAAAAAAAGGTCCGATACATTACTCTCAAGCCCTGTTTCATCCAGGGCTCTCAAAAAAATTTCTGCCCCTCCCCGTATTCCTTCAATAATCCATGAGTTGCCCTGAACAGCTGCCACTTTCAGGGATATCCCCAGAAAACCTTTTTTATAGATATTGTACTCCTTTATGTCCTTCTCCGGATTAGCGTCCCATAGCAAGATTTTTCTGCCGTCTTTATTTGATATCCTCAGTCCTGAAGGCTTTACCGGAAGCAGCTTTGATACAGCGGTTACAGGTGAAGATAGTCCGCTTTTTAGATTATCCTTGTCAACTGCATCTATAGAATAGAAATAGCTGTCGCCGTCCTTTAGGCCGGCATCAATATAATCAGTCCTGCCTTTAACAAAGGCAAGTTTTTCGAAAAAATTATCTTCTGACTTCCCCCTGTAGACATTGTATCCTGTTATGTCCTCTTCAGAATTCGGGTTCCAAGCCAGCGTTATCTGTTTTACTTCACCGCTTTTTGCAGACAGGCCCGTTGGTATACCCGGCAGGGCCTTTGTTGTCGAAGATACGGGAATGGACATATTGCTGTAGACACCTGCCGAATTATAAGATGATATCCTGTAGTAATATAGGGTATTGTCTTTCAGTGGTGGTTCCATGTCAATAAAAGAGCCTTCTTCGGGTTTATGTATCCCGGCTATTTTTTCGTATTTTCCGTTTTCCTCTGTTGACCTGAAGACAGCATATCCCATAATTTCATCATCAGGGCTGTTTACAATTTCCCATCTGATTGACGCCTTTCTCGGTTCACGGTCTTTTGCCGCAGGCCCTTGCGGTACCGGGGGTTTGCCCCTTGTGACGGCAGATACAGCATTGGACATGTCCGTATCCATGTCTTCGCTGTTGTATCCGGTTATTCTGTACCAGTACTCGGCCAGGTCACCCAAGTCTTTCTTATCAAAATAGTTATTGGATTTCCTATCGTTGATGTCCGCAATTTGTTTGTACCCTGACGTCTTGTCCGCAGACCTGTATATATGGTAGCCTTTAACATCATCAGACGAAAGGGCATTCCAGCTTATTAAGATTTGCCTTATCTTGCCGCCTTCCGCCGTGACTCCATCAGGAGCTTTAATTGTGGTCGTTTTGAGTATTGCCGACAGGCCGCCGGTTATTCCTTTTGAATCAACGGAAGAGAGTGCATAATTATACAATGTATCGTCATTCAACCCTTTATCCGTGTATTTCGAATTGTCATCGGACACGGATGCGATTTCCCTGAATTCTTCTTCCGCGGTTTTTCTGTATATCTTGAAACCTGAGCCGCTGCTTTTAGGATACGCCCTCCATTTCAGATGGGCCGATTTGATATCAGGGATAATATTTAAAAATATTGGCGGCATCTGTTCTCCCGCAAGTCTCACATCAACTATATCAGATGGTCTGCCCTCCATCCCATTTATATATACTGCGGTAATTTTATAATAAACCGACTCGGTTACAGGCGGGTTTGAGTCTACAAAGCTGAGGCCGGGAACAGCCCCGATCATCATATAAGTTTCATGTTTTCCCGTTGCCCTGTAAATCTTAAATCCGCTGATGTGCTGGATGCTGTTATATTTCCAGGCAAGACTGATTTTCTTGTCCTCCTGCGAGACCTTTAAATCATATGGAACTTCGACATATTCTTTTTCCTTTTTGACGGATGCTATATGGTTGAAGCACTCAATGGTACGGGTGGTAATCACATTGCATATCTCGATTAATTTATCGTTGAGCACCCCTTCCGAAACAGCCAGCGTGTTCTGATAACAAGGCGTCTGTACCTTGATATCCAGCACATTAATAGTAACTGTTACAATGCCCGCGCCCTTTTTCACATCTCCGTATATTATAAAATCAAGCCCCAGGGCGCCCCCTATTTTTGACAGTTCCTCATTTTTAAGACTGCTGATCTGGTATCCCTTGAGCAGAATTTCCTTGTCGACGATTCTCCTTTCCACAATTTTAAAATAATTCGTCCTGTTGAAAGCCGATGTCAAAACGGTCGGTATGGTCTCCATGAGTGAAGTTGCTTCCATATTCTGGGGGACAAAAAGGAGGACTGCGACCCTGGGTTTGGTATCGGACGCGTCAGCCTGAACAATATAAAACAACGCTGTCACAAGACACAGGATGATACCTTTTTTCACTGTTTTCTCCTATCGGACAACTGGTTCATGCTGTTGTTCATCAGGTGTGGCAATATTTACCTGGTCTTTAGATGTGTCAACACTTATCTGTTCTTTCCTGGATTCAATATTTGCCAGCACTTTGGTGGTGTCAATATTTTCCTGCGCTTTCGCGTATTCAATCTGCAGGAGTAATTTCGCCACCTCGCTTCCGGCATTTTTCGAAAGCGGGCTTGATATGTTTTTCGTATCCTCTATATAAATACTGTCAATATATTTTTCTACCGCCCTTTCATATTCCATTTTCTTTTTCAGCATTTCGGCGCTGGAATAATACTGGACCTGAAGGTTCTGAAAAC
The DNA here is from genome assembly GCA_016208905.1 of Nitrospirota bacterium. Classification (GTDB taxonomy): domain Bacteria; phylum Nitrospirota; class Thermodesulfovibrionia; order UBA6902; family UBA6902; genus UBA6902. The sequence continues at coordinate 42,981 of JACQXG010000013.1, forward strand.
GTGACAGCACCATATACCCCAACTGCTCGACTACCTTCTGTGTCACCTCTCCCAGCAGCTCGCTGTCCATCGGGATTTCAAGCGGGTCATACGGGACATTTGCAAATGCGGCGCCCTCTGAATAATCATCCTTCACATCCTTCTGCTCTTTTATGGTCTTAGTAATTACAACCTCTCCTTCTTCTATGTCTATTACCCTGAATGAGACGGCCACCGTTGCTATCTTTTTCTCGGTGCCGACCTTATACTTGATTGTTTCCCTTATTTCTTCTTCTATCATTGCCGGCGGCGCGTTTTTCATCTCTACTTCATTAGACGTTCCCCCTTTCTGTGACATGAGCCAGAATTGATACGCTGGATTGGGGGTAGATCTTTTGCCGACCACGACGCTCTTCATCTGATACCCTTCTGAGACATTCTTGTCTACTTCGTAATTAAGTACGCCGCCAAAGATGAATATGTCCGTCCCCTTCAGCTTGCCCGCCTTCTTTGCTGTTTCAATATCATAAATGCCTGCCTGGCCATACTCAATCTCTTTGAGGATGGCGCCCAAAACGTCTCTTGCCAGGATCTTGACGTCACTGCCTGCATTGGAGGTTATATATGAAAGAAGGTTGTCCGTTATTATCCTGCCTACGTCAAGTTTGCTGGACGGGGGGGTGAAGTCCATTATGGCGATCTTTTTGACGATCCGATCCTTGATGCTGTCTTTCAGCGTCTGGACTTTATAGATGGCGCTTCTATGTTTTGGGGTAATCTCTATGACCTTTTCATACCATGAAAGAGCATTACCGAAGTATCCCCTTGCTTCATATGCCTCAGCCTTTGCAACTATGTCTTCAACGAATGTGTTTACGGTATTTGCGGTTTCTCCTGTATCTATAATAGAAGAATTGTAAGACAGGGCGGTCATTAAATTCACGTATGCGCTATAGAGCTGTTTTTCCCCAATATGCAGCTTAAACTGGTCCATATAAAACATTCCAGCCTGCTGTTTTATCTTTGCGAGAATTCGGCCGATATTGTCAGAATGGTTCATATCATATGCCTTCTGCGCAAGACCTATTGCCGTATCCCACTCCTTCTTCGCGGAAAATTCCTCTGCCCTGGTAATGCAATAATCAGGAGTATTCCTTGTTATCGCGTCATCTAAGCGCGTGCGCAGGTCTGCGTTGTCAGGCGCGATCTCAAACGCCGCGGTGAGGAGAGTTATTACCCCCGCCCAATCATCAGTTTCTTTAAGTTTCTCCGCCTCTTTTAAATAAAAATAGACCCCTTCGTCTTCAACCTGTTTGAGTCTTATACTCATGTCAAGATAGCCGGGATATATTTTATTTATCTCATTCAGTTTTTTATAGCCGTCGATCCATCTGTTATCAGCGAGCGCCTTTAGCGCATCATAGTACATTGTTTCAGTCTCTTTAATCAGTCTGTCCATTTCAGATTGAATGAGTTTCTTAAGAGTTACGACATCGGGGTTTTCCGGTGTAAGGCGGCTCGACATTTCAATTATCTGATGGGCCGCCTTTACCTGCTCATAATTAATCGGAGACTGTCCCATAATCGACTTTGCGCTCTGCATATGTTTACTGGACAGGACGCCCTTTGCATTTGCCAGCGCATTCTTGTATTCAGGTTTATCAGGCTCTTTAACAAGGGCCTCTTCGTACATCGCTATTGCCTCTTCCAGCCTGTCCTGTCCGGCAAGTTCCTGCCCGAGATTAAAGCTTTCATTCCCCGGCGTTGCACAACCGTAAACAGCCAGCATAAGGGCGGCAAGAATGATAAAAATCCTGTTCTTCATTTTATGACCTCCATATATATAGTTCATGCAGAATAACTAATAACCATTTGCTCTTTGTTTACATCTTTAAAATCTTTATGCTGATAACATTACCAATAGATGATGATACTTGTACTACTCCGGAATTAAAAGTTTTGTTGTTTAATCCCTCTGCAGAATCCTTTACGCTGCCCGTTACCGACATATCAAGTATTGCAGTGCCGTATCGATAGTTTCTATCATATATTTCTACAATCCCGCTGATGTTTTCGTTGAGAAATCTTTTGAAGTCCGGCATATTGACGGGATCCAGTCCGGATATTAAAAGTCTTATACTATTTGTGATTCCGGTGCGCCTTTGCCATTTTGCGGGAATATGCGTTACCAGCTTGTCTGTCATCTCGGCTGCCGCCTTTTTCAATGCCTCTGAGCCTCCGGTAAAGGGATCCACATGGGCGGCCACTGCACTTGCATAAACAGATGCGATGGTCTCGTCATTATCGGCATTTACAATTCTAAAGGAGATGTTCGCCTGACAAGAATGCAGGGTGGTGTCTTTTATCGAAGGGCATTCCTTTACAACGGCCTGGCCCATGACTATCATATCAGCCTCGCCCATAGACGCAAGCGTTAACGCCGTGTCCCCGCTCAAATTAATATCAAGGTATTGGGACAATGCAGGGTCGCTCTTTATTACCGTGATAATACTCTGGTGATTTACCAGCGTGAATCCTTTCTCCTTAAGCCTCCGTATAAGGATGTCTTCAACTATCCCCCTGCCGGCTGCGCTGCTGCTGTCCCACCAGGCGGACGGTTTATCATTAATTACGTTTTGTTCAGAGACCAGCAGCAGGAATTTCGGTTTCTCATATTTCCTGGTATGCAGGCCTATTTCATCAAGGTCTTTTTCAAGATCGTTGATATTGATATTTGCCACAATTTTTAAAATCAATTTGTCTTTCTCGGTCCTTTCTTCAGTAACAGCAAAGTTTTTTATGAATCTGAAGTGTTGAGAATATATTTTATCGTGCAGGAGATCGGAATTTTTGACTGCAATCTCCGTGTTGACCATGACCCCAACCACCTGCTCAATTGCCCTGCGAAAGGCGTCATTGACTGCCTTGTCCCTTGCTATATCTTTCTTGTCCCCGAAAATAATCGCAGATCCCCCGGCCGCAACCCGGTCATCAGAATTCGCATATAAAGAATTCACAACTGCAAAAAAAACAAATAAAAAACCGCACAGGGCGCAAAGACGAACGGATGATGAGTAATAAGCAATGACGGGACCCTTGTCCTTAATTGCCGATTGTTCAATGTTCATTATTAATTGTAAATTTGCCTGTTCTTTAGTTAAGTGCATTCGCCTGTTTTATTCCCTCGCGATATTTCACCGTCCCTTCTTGATCCGCAAGGACGGATCAAGACAGGACAAATCTTGCATCATTCCGTAATTACTGCATCCTGAATATTATGGGAAAGCAGATTGACTTTCCCCTTTGTCGCGATCATGGGAGAGGGTCTGCCTTACCTGACCCTGGTTATCTCAAATTTTACGAAAGAGTCCTGTGGCAGCAAGACCGGGGTCTGGTCCCTGTTTAATTCAATCGAAGCTGTCCTGGACACGTTCTCTTTAAGGTAATCAAACAATTCGCCGAGCGCTACGGTTTTGTTGTTGTCCGCATCGGCCCCTCCCTTCATCCCTTTCAATAAATAATAAGTAAACAATCCGTGTTTCATTTTTTCATAATCAGAGCTTATCTGGGTCCCGGTCGACGCTGCCAGCACCGATATCTTGCCCCCGGCTGACACTGGATTTTCAATCGAGATGCTTATCGGTCGTGCGCCCTGTTTTGTAACGCTCCTGTCTCCAGCGCCTGAAAAACACGAATCGAGCATTACGACCACCTGCCCGGACGGCAGCTTGTTTAACGCTTCATACATCCTTTTGAGCGGATAGAGTTTTGACTTAAAGTCCGGATGACCGTCATACGGCACTAAATACGCATCACTGTTTTCAGGATCGGGTGTCCCATGTCCGGCATAGTAGATGAATACCTCAGAGTCTTTACCTGTCCTCTTGGGAAGCCAGTCTTCTATGTATGCCTCGAGGTCGCTCCTGGTTGCCTTGTCATCGGTCAGCACTTTTATATTCTGCCTCGGTATGCCGCCGATGTTCTCGATATATTTTGCTACTGCCTGAGCATCCGATTCCGCATATCGTACTCCAGGAATAATTTCATCCCGGTAACGGCTTATTCCGATAACTACGGCATAAGAATTGTTTCTTGTGAAATTGTTGATCTTTGAAGGGATGATGTCAACATCGCTTAATTCCGAGAGCACCTGCTTTGTCTCTCTGATCTCCGCCGGTTTCATTGCCATTACGAAAGACTTCTTCTCAGCAGGGAAATAACCCTTGCCTTCCTTTACAGTAACTTCGAATTCAGCATTGCCTGCCTGAATTTCCGTGGGCAGAACGCCTTTAAATTCAACCGTCTTCTCTTCTGAAGGCAATATATCGCCGAGGTCCCTGCTTCTTCCAATCACGTTCAATAGTGTGCTGTCTCCTGATAGAACGACCCCGGTCCCCTTTGCAGTGCCCTTACCGGTATTTCTGATTTTTACGCTGAGGGCAACGTTTTCACCGCCTTCGAGTATGCCGTCATGGTCTGAATCATCGATGACCGCTTCGTAAGAAAGTTCGGGGACGGCATTTAAATTCCCTGTGAAGGCCTGATTATCCGGAATTGATGCGGCGATTAACTTATCTGTGTGTTTACCGAAAGCAAATTTCTCACCCGTCATATCATCTATAATATAGGGATTAACAAGTTTTGCCGTCTCAGGATTAAAATATTCCAGCGCTCCCTCAATGTAAAGCCTTTTTTTCCTTCTTGCCAGGTCCTTTGCGGTTTCCCTTGGGACCTGAATGAATGCATGGTTACCAAAAATCTCAGCTTTAAAAAATTCTTTGTCCGCATTATAAGTTCCAAAAGGAATATTGGTCCTAAACCGGACCATCTTCCCCCTAAAGTTCTGCAACCTTTGTTTATGTTCATCATTCGTCTCAAATTCACCCTTTTGCGGAGGGTCCTGCCATAAGGAAACGGTCCCGGCTATTTCCATATTCCAAAGAATTATTGTGTTGTCCTCGCCGCCAGAAGCCAGTATTTTTCCATCAGGGCTGAAAGATATGGAATTAACGCTGCGGTCCGAATGCCCGTTCAGCGTTGTTATCTTCTCTCCTGTTGCTGCATCCCAGAGGACAACGGTCCCACCAAGACCGCCAGATGCCAGAGTATTTCCGTCAGGACTGAAGGATACTGAATAGACACTGTATGGACCGCTATTCAGTGTTTTTATCTTTTTCCCCTTTGATATGTCCCACAGCATAACGGTCTTATCCAAACCGCCAGAAGCCAGTATCTTCCCGTCAGGGCTGAAGGATATGGAATTGACGCTGCTGCCCGGATACCCGCTCAGCATCTTTATCTTTTGTCCTGTAGCAACATCCCAGAGGACAACGGTTCCGCCAGGACCGCCCGAAGCCAGTGTCTTGCCGTCAGGACTGAAAGATACTGAATAGACACTGTATGGACCGCTAATCAGAGTTTTTATCTTCTTCCCTTTTGATATGTCCCACAGGATAACGGTCTTATCCAAACTGCCTGATGCCAGCATCTTCCCGTCAGGGCTGAAGGACAAGGAATTAACGCTGCTGTCTGAATGTCCGGTCAGAGTCTTTATCTTTTGTCCTGTAGCAACATCCCAGATGAGAATGATCTTATCACCGCAAGAAGCCAGTGTCTTGCCGTCAGGGCTGAAGGATACAAAGATCGCAATTCCATCGCTTTTCAGGGTCCTTATTTTTTCCCCTGTTGCAGTATCCCAGAGGATGATGGTTTTATCATAATTGCCTGAAGCCAGCATCTTCCCGTCAGGGCTGAAGGATACTGAGATTACAATTGAATGACCGTCCAGTGTTTTTATCTTCCCGCCTCTATTTAAGATAGTCTTCAACGGCACATAGATGTCGGCTGAATCATTTGTTATATCGACGGCGGATATGCCACTTGGTAAGATCAGCGCAAGGAACAGAATTATAATTGTTTTAATTCGCAAGGTCTTCATTCCCCCCCTAACATGACAAGCGTTTTTCCCACATATTCAAACGCCTCTGACGTGCGGGACTTAATATCCCAGATCAATACCCTCTCTTTAATTATATGTAAGGGCATTCATGCCGGACTTTAGAATCAGTTTATTAACATTTTCTATTTGACGGACAGAATATTGATTATTTTATAAATCAAAATGGTCAGGCGCCATGCTTTTAAAAAAATGCTGTAGTTTTAACATCATACCGGATTAATATTACGAGACTGATCGGACTAAATAGTGAGATCAAATAGGGGTATCCGGTAATATCGGTTATTATAGCCGATTCATTGCAGTTTTTTGTCAATTAATTTATTAGTTAGCTATTTCCACTTACACTCATCAAAGCGTAAAAAACAGCAGCTTCCTTCTTTCATTTAACACCTCCATGTTTAGGTTTAGTATTTTACCTAACCTTTCGGTGTGTCCGTTATTCCGGGGGAAGTTTATTTATGAAATGCTTACTGATGACGATCATCCAGTAAGTGTGCTATTATTGAAAGTTAAATTTTTTAACGGGGCGTAGCGCAGTTTGGTAGCGCGCACGGTTCGGGACCGTGAGGTCGGAGGTTCAAATCCTCTCGCCCCGACCAATTTTGTTTATATTGATATTTTTCTAATGTTTCTTCGACTTATAAATATTTCATCCACACAACACATTAGACAGACCCTTTCAGTTTTTTGATAGAGCTTCAGGGCTTAAAAGACCTATTGATCACCTCGTGGACTATGTCGGAAATGTCTGTGACTTATACACAGGCTTGCATAGTCATATTTATCTGATATAATGGGCTTTATCAAGATGTAGTCCTGTTTTTATTTTATAGTTTTAATTTTAAGATGGAGGAAACGAAAATATGAATGCCATTGATATAGCCAGGAAAATGGAGACGGACGCGATCAGATTTTACACTGAGGCTGCCCGGAAAACAAGATATCCAGCAGGCAGGAAGATGTTTGAGACAATAACTGCGGATGAAAAAAGGCATCTTGAAATCCTCAACAAACTTCTTCAGGGACTTGATATGCGTATAGAAGATGTGCACCCCATGAAGAATATAAAAACGGTCTTTGAACAGATGAAAGACGAGATGATGCAGAAAGTCAAAGCAACGTCAGATGAGCTTGAAGCGTTTAAAATAGCAATGCAGATGGAGAAAGAAGGAATTGAGTTCTATAAAAAAATAATGACGGAAGCAGCTTCAGAAAAAGAAAAGGCTTTATTTAAGAAATTATTATATGAGGAAGAACAGCACTATAATATCTTTGCCAATACGTATGACTTTTTAAATGATACGGGGAACTGGTTTATGTGGGAAGATCACAGCATTGTTGAAGGATAAATCGCGTATTCTATTTACAGAAAACAAGGTTATTGACGTGGTTGCTGCTTTTGCATATAATACTGCCTTTAATTTAAAGGCGCCTTGCAGCGAGAGGACATTTTATACCGGAGGATACCCGGAAAGAGGAAAGATTCAGTTGAGAATTTCAGATCTATTTACCAGAGTCAACAAATTGTCTGTTGATGAGACAAATAAATTATTGGATAAAAAAGGGCATGATGGAGCAATTCTCCTTGATGTGCGTGAACCGGCAGAATATGAAGAAGGGCATATCCCCGGTGCGCAGCTCATGCCTCTTTCAAGCCTGTTGGATAATATAAATAAGCTGAGTTTATCCAAACCGATTGTAACTTATTGCACGAGGGGGCCGAGGAGTAAATCTGCCGCCGCACTGTTAAAGCGTCAGGGATTTGAAAATATTTATTACATGGAGGGCGGAATTGATGCATGGAATGGTTTAGCGGCATCCGGGCGATTTGAAACAGGATTGTTCTTGCTGGAAGGCAGAAAAACACCCGAAGAGCTGATAATTCTCGCGTGGTCTCTTGAAGAGGGGACCGGAATGTTTTATTCACAGATGAAGAATTTATCGGATGATGAGGAGGCAAAACAGATATTTGAATTGCTGATAAATGCAGAGCAGGGCCATAAATCAAAATTGCTGGAAGCTTACAGTCAGATCAAAGGAAGAGAAATTACGGATGAAACTATACAGCAAGAGGCATTGAAAGGATATATTGAAGGTGGAATATCTATTGAAGAAGTTGTAGACTTGATCAGGAAAGGAGATTCAAAGCTTCAGGATGTTCTGGAGATATGTATGCAGATTGAAGCAAACTCTCTCGATCTGTACATTAAAATACTCCGTGATGTGGACAATAAAATAACAAAAAAGGCATTTAATATTCTCATTAAAGATGAAAAAGCACATCTCGCACGATTGGGAACACTTCTTGGCAGTAATAAACAAAAAATAAGGATGAATAAATAACGAGTTATAAAATAATTGGGGGGAGAAATGAAAAAGACCTTAAAGAAAACTGCTTATAGTATGAGAGATACAAAGAGCAAAACAACAAGACAGGCCGCAATGAGCAAGACAACAAAACAGACCACAGAAAGCAAACCAAAATCAGGGCCGGTTACAAGTCTGAAAAAGCAGTATTTGAAATCGAATCTGCTCTGCAAGGTAACTTTCAGATTACCAAAGGATGCTGCTCCGGGCGCCGGTACGGCATCAATTGTCGGGGAATTTAATAACTGGAATATGTCAGAACACCAGATGAAGAAGTTGAAAAACGGTGATTTCACGGCAACGGTTGAATTGCCCTGCAACAGGGAGTTCAGGTTCAGGTACCTGATTGACTCCTGCCGCTGGGAGAATGACTGGTTTGCTGACAAATATGTTCCGAATGATTACGGAAGTGATGATTCAGTTGTCATTACTAATGGCAATGCCGGTAAATTATCAAACTGACGGTGCAGTTAAAATAGTCCCCCGCACTGCCTGATGAACGCTCAGTCAAGAGCATTGTTATGAATAGACTCTCAGAGGAAAAGTCTGCCTGTCTGAAACATTCCGCTAATCAGAAAATAGACTGGTATCCGTGGATGGATGAGTCCTTAAGCGGATGTATGAATAAAAGAATAATTGTGAGGCGAGGAAAGGAAAGAAGATATGGAAAGATACTCTATAAGAGAAGTGCTTGAACAGGCCATCCAGACAGAGAAGCTGGGTTATGAATTATATCTGAAAATGGCAAACCGCTTTGAAAAAGATGAAAAGCTCAGGAGGCTCTTTGAAACTCTTGCGGTAAAAGAGCAGGAACATGAAAAGACTTTCACCGATCTTAAAGAGAAAGTCAATGACAGGCGTGTAGAGCACTGGGAGGAGGTCTCTAAATATTTAAGGGCCATTGCTGAGTCGGAGTTTTTTCTTGGAAAAAATAAGGCGCTGCCGTCTCTTGAACATCTGGAGAACATAGAAGACGCGGTCCGGTATGCAACAGCTTTTGAAAAGGAAACACTGCTTTATTACCACAGCCTGAAGGACCTCATAAGAGAAAAAGATATTCTTGATAAATTAATCAATGAGGAAAAGGGCCATATTGTCTGGTTAAGTGAATTCAGGAAAACCATTAACAAGTGAAAGGCTGTGGACTATTCAATAAAAATAGGCGGTGAGGCGGGGCAGGGTATTCAAACCATCGGAGATACGCTTGCGCACCTTTTTGCAAAATCCGGGTATCATGTGTTTACCCATCAGGATTATGAATCACGCATACGAGGCGGTCATAACTTCTACCAGGTTCGATTATCCGATAATCCTGTCATGGCTTCCAGAGACAGGATTGATATAGTAGTTGCGCTTGATAAGGAAAGTATTTTACAGCATGAAAAAGAAGTTACGGAGAACGGTCTTATCATCTACGACTCTGCGGCATTAAAACAAAAGCATGACGGTCCTCATTTCCTTGATATCCCTTTTATAAATCTGGCGGTAGAACACGGGGGCAGCAAAATAATGGAAAGCACTGTTGCCGTCGGCGCGGTGCTTGGAATGCTTGGCGCTGATTTGGATATTCTGTTTGAACTAATAAAAGACACTTTCAGGAAGAAAGGCGAGGATGTCATAAAGGGAAACATAAATGCTGCGACAGCAGGGTATGATTTCGCTGTAAAGAATTGCACAAAGTGTTCGTTCAATGCAGGGGCAAAAGGCCGTTTGCCCTTACTGCTGATTGCAGGAAATGAAGCAATTGGTCTCGGAGCTATAGCATCGGGATTGAAATTCTACTCAGCCTATCCCATGACGCCTTCAACAGGGATAATGAATTATATCGCCGACAAGGAAGCAGAATATGGGATCATTGTTGAACAGGCCGAAGATGAGATAGCCGCAATCAATATGGCTCTCGGCGCATCGTTTGCAGGAGTCAGGTCAATGACAGGGACGTCGGGCGGAGGGTTCGCATTGATGGTGGAAGGACTCTCACTTGCGGGAATGACTGAGACCCCAATAGTGATTGCTCTTGCGCAGAGACCGGGGCCTGCAACTGGTTTCCCTACAAGGACAGAGCAGGGGGACCTGCAATTTGCACTCTATACCGCTCATGGAGAATTTCCAAGGGTTGTTTTCGCTCCTGGAACTCCGGAGCAGGCCTTTCATCTCACAAACAAGGCCTTTGATTTGTCCGAAAAATTTCAGATACCCGTCATCATTCTCACCGACCAGTACCTCGCTGATTCCCAGTGGACGTTTGAGGGATTCGATTTGGGTAAGATTAAAAATGCCAATTACAGATTAAGCGGCGATGCATTTAAGAATCTGTCTGAATATAAGCGGCATGCATTTACTCAGGACGGGTTTACACCACTCGGAGTACCCGGAGACGCAAAACATCTGGTCGTTACGGACAGTGACGAGCATGATGAAGAGGGTCATATGGTGGAAGATGCGGACACCAGGATAAAAATGCTTGATAAAAGGCTGTTTAAAAAAATGCCGCTCATCAGAAAGGAAATTGAGCCGCCTCATTTCTACGGCAGTAATCTCCCTGAAACAGTGTTGGTGGGCTGGGGTTCTACATATGGTTTATTGAAGGAATCAGTAGACATGCTCATGGAGAAATCCAAAATTGCCATGCTGCATTTCAGCGAAATATATCCGTTCCCTTCAACAGAAAAATTTGACTATCTGAATATCCTGAATAACGCAGCTTTGACCATCTGCATAGAAAATAATGCCACAGGCCAGTTTGCGCGGTTAATGAGAGCTGAAACAGGATATGAGTTTAAGCATAAAATCAATAAGTACGATGGAAGGCCCTTTACAGTCGATGAATTGATAAAAGACATTCTCTCCTGCCTTGATTAGATAAGGGCCTCATATCTTTATTACCTGCAATTCAGGTCCGTAATCTAATTAGGTCCACTAATTGCTGAATTAATAAAACTTACTTAAGGAATATCCTGATTCTCCCGATACTATATGCACTATATATAACACGAGATAATATTTTGTTATACATATGTATTGTCTTTATTCAGTATCAAGGAGAAGAGTATGAAGCCTGATAAATTCACTGTAGTCAATTCAGTCCGTATAATTTATCCTCGCTTGATTATTTCATCAGCTGTTGTCTTGTGCCTCATGCTGACTTCAATATACCTTTATGCTTCAGACATGAAAGGGACAATAAAGATCGGGGGCACCGGAACTGCCTTGGGAAGTTTCAAAGAACTGGGAGAGGCATTTAAGAAAATTCATCCTGATGTAAATATTGTCATTCTTCCGAGCCTGGGCAGCGGAGGCGGGATAATGGCTGTCAATGAAGGGGCGCTTGATATTGGCCTCAGCAGCCGGCCATTAAAGGATGCGGAAATACGACAGGGCGCTGTATCAGTTGAATATGCAAGGACCCCTTTTGTTTTTGCGACTGCGCTGAAGATTGAAGGGACTAACTTTACCTTGAAGGACATTGCCAAAATATTTTCGGGCGAGACAAAAAACTGGCCCGATGGGACCCCTATCAGATTAGTGCTGCGACCGGAGTCTGATATGGATACGATCATTCTAAAGGGGATGTCTCCTGAGATGGACAAGTCTGTCAGGAAGTCATTATCTCAGGAGGGAATGATGGTGGCTGCCACAGACCAGGAAGGGGCGGACACTATGGAGAAAGTCCGGGGCGCTATCGGGACATCCACGCTTGCCCAGATTATCTCGGAGAAAAGACACCTCAACACAATAAGACTAAGCGGGGTAATGCCGGACATGAAAAACCTCGCAGACGGCTCTTATAAATATTACAAGACACTATTCATTGTTACAGGACCCAAATCCGGCCCGGTCACTAAATCTTTCATTGAATTTATTAATTCCAAAGAAGGAAAGGCAATACTGACAAAGACCGGACATCTGCCCATTTAAGGAAAAGATGGAAATTACAAATAAACGAATAATCAGGACTACAAATATACTGGCATTGGTCCTGTCGGTTTCCGTAACGGTCCTGCTGCCTCTCGGTTATTTTGTCCTCAGCTATCAGTACCAGGCCGCAGTCCTTGAGACCGAGGCGGAAGCAGGCGCGTATTTTATTAATAGATTAATCAATACAAACCCTGATTTCTGGCGGTATTCACAGCATAGACTTGAAGGGGCGCTGTCATATCATCTTTCAAAAGAATACGAGGAGGCAAAACGGATTGTAGGGCTCGATAATAAACTCATAGCATCTAATCAGGTTTCCGTCCCTGCCCCTGTGATGACCCGCTCTCACGACCTTTTTGATTCAGGGGCCGTTGCTGCAAGGCTTGAGATCAGCAGCTCAATACGTCCGCTCCTGAAGAATACCGCTCTTTTCGGGGCGCTGGGATTTTTTCTTGGCTCTGTAGGCTTTATCTCTTTTAAAATGTTTCCTTCCCGCGCATTATCCGGCACATTGAAATTACTGTCCGAAAGCGAGGAGAAATTCCGCGCGATAACTACGACCGCAGTGGATGGTATTATTGTTATGGACAACAAAGGAAGCATTACCTATTGGAACCCTGCCGCAGAAAGGATGTTCGGGTACTCACAAGCGGAAGCAGTCGGCAGGGAATTGCACATATTTCTTGCTCCGCGGAAATATCATGAAATGTATAAGAAGGGGTTTAACGGGTTCAGGGCCACAGGGCAGGGCCCTGCCATCGGCAAGACCCTTGAGTTTATTGCAGTCAAAAAAGACGGCACGGAATTCCCCATCGAAGTGTCCACTTCAACGATCAGCATCAAGGGGGAATGGCATGCCGTCGGGTTGGTCCACGACATCACACAGCGAAAAAACGCTGAAAGAGATTTGGCCGAGATGTATGAGGCGAAAAGAGATGAGGCTGAAATATCCGCTTCCCTTCTTCAATTCGTTGAGACTTTAAGCACCAGCCTTGAAGAAAAAGAACTTGTCAGGAATATTTTGGACCTGGCCCCGGGATATCTGAAATTTAACAGGATGAGCTTATACTTTTATGATGATGAGGCCAAGTGTTTTGCATTTGCAGGCGCATATGGTTTAAGTCCTGCCGGGAAGGAAATGCTAGGGGCAAAAAAGATAAAACCGGGCGACTTCCCGGCTATTGACATAATCATGAAAGGGCAGGCTGTAATTATAGATAAGGCGGAAGAATAC
>JACQXG010000014.1 GCA_016208905.1 Nitrospirota bacterium
ACGAATATCGCTATGCACCCGGTCGGGCAGAGGCAAATTCATTAAACACTCTTCTTGATGCATATGAACTTGCTGAAGACAGAAGGTATCTGACAAGGGCTGAAAGTATAATCAAGAAGTTCATAAGCCCATCAGATGACATAGATAAATTAGATCAGCAGGAGATGGAACTACGGTGGTTTTACCTTATCTTTCTTCAAGCCCTCTGTAAATATCTCGACATGAGAGACAATCTTGGTGAAAGAGATAAAATGTTCGAATATGCCAGAGAAAGTATGATCCATCATGTCAAGTGGATGCTGGAGAATGAAAGACCGTATAAGGAGATCTTTCATAGAGTTGAAATACCCAGCTCCACGTGGTGTGCGCATGATATTCGCAAAAGTGTTATCTTCGATTACGCATATAAATATACTGAGGGGGCACTGAAGCAGTCGTGCAAGACAAAAGCGGAATTCTTCTATAATAAATCCATTGAGGATATTCTGTCTTTTAAAGATGAATCCAGGACGTTTGTCCGTCCGCTGGCGCTTCTGATGAATTTTGGTGTAATGCATAATTATTTTAATGGCTTGCCTGATGACGCTAAGCAGACTGAGTATGGCCATGTAACTAAATAAAGAGCAGAGGTTCCGATGTTATATAATCGGAAATGTCTATTGATGACTGCCTGATCAACAAGCTAAATGACAGAAACAAAGAAAAGGATAGAGAGTGAGTCGGAATTTCAAAACGCAAGAATAGAAAAGGGGGGAAGTCCAAGAAAATTCCAACACCTTATCCGTGACGAGTACCCATTTCTGCTGAAGGTATTGGGAGATGTGAAGGATAAGAAAATCCTTACTATGGGATGTTCTACCGGGGGAGTGACACCCTTTGCAAGGCAAGGGGCTTGGAATCTTGGAGTTGATATATCATCACTTGCAATAAAAGAGCTTTTAAATGCAATCAAAGAAGAAAATTTGAAGGATTATGCTCAGGTAGGAATAATGGATTGCGAAAATCTTGCGTTAACTGACAACTATTTTGATGTTGTACTGTTTTTGGGCGTATTGCATCATCTCGATATAGAGAAGGCTATGATGGAGTCTTATCGGGTTTTGAAATTTGGCGGTAAAATATACATGACCGAACCACTTGGTCTGCACCCACTTGTAAATCTATATAGGTTGTTAACGCCCGGGGCAAGAACCAGTTTCGAACATCCTCTAAGACCGAAGGACTTTAAAATTATTAAAAAATATTTCAGGGTTGATTTAATTAAAGGTTTTTGCCTTACATCTATATTTTCTCTTATACCTTTGTATATCTTTAAAAGCGAAAGGCTGTACGAAGTGTTCAGAAAATTATTCATAAAACTGGATGATTACCTTTATGATAAATTTCCATTTCTTTGCTATTGCTCATGGTCTGCTGTGATTGTACTGAATAAAGAGTAGATTTCTGAAGGATTAGAAAAATGACAGATGATTCTGTATTAATTTCCTTTATTATGCCGGCACTGAATGAAGAAGAATGCATAGGTACATCTATAAGGGCTATAAAGTCTTATTCACAAGGATACAAATGTGAAATCATCGTAGTCGATAACGGATCAACTGACAGGACTGCTGAGATTGTGCGTTCGGAACATGTCACCCTGCTTCAAGCGAGAAACACCACAATTGCATATGCTAGGAATAAAGGTGTTGAGGAATCGAATGGCCGGATACTCATCTTCTTGGATGCTGATGTTATTGTAACCGCAAGCTGGGGAGATTAATTAGAGAGTACCTTGAAGTTGTTATTAACCGATCCCTTAATTATAACCGGTTCTCGTTGTGCTGTTCCGAATGAAGACAATTGGCTTTTGAGGTATTGGTTTGCCAGAATGCAACACGAAATGCCTAATTATATAAATTCTGGACATTTGATAACAACCAGGGAATTATTTGATAGAATCAATGGATTTAATCCAATGTTTAATACTGCCGAGGATTACGATTTTTGCATCAGGGCTAAAGACATTGGCGCCAGGATAATAAACAATTTACGGCTGAAAGTTATTCATACAGGATATCCATTATCAATAAAGGATTTTATTGTCCGTGAAAAATGGCATGGAACACAGGATTTTCATAGCTTATGGAACATCATTCATTCTAAAGTAGCAATGCTTTCTTTGGTAAATATCTCTTTGGCTGTTGCTCTATTAATTATGACAATCATTACGGGAAATATTTTCTATATGCTATGTTATTTTTGTCTGATGTATGCGGTCTCATGTATGTCAACTCTTATAAAGTTTGGCTTTGGAAACCCAGTTTTGCTTTTAAATACCACTTTAATTTTCTTTTTTTATTATTCAGGTAGATCTCTTGCTTTCATAGATAGGGTTAAACTTGGGTTGACTCATATTCAACACTGATGTCAAAACTATAACAGTTATCGCTCATCTGTTGTTTTACATGAACATTATATATAGGCGTGTTTTTTACAATGAAAATTAGGAATATTTTCTTTGGTTCTAAAATGGATAGTCCAATTTGATATTGCTGGCATTACACTTGCAATGCAGTGATTTGAATCACTGCTAATGAAAACAATCTGTATTATCTTAATATTAGATGTTTATGAATGACTTAAAAATTGTTAGGAGGAAGAAGGATATGAAGTTTATATATATTTTATTTGCAATTACTCTGTTAGTGTTTCTGATACCATTTGATTGTATGAGTGGTGTCATCTTTGAGGATGATTTTAATGGGTTTACTTCGGGGTGGACTCCAATCGAAAAATGTTGTGCACACCGTGTTTACGGTAGCCCCAGTGGAAGAGGAGAGCCTACTGGCTGGACCGGGTACATTTGGGAAGAATCATCTACCGAAAGTGATTTAAGAATTGTAACCGGCGAAGGACGCGGTGGTACGCCAGCCTTTAGGGTACAGCCTAATGTTTTAACAGGGGTTAGCGGACAAATGGGTTTAACCAAATGGCTTGGGCCAACTGGATATAATGAGATTTATATCAGATATTTTCTTAAATATAGTGATTCAAGATTATGGGGAAATGGACAGGGTGGCTCATATTCTTATCAGAAATTAAATCGGGTATGGCAAAACATAACCTCGACAAATTTACAAAACATTCCGACAGGTGTCATGAGCAATGAGCACGGTAAGGGATGGATGTTATTTGGAATTGCTGATGATGATTATAGTACATTCGATCCTTTCGCCAGAATAACACTTGCTACAAATAGCACAGATGATTCTTTAGGCCAAGGTATCAGCCGATTTACTTATCAGTGGAATAGTGCCAATACTGTCTCATTTGTTGAAAACCATTTTGGAGCTATTAACACAAATGGTTCATGGGCTACCACACAGGGTTGGCACTGTATAGAAATTCATCTTAAACTTGCTTCAGCATGGGGACAGGATGATGGTATTTATGAACTTTGGATAGACGGGATTAAACAAAATGCCCCTACTTACACTTTGCCTCAGTATGGGTATGCCGGCGGTTTAACTAAAATGCCGACAGCAAAGATAGGAACGGGGATTAATTATGTAACGTTTTCAGATAACTTGGACCAGAAGTCAGGTCTTCCAAAATGGTCATATTGGATAGATGATGTTGTAATTAGTACTTCCTATATCGGCCCTAACTATGTCATTGGCGGTGGCTCTGCTCCTGACACAATGCCGCCTGCAGCGCCAACATCTTTAAGATAGTAATTTTTTATATTCAGTGAATAGTTAACTCCTTATGAAAAAGCAAGTATGTTCTTGAACTCTCAAGATATAATCAAATTACTCTTGACGTATTAGTGCCTTCATATTTTCTTTAATCGACAGAAATCCTCGAAGCTCTGCTGCTGGGTAGTTTATTTTAACTCTGATTTTCAAATTAATTTGGTTTAAACATTATGATAATTAAATGAAATGATAAAAAATTCACTATTTATTTTAGGATGCGAAAGGTCTGGAACAACAATGCTTGCCGGTTTACTAAAAAACACGCCTTATGGTGAGCCTATAGAGACCCACTTTATTACCAAATACTATAGAAAGTTGAATGACTATGGAAACCTTGAAAATAAAGATAATTTTACACGCCTCTTAAAAGATTTTTTAAGTGAAAGGCCTGTTATGCAATGGAAGCTAAATATTGGCATTGATGATTTCTATAGAGAATTTGATGACTTTAGCTATCAAAATATAATCAATAAGATATGCATAAAACAGGCGGAGAAAAAAGGATATAAATTATGGGGAGACAAGACCCCTCATTATATTCTGGACATAGATGTACTCTATAAATTATTCCCCACGGCCAAATACATTTATATTGTCCGTGACGGAAGGGATGTAGCGCTTTCCCTTTTAAACGTGGAATGGGAGCCATATAACATCCTGACATGTGCTGAACGCTGGAAGAGATATAACAGACAGAATGATGTCCTGGACAAGTTGAAGAGCAGTAACCAGCTTTACTCTTTACGATATGAAGATCTGCTTGATAACGCTGAACGAATTGTTCCAGATGTATATAAGTTTTTAGATGAAGAATACAATGAAAACAAAATGAATGAATTAATAGGCAGAATAAGAAAAGGCAATTATGGCAAATGGAAAAGTAAAATGAATACACGCCAGATAAAGTTATTTGAAAGCATCGCTGCAAACACACTGAAGAGATTCGGTTATGAAACTACTTATGAAGAATCAGAAATTAGCGGGCTTACTAAAGCAGTATATAATTCCCATGAATTATTAATGAGGACAAAGTTTTTATTCAAAATCAATATCGTAGATGGAATTAAAATAAAATTCTTCGGCAAAGAGCCCTTTGCGGATTAATTCAAAACCTTCTTCCTTATGCGAGATACTTCCAATCGAGATTATTTAATATTCATCAAGAAAATTATTACAATCGTTATTCTTTTTTTACTATCTGCTTTCCCTGATCATGCCAATGCTGCTACTGCAAAGTTTTATGCAACTAAAGATGTATGGATATCGGCATATCCCGGAGAAGAAAATTACAATATGGGCGCATCTAGTAAATTGAAGCTCAAAGGTATACAGGAAATGGCAATCATGGATTTTGATTTATCTTCTTTGAAGGGTAAAAAAGTTGATAACGCCAGGTTGTATCTTTGTAATGCTGGCGATAATAAATTAAGGAAAATCGGACTTTCAACAGTTTCGTCTCCATGGATTGAAGGGAAATCCAGGGGGTATTTCGTAGATATATTTGGAAAGGGGGCCACATTTAATTACTCAAGTTATAAGAGCCAAAGATGGGCAGGAGAAGGCTCTGATTTAACTGATGTGACCATGGGGAATGGGAATACATGGCAGCACCATAGTGAGATACAAAATGAGAGTGACTTATGGTGGTCTGTGGATATTGCTCCTGAATTAATTCAGGCCTTGATAACAAAAAAGTCTTATGGACTTCTGATTATGGATGAGTCAGGGCAGACATTTGCCAATAATTATGTGTTTTCCAGAGAATCAGAATATTCACCTTATATTCTGATTAATTTTACAGAGGCTGAAAAGCCGAAGCCGAATAAACTCGATATTGAATTATTTCCCTCAGTAAAGAATGCACATATGGAATATGGCGCGGTCGTTTTGAGGATTCCAATTAAAGAAGATATTTTTGCTTTTGATATGTTTATTAATAATGAGGAGGTCCCTATCTGGAGGGTCCCTAAACCACAATCAAAAGATACGGTGCAGGAGATAATAATAGACTGGCTGCTACCTCAGGAAAAGATAGATATACAGATAGTGGCTGTAGATAAGCTAGGGCAAAGATCTGAACCTGCGATTGTCAGAGGATATGCATCAAAGTCATTACACCGAATAGCTTTGCCGGACTACCTCCCTGTATCTTCTCCTGCTAATGAGAGAATGAAAAAGGTGGCATCAAATAATTTCAGAGTATGGGTGCTACCTGATATAACAAAGGTCGATCCTGTTTCTGGCCGGGTGCTTTCGGAAATAAATACTGAAGGATTTGACAAAAAAAATCCGATATGGTCAGAAGAAAAAAGGGGAATCACGCTGTTAGGAATAAAAGGTGAAATTATTGGGTTTCAAATATGTATAGAAGCAGCAGATCGGATTGATGATGAATTGGAATTTAATTTAATTCCGTTGAAAAGCAGTACAGGTAGCAAGATATCTGCTGACAGATTTTCATTATTTCAAATTCATTATTTGAAAGTGAAAGATAAATGGTATCCGGAGCTGGCAATCCCTATGCGTGACGGGAAAATAGTTTTTGCAACTGAAAGAAGACAGATAGGAAATCAAAAGAACCAGATAATATACGTTGATCTTTCCATTCCTTCCGAAATAGAAGCAGGATCCTATCATGGAGATATTGTAATTTCAAGAAGTGGTATTAAAGAAGAATCTCTTCATATTAATCTTAATGTAGCTAATGTAGTAATGCCCCGGACACTGACATTCGTTCCTGAGCTGAACATTTATGGAGGTCCTGGAAAAGCAGGGTCGGAGAAATTTATGAATGCCCATCGCATAGCCCATGAACATAGGACGGTTATTAATAGAGTTCCCTATTCGCAGGATGGAAGGGTTCATACAGACATGATTCCGGAAATATCCTTCTCGGAGAACGGTCAAATCAAGATTGACTGGACGGATTATGACAAGAGGCTTGGGCCTCTGTTTGACGGCTCAGCTTTTATTAAAGGAAATAGGAAAGGGATTCCTGTAGAAAAGTTTTATCTCCCATTTTTTGAGAATTGGCCGTCTGAATTAGCCTCTCATTATAAATATAAGTTTGAAAGTAAAAAGACACAGGAGATAATCTCAAGGCACGCATTGGAATCGCCGATATTGAGTGAAGCGATAACATTTGACTATAAAGAGAAATTTGTTCGTATAATCAAGGAATTTGGAAAACATTTTGAGGAGAAGGGATGGAGTCAAACCGAATTTCAGTTCTATCTTAATAATAAATGGGAATGGGAGATGGCCTCGTCATGGTGGAACCTGGATGAACCTATGTCTTATGATGACTGGATGGCCTTGAAGTTTTACGGCGTATTATTTCAGCAGGCAATTGGTACAAAGCCGGCTCAATTTATTTTCAGGGCGGACATCTCGAGACAGCGATGGCAGCATGACTGGTTAAATGGAATATTGAACAGGATGTATGTGCAAAGTGAAGATTTTTTCAGATATCCGGCTCGTGCACGGCAATTGAAAGAGAAAGGACAAATTAGTTACTCTGTTTATGGCTCACTCAACGACATAGATACCTCTAATCAACAGACTGTATTGTGGTGCATGAGAGCTTATTTAGAAGGCGCTGACGGAGTATTACCGTGGCAGAGTTTGGGAGGACCTAAGGCTTTTTCAATACCTGACAGGAATGCTCTTATTGTTGATGCCGGAAAAGGATTGAACATTGATTGGGTTGTCAGTTTGCGTGTCAAGGCATTGCGCAGGGGACAGCAAAATGTTGAGTTGTTGGCCTTGCTGGAGAAAAAATATGGTTATAATAGAGAGCAGATGCGTGACTTGTTTTATAGATATTTTAATTTTGTTGATGTTAACGATGTTGATAAACAAATAAATACTGATAAAATGGAAAATTTCAGAAAAATACTGATTGAGATGCTGTAAATGTAATAATGACATGCAGTACCTATTTTTTACTGGATTAATGTGAAAAGACAAAATAATGTAACTATCTTTCTGGTCGTTTTATTTATAGGTGCCTTCGGGTTTTTGTACTGGAAGTCTATCTATGACATGGTTTGGGATTGGTATAATGATCCTAATTACTCTCACGGATTTCTTATCCCTTTTATATCAGGCTATTTTTTATGGCAAAGAAAAGATGATTTGAAGTCGTCTGATTTTGTACCGTCGAATATGGGGCTGATAATATTAATTTGTGGACTGATTTTTTATCTTATCGGGAATATTGCCGGAGAATTATTTACAATGAAGATTTCGATGCTTGTTGTCCTCGGAGGCGCAATAATATTTATATGTGGGATTGGATTTTTCAAAATGATAATGTTTCCATTCTTATATTTGATTTTTATGATTCCTTTACCTTACATCCTATATGATTCTGTAGCGTTTCCATTAAAAATATTTGTTTCTAAATTTTCAGTCGATTTTTTATCACAGATTGGTGTTCTCGTCTTAAGAGAGGGCAATATTATCCATCTTGCTGATATCTCACTTGAAGTAGCCGATGCTTGCAGCGGAATAAGGTCTATTATATCGCTTCTTGCGCTGTCGACTGCCCTTGCCTATCTGACTCAGGAGGGATGGCTAAAAAGGGGGGCACTTATTGTACTGGCGGTGCCAATTGCCGTGATCGTCAATTCAATCAGGGTTATAGGGACCGGCATTCTGGCAGACAAATACGGATCTGAGGTCGCACAGGGCTTTTTTCATGAGTTTGCAGGGCTCGCGATTTTCGGGATTGCTATAGTTATGTTGATTATCTCGGCAATTTTGTTAAGAAAGATAGGTAAAAAGAGTTAAGGAGTCAGGGAGTTTGAAGCGTAAGAAAAGTTGAGAGTAATTTAATTGACTCCATAGCTCCACAACTCCGTTACTCCTAAACTAGAAAGAAATTATGAACAAAAGATTACTCTTAATTTCAATAATAATATTATCACTTGCGCTCTATCTTCACGTAGTTCCGTTTCACGAGAGTATACCGCTTAAGAAAGCATTTACTGATTTTCCACATAATTGGAAGGGGTGGAAGAGCGATGCTTATTATTTTGATGCTGCTGTTCTTGATAAACTGCGTGTAAATGAATATATCATGAGGGAATATAAGAGAGGAGATGACAGATTTACTCTTTATATCGGTTATTACGGGACGCAAAAGGAAGGCGCTCAAATCCATTCGCCAAAACATTGTTTACCCGGAGCGGGCTGGTTTAAGTTGCTTGAGAGAAAAAGTAGTATGAACATTGACGAACTGGGTAAAATAAATTTCATCGAAGCCTTATATAAAAAAGGTAATGAAAGGGAAATCTTTATCTATTGGTATAAGATGAAAAATGCTTATATTACGAATGAATATGTTTTGAAATTATATATGATATTAAATTCATTAAAATACAGGAGGAACGATGCAGCATTTATAAGGTTTTCAGCGCCGGTTACTACAAGCGAAGATGTTACTATTCGGATGACTGAGAATGCTATGAAAGATTTCCTTCCGTTACTAAAAGATTTTTTACCTGAATGAAATAGGAGTTAAAAAAATGGATAAAAAAAATGTGATCTGGCATGACGGATATGTTGAGAGGCAGGAAAGAAACCGATATTTTAATCATAAGAGCGGCCTCTTATTGCTGACAGGACTGTCCGCCTCCGGAAAGTCTACTATTGCGCATTATATCGAAAGAGAATTATTTAATCAAAACGCTCATGTTTATGTCCTGGACGGTGATAACATCAGGCACGGGCTGAACAGCAATTTAAGTTTCAGCAGGGAGGATAGGAGAGAGAACCTTCGACGAATTGTTGAGGTTTCTAAACTCTTTGTAGATGCGGGTATGCTTGTATTAGCAGCGTTTATATTTCCTTACAGGGAAGACAGGGAGTATATGAGGAAACGTTTTGAGGGGGACAATTTTCTGGAAATATATGTTAAATGTCCTATTGAAATTTGTGAAATGCGTGACCCTAAAGGACAGTATAAAAAGGCACGGGCTGGAATTATAAAGGGTTATACAGGGATTGATTCTCCATATGATGAACCCAAAAAGCCGGATTTAATCATTGATACGGAGAAGACAGATATTAAGAATGCAGGGCAGATGGTTATTCAATTGCTTAATGACAGGAAATACCTGTCTTTGGATTAAGATATTGAGGAAATTTATCACGGTATTAATGGATTAGTCTAGATTTGATTAATAATCACTTATTGTCATAAATCGGACAACAATGTTGTTATTGGGTTAGTAAAAAAACTTTCTGGCAGGGGATCTACCCGATTGTTGTACAAAATTCGCTTGAATAACCGCTTTCATTGCCCGAATTATCATAAGCGGTTACAGAAAAACACCATGGCCCATGTGATAAATTGTTGATTACGGCACCTGTAAAATTACCGACATCAACTGTCTGAGTGTAGTTATTTGAGGACACACCATAATGTACTTTATATCCAGCAAGATCAGTTAGTGGAGATCCGTCGCTATTTGTTGTTGATGCATCCCACGATAAGGTTACAGAGTCAACTATAGTAACACTTGACCCACCGGTGTTGTCCGCAGTAGATTTACTTCCTTCATTTCCGTTGTTTCCGCTTCCTCCGCTACCACACCCCAAAAGTGTTAGTAAGAAAAAAAGTGCTGTGCAAGCTTGTAATTTAAATATGTTTATTAATTTTATTCTCCCCACGATTTAATATTAATAGAAATTTCTAATGATAAATGTGATGTGAATCACGAAATTTAATTTATTATAACTTCCTTGATCTAAAAGTTTTATCAAGTAGTATGGCATGGGAGAGGAGAACAATATTTTTGCGTTATTTATAATCACTGTAATCGAAGCATACAGTTTAATAAAGAGAGTTTTGAGAGCATTCGCATGGTAAGGAATAATAATATAATGAAATAATTAATATTATTTTTAAACCCCGCTGGAATAACCATATTCATTTGGGAAGTTAAAGTTACAATCATAGATTTATTTTGCCTGATATCCCTCCTATTTAAGAGCTGGAAAACCGCTTTTTAGAAACCATCTCTTATGATCTCTATCAAATTCCCAGAACTGTTTGTCAATGAGGGTTTTTTCAATCATATCATTCGTGTTGTAGTATTTGATCTCCACGGTCTGGTATGCCTGCAGCTCGTTTTCTGTAATTCTACTTTTCAATAATTCATAAGAGGTTACTTTGATTTCCTGAAGATTATCGAAATCCAGTGTTTTCTGATCTGTCCCGTCAACTTTTATAAAATCATTTGCAAGCTCGTAATATCCCCACCGTATGGCATTTTCGTACTTATAAGTTGTCGTTTCAAACAGCTCCAGCCTTTTTTCTAAAGAAGCGCATCCTGCAAACAATAATAAACAGAAATGTAAAATATATTTAGCCATTTTTTCCCAAAAAAATAATTTACCCTGTTATCTCTAATTTGCGTATTTTGAAATCTGGCATCTGTTAGATAAGAATTATATATAAAAACAATTTTTTTTACAGCAATTATGAAACAATTATATTTTTTATATTTTGTTTTACTATGTGTAACTTGTTATTTTCATTGAAAAGGGGTTAAATTAAACCATGGCAATACGTGAAATTAAAAAGTATCCTGAAAAAATATTGAGGACAAAAACTGAGCCTGTAAATGAGTTTAATTCCGAACTACAAAAACTCGTTGATGACATGATAGAGACAATGTATGCAGCGCCCGGTGTTGGGCTTGCTGCTAATCAAGTCGGGATATTAAAACAAGTAGCTGTTATCGATGTCGGGTCCAGTGAGGGAAAGAGCTCACTAATTGTGCTTATAAATCCTGAAATTATTAATGAAGAAGGCGAGAATAACTCAGAGGAAGGTTGTCTGAGCATACCTGACTATACGACAATCGTTAAAAGGGCTGAGAGGGTAAAGGTGAAAGGTCTTGACAGGGATGGCAAACCAATTGAGATAGATGCAGACGGACTTCTGGCAAAGGCCCTACAACATGAATTGGATCATCTCAACGGCTTATTGCTGATTGACAGGATTGGTCGCATTAAGAAGGAGTTTTTTAAAAAAAGGTATGCAAGGGAACATGCGGCAAGCAAAGAATAACAAAATCTGACCACTTCAATAATACTAGTCCTAATTTAACAATCAGATCAGTATATTTTTGGTAAAAGGTTCGAGTGAATGTGAATTATATTTCCATCACTTGCCCACTTGAACCCTTTTTATTTTACATTTAGAATATACTCGGTTTAACTTATTATAGTGAGAACGGATATTATGAGAATTATTTTTTTCGGTACACCTGAGTTTGCAGTTTTGCCTCTCAGGACATTGCTTGGATCGGGTCATGAAGTCCTTGCTGTAGTGACACAACCCGATAGACAAAGCGGACGCGGAAGGCGTCTGAAGAGCTGTCCTGTGAAGGAAGAAGCTCAGAAGGCAGGGCTTAAAATTTTACAGCCAAAAAGAGTAAGAGATTCGGAGTTTATTAAGGACCTGAAGAGATTAGATCCATTTATCATTGTAGTTGCTGCATATGGCCAGATACTTCCTTCGGAGATAATCAATTTGCCGAATATGGGGTGCGTTAACATTCATGCGTCACTTTTGCCCTCTTACCGTGGAGCCGCTCCGATAAACTGGGTCATTATTAATGGAGAAAAAAAAACGGGCATTACTACCATGTTGATGGATGAAGGCATGGATACAGGTCCTATTTTACTGCAGAAGGAGACAGAGATATCGGCAGAGGATAGTGCCGGAAGTCTTTCCCTGAAGCTATCAAAAATCGGAGCTGCTCTTTTAATAACTACTTTACAGGGTCTGGAAAACGGGGAGCTAAAAGCCACCCCTCAAACCAGTGAGGCATCATATGCGCCTTTATTGAAAAAGGACGACGGGCTCATTGACTGGTCAAAATCGGCGGAAGAATTATGTAGTTTTATAAGAGGAATGAATCCCTGGCCGGGCGCCTATAGTTTTCTTGAAAAGGAGAGGATTAAAATCTTTAAGGCCGTGCCTGTGGAAGGAAATGGAGAAGCAGGTATCATATGCAGGTCTGGTAAAGATCAAATCCTTATTGGTACAGGCAGTGGCATGCTTTCCATTCTTGAGATTCAACCGGCCGGCAAACCGGTTATGCCGGTCAAGGCTTATTTGCAGGGAAGAAGGATTGAAGAAGGGATGAAGTTCGGTATTTAGAAAATGAGAATCGGAGGGGTGTTAGTTGTTAGTTTTTAGACTAATAACTAAAAACTGACAACTAAAAACTGACAACTAAAAACTAATAAACTATCAATGAT
Organism: Nitrospirota bacterium; assembly: GCA_016208905.1. Taxonomy (GTDB): domain Bacteria; phylum Nitrospirota; class Thermodesulfovibrionia; order UBA6902; family UBA6902; genus UBA6902. The sequence goes on from JACQXG010000014.1 coordinate 13,023, forward strand.
TAAAAATTTCTTTAAAATATCCGGGTACGTAATATCTTTCATTGCTCTTGGGGCAGTGGCTGCATTTCTTGTTTTTAAAATCATTGATTTTGATAAAACCAGCGAAGTCCCTTTGCTTACAGGGATAAACTTGACAGAGGCTGCAGAGCGCCTAAATGAAAGAAAATTAATTTTGAGGATTAAAGGAAAAGAGTTTCATGACGAAATTCCTGAAGGTCACATAATAAGCCAGAAAATAAAAGATGGAGAGAAGATCAGAGTCGGCGCCGATGTAGAAGTTATAGTAAGCATGGGTCCGGAGATATATTCAATGCCCTCTTTTGAGGGACAGGTCCTTGAGGATGCGAAACTGACTTTAATAAATCTTGATATCAAAATAAAAAAGGTTACATGGGTGCATTCAGATTCTGTGGCAAAAGGGGAAATTATTGCTCAGAGACCTCTGTCGGGTAATATACCGGGCAATGAAATCAATTTTCTTGTAAGTCTTGGGCCATACACTGTATCTTATAAATGTCCTGCTTTTGTTAATATGACGATAGATGATGCAAAAATACTGGCAAATGAGCTTGGTATTCAATTGCTGGAACAGGATAGCGGCAGCCGGGTCGTATTTCAGAAGCCGGAAGCAGGAGCTATTATTAACCAAGGAGATACTGTAGAGATTAAACTTGGCCGCGGGCGGGGAATGTGGTTTTAATAATGGCTGATAGCTGTCAGCTGAAAGAGGAGGTTTTATGGTGAAGATAGCGCCGTCGATATTGTCAGCAGATTTTTCCAGGCTTGGTGAGGAGATTATAGCAGCCGAAAGGGCAGGGGCTGATCTCGTTCATATAGATGTGATGGATGGTCATTTTGTCCCGAATATAACAATTGGACCACTTGTTGTAATGGCAGTAAAGAAGGTGGCATCCATTCCGCTTGATGTGCATCTTATGATCGAAGACCCCGATAAATACATTAAGGATTTTGCAGACAGCGGAGCTGATATCATTACAGTACATGAAGAAGCCTGTAAACATTTGCACAGGACAATACAGAATATAAAAGAATGCGGGGTCAAGGCTGCTGTATCAATCAATCCCGCAACCCCGGTCAGTAATATTGAAGTTATACTCCCATATGTCGATATGGTATTAATTATGTCTGTAAATCCCGGATTCGGCGGTCAGAAATTTATACCTGAAGCCCTTACTAAAATTAAACGGCTGAAAGACTTAATCAATGAAAATAATTATAAGGCAGAGATTGAAGTTGACGGCGGGGTCAATATCGATAATGTTGCTGAGGTTGTGAAAGCCGGCGCTGATATTATAGTAATGGGCAGCGCCTTTTACAATTCTAAGAACTATGCCGATACTGCTAAAATTGTCAGGGAAAGATGCAAAATATGAGTTAAGAGTCATGAGGTAAGAGGTAAACTTGCAAACCGTTACGCGTAATTAAAGAGGAACATAATGTCAGAAAAAAAACATTTCCAGAAAGCTGAAGAACACAGAAGAAGAGCGGAATACAATAAGGCGATTGAGTTATACGATAAGGCGCTGATGGCCTGCAAAATAGAAGCGGACATTCCCTGCACCCTCGACTGCTACTTATCAATGGGAGACACATTCAGGGCAAAAGGCGATTTCACAAAGGCAAAGGACAGCTACATGAAAGGGCTTGATCTGGCAGAGGCAATAAATGAGAGGTTTTCCCTGGCTGATGCTATGGTAGGGCTTGGTCTGAGTTTGCGGGCCCTTGGTGATTGGCGTGAAGCATTTAAAATGATTAATAAGGCCGGCAGGATATATAAGACGCTGAATGACAGGAAAGGAGAAGCGTTTTCTTTATGGGCCAGGGCAGGAACATACAGGATAAAGGGTGATATAAAGCAGGCTGTCAATACTTATCATTTATCACTTGAAGCGTTCAGGGCGTTAAAGGACAGATCGGGCATGGCTTATTCATACTGCGGTCTTGGAGGAAGTTCAAGGGTGGACAACAAGTTTGAAGACTCAGAGAGATATTACAAAATGGCAAACAGGATGTTTGGCCGGCTTGGTGACCGGTTTGGACTTGCCTATTCATTTTGCGGTCTGGGTAATGCGCGAAGGATGAATGATGATTACAAAAACGCGCTGATATATTTTAAGAAAGCTGAAACCTTATATAAGAAAATAGGCGACAGAGTAAGTTATGCTTATACACTCTGGAGCGTTGGCACTACCTACAAGATGCTTGGGAAAATGAATAATGCGCTTGGGAGTTTTAAGGCGTCCGCTGAATTATTCAAACAAACGAAAGACCCGAGAGGGAAGATATACTGCGTTCTCGGAATCGGCGAAGTGAATTATTTATGTGGAAAAAGGAATAAGGCAAAAAAGTCTTATTCAGAGGCCATAAAACAAGCTGAAAGTTATGGGTTTATGATTGAGAAAAAATATGCCGAGAGGCTGCTTAAAGCATGTCCACAGGGGGAAGTAACACCCTATAATCTTCCATAGGTAAAAGCTTATAAATAACAGGTCAAAAGCAAGTCGCTGGATTGAAGCAGCCGTTGATAAATTCAGGGTATCTCATTATACTGTTTATTGAAATAACAAAGACTATTTGTTAGTATTTGGATGGAACAAGAAATGGACACATCAGAATCTCTTTATGAGCAGACAGTCGGGGGCCGGCAGGACTTTACAAAGGCCGATTTGTTAAACAGGATTATAGCCAGGACAATCGATTTTTTAATCATTGTCGCCCTGTATGAGATAATACCAAAGGTTGGGTTTTTTGCCGGAATTACCTATCTTTTAATAGCTGACGGTTTGTTTCAGGGAAGGAGCGCGGGCAAGAGGCTTGTAGGACTTAAAGTTATAATAAATGACAAAACCGGCGCTGCCGCGGCCTGCGGTTTTAAAGAATCGATACTCAGAAATTTCCCTTTTGCAGTCGGATATATTTTATATGGAATTTTAAAGGTGATCCCGTTAATAGGATGGATTATTTCATTTGTTGTTGTTGTTGTAATTCTGCTTTTTGAAAGCCTTGTTATATTAGGCAGTGAAGAAGGAATGAGATTGGGTGATGAACTTGCAAAAACTCGTGTTGTCGAGGACAGACAGGGGGGATTAAATGTTTAACAATATTCTGGGATGGTTTTCAAATGACCTTGCTATAGACTTGGGCACGGCGAATACGCTCGTGTTTATGAAGGGCAAAGGGATTGTTTTGAATGAACCTTCTGTTGTTGCTATCCAGAAGGACAAGGTCATAGCGGTCGGTCTTGAAGCACAGAAAATGCTGGGCAGAACACCTGCTAATATTATTGCATTGAGGCCGCTTAAAGAAGGTGTTATCGCTGATTTCGATAAGACTGGAGAGATGCTTAAGTATTTTATTAGAAAGGTACATAACAGAAAGAGCTTTATTTCTCCAAGGATAGCGATAGGGGTCCCTTCCGGTATAACACAGGTAGAGCAAAGGGCCGTAAAGGATGCGGCCCGGGCCTCCGGTGCGCGGGAGATTTATCTTATAGAGGAGCCGATGGCTGCAGCAATCGGCGTCGGACTTCCAATCGGGGAACCGTTTGGGAATATGATTGTGGACCTCGGGGGAGGCACAACTGATGTGGCGGTAATCTCCCTGCATGGTGTTGTATACAGCAAAGCGGTAAGGATGGGAGGCGATAAACTGGACGAGGACATTGTTAACCATATAAAGAGCAAGGCCAGGATACTGATAGGTGAGAGGACTGCTGAACTTATCAAAAGAGAGATCGGCTCGGCTTATAAGGTCGGTGATGAAAACAGGTCTGTGGAAGTAAAGGGCAGGGACCTTGTTTCAGGCATACCAAAGACCATAACGATATTTGAGGATGAGATACGGGAAGCATTAGGCGAAACTATTACGGTCATAATTAATGCGATCAAGGTCGCCCTTGAAAATACCCCTCCTGAGCTTGCCTCCGACATAGTAGACAGGGGCATAGTTCTTGCCGGCGGCGGCGCCCTGTTAAGGGGGCTGGATGCGCTTATAAGGCATGAAACCGGGCTGCCTGTAATTGTCGCGGAAGAGCCTCTGTTAGCGGTTGTTAAGGGTGTCGGACAGGTGCTGGATGATTTGGATATTTTAAGAAGAGTAGCATTTTGATAAATAACAGGGGATGTTAAAAAAAAAAATATTCTTCTTCGCTGTCTTTGTTGTTCTTGTTTTTGGTCTGCTTACATACCAGAGTACCCGGGGTGAAAGAGGTATCATCGATTTCCCTATCTATCCGTTAAAAATTCTTGAACAGGGCGGCTCCTCCCTTATAAAATTTTTCAGGAACTACATCCCATTTCTGGGAAAAGATGAACGGGTCCTCCGGTTGGCCGAATGTGAAGAGGAGAGAAACAGATATAAAGAGGCCGCTTATGAAAATGAGAGGCTCCGCAGTATTCTCCAGTTGAAATCCGAAAGGGCTGATTACATTGCAACGGCTGAGGTATTTGCGAGAGATCCGACCAACTGGTTCCAGATTATGTGGATAAACAAAGGACTGAGCAGCGGCATCGCCAAGAATATGGTTGCTGTAACACCGCTCGGGCCTGTCGGGAAGATCCACAGGGTGTTCAATGAGAGGGCCAACATTATCCTTATCACCGACGTTAATTCTTCCGTAGCCGTCAGACTTCAATCTACAAGGGTAGAAGGCATCCTTGAAGGAAGAGGAGACAACAGGTGCTATTTGAAATATATAGTAAAGGACATCGATGTAGCTGTTGGAGAAAATGTTATAACTTCAGGACTGGACGGGATATACCCCGAGGGGCTTTTAATCGGGTATGTCACTGATGTCGATAAAGAGGGCGGCGAGATTTTCCAATTAATTGAAGTTGCCCCTTCACAATATCTCAACAGGGTTGAAGATGTGGTGATACTCAAAAAGTGAACAAATTTTTGATATATATATTTTTTGCATACCTTACCCTGTCTTTACAAACGGTTTTTTTTAGAGGGATTAAACCTGATTTTATGCTTGTGCTCGTATGCTTTTATTCGTTCAAGTACGGACAGGCAAGGGGGATGACATACGGGGCGTTGGCAGGCTTGTTAATTGATACCGCGAGCGGTTTTATCATCGGGCCGAATATCATCAGCAAATCCCTTGCAGGATTTCTCACGGCAATGCTCAAAGAGAATATATTCCAATGGAACATCACCGTCAATACTATAGTAATAACAATTCTTTCAATAATGGATATTTTTATCGTATACATATGTTTTGAAACTTTCTCAAAAATGTCTTTCCATAACAGGCCATGGGGAATTTCAGTCATGGAGATTATCTATACGGTTGTTGCCGCATTGATATTGTACCCTGTATTCAGCAAAGATAAAGATGCAGGATTACAGTAAAGGAATGCAAGTGACAGGTTCGTAAGGCAAGAAATTATAAGCGGCTGCTATGGACAAAAAAATTACCGTTGCTTTTTATATTGTCATCTCCGTATTCGGTATCTTTCTGTTGAGACTCTGGTATCTCCAGATAATAAAGGGGGATGAATACAGAAGGATCGATGAGAGAAACAGGATAAGGGTCATAGATATCCCTGCGCCGAGGGGCATAGTTTATGACAGGAACAATAATGCCCTCGTTAAGAACGTAATATCCTATGATATATCAATGGTCAGGGAAGATATGCCTGATGACAATGAGGCGCTGGCTGAGCTGGGCGGGCTTATCGGACTTCCGCTGGAGCATGTGCTGAAACTGGCAAAGGCCTCGGCAAGTCCATATGAGACGGTCAAACTCAGACGCAATGTATCATTTGAGGAGGTTGCCAGGATAGAGGCCAGGAAGAACGATTTCCCGGGGTTGCTTGTGGAGGTGACAAGCGCCAGAGGGTATCTTTACGGACGAACGGCGAGTCACCTGCTTGGTTATCTGAGCAATCCTACTCCGAAACAATTAAGCCGGCCCGAATTCAGCAATGTGCCGAGACAGGCATTTATAGGGCAGACCGGTATTGAAAAAAGCTATGACAGTATATTGAGGGGAGTCGCAGGTAAAAAAATAGTGGAAGTCGACGCCCTCGGTAACACAATAAAGTTTGTCAGGATACAGAAGCCCCTGAGGGGAAAAGATATAAGGCTGTCCATAGACATCAACGCCCAGATGGAGGCGGAAAAAAGTCTTGAAGGGCAGGCCGGCGCTGTTGTGGCGCTTAAAGCCGATACCGGAGAAGTCCTTGCGATGGCCAGCGCCCCGTCTTTTGATCCCAATCTTTTTGTAGCGGGCATAGAGCGCAGCGAGTGGAGGGCGCTTGTTAATGATCCGGACAAACCACTGATGAACAGGGCCATACAGAACCAGTATCCGCCCGGTTCGACTTTTAAAACGATGACCTTGCTTTCCGCGCTTGAAACCGGGCTGGTGTCGGAGGGCACATCGGTTTTTTGCGGCGGCTCTACATATTTCGGAAGGATGTTCAGGTGCTGGAAGGAAGGGGGCCACGGGGGCGTTGGTACCCACAGGGCCATTGTCGAATCGTGCGACGTCTACTTTTATGAAATCGGGAAAAGGATAAACATAGATACGATTGCAAAGTATGCGTCGGCCTTCGGCCTTGGCAGGCCGACCGGGATAGATCTTGACGGAGAGGCATCGGGCAACCTGCCATCCTCCCAGTGGAAGCTTAAGACAAAAAAAGAGAAGTGGTACCAGGGCGAGACCCTCAGCGTTGCGATTGGCCAGGGGTATCTGACTGTTACCCCTATACAGATGGCGAAGCTGACCGCGGGGCTGGTCAACGGCGGCAAAATATATAAACCCCATTTGCTGGCCGGTGAGACCCCGGAACTTGAAAGGACAGTCGACGTTGATCAGGGCCATCTGGATTTCATAAAAAGGGCCATGCTCGGGGTCGTATATGAAGGCGGAGGAACAGGCGGCAGGGCGCGCTCGAACATTGTGAGCATAGGTGGAAAGACAGGCACGGCCCAGGTCATCGCAGGGGCGATCAGGGGGAAAAAGCTTTCTGCCCAAACTCAGGACCATGCATGGTTTATTTCATATGCCCCGCAACACGACTCACAGATAGCCGCAGCCGTCTTTGTTGAACACGGCGGCCACGGAGGCAGTGCAGCCGCGCCGATAGCGAAGCGGGTCATTGAGGCATATTTCAATCCCCCGAAACCGGAAAGCGAAGAAGAAAAACAGGAAGCGGCAGGCGGTGAGGAGCAGAAGTTGGAAGAACAGAAGCCTGAAGAGCAGAATCAGGCTAATCAAAATCAGCCAACAGAAGCACAGGATAATCAGCAAGTGGAAGGAGATTAGAAAAAGTTGTCAGTTTTCAGTTGTTAGTTTTCAGACTGACAGCTGACAGCTGATAGCTGATAGCTATTATGATAGACCGAAGGATATTAAAAGGTTTTGACTGGAGTTTTCTGGCGGCAGTCGTTGTCCTGTCCCTGATAGGGGTAATGACTATCTACAGCGCCACCAGGCCCCTCCTCGAAACCCAGCAGTCGTCTTTTTATGTGAAGCAGTTAAACTGGATAATGCTGAGTCTCGTTGTTTTTTTTCTGGCCGTAAGTTTTGACTACATGTGGTTTATAAGATCTGCATACCTGCTATATATAATCGGGGTGATTCTCCTGATAATTGTTCTCGTGGCAGGCAGGAAGGGGATGGGGGCGCAGAGGTGGATTGACCTCGGTTTTTTATCATTTCAGCCCTCCGAATTTTTCAAGATTTTTGTTGTACTGGCCCTTGCGCGTTATTTTTCACGCGTAGAGCATGGAGAAAAACTCGGGATAAAAAAGTTATCAAAAATTGTCGGCATTTTTTTTATTTTCCCTGCAATCCTTATCCTGAAACAGCCTGATCTGGGGACAATGCTGATGGTCCTGTTCATATTTACATCAATGGTCCTGACATACGGGGTCAGGAAAAAAATCCTTATAACGGTCCTCGTTATCGGGCTCATCGCTGCGCCGTTTGCCGGCAAATATCTTTGGGGAGGTTTAAAGGATTATCAGAAAAACAGGATCATAGCATTTATAGACCCGCAGGCAGACCCTCAGGGCGTCGGTTATCATATAGCTCAATCAAAGGTCTCCATAGGGGCAGGCGGTTTTCTTGGCAAAGGATACACGAAAGGCACCCAGGGACCTTACAGGTTTCTGCCGGAGCACCATACTGATTTTATTTTTTCCATATTCTCTGAGGAATGGGGGTTCGTCGGCAGTGTCCTCCTGTTTGTACTGTACCTGTTCATTATATGGAAAGGCTTTGATACGGCAAGAAACGCACGGGACATTGAGGGGACTTATCTGGCCCTTGGCGTAACGTATATGTTTACTTTTTATTTTGTCATTAATATCGGGATGACTGTCGGACTGATGCCTGTTGTCGGCATCCCTCTTCCTCTGATGAGTTACGGAGGGACGGCGCTGCTTTCCAATTTTCTGGCGCTGAGTATTATAGAAAACGTAAGGATACGGAAGTTTGCTTCGTATTATTAACGTTTCAATCCACGCGCCCGCGCGGGGCGCGACAGCTTAATCTGTAACAAAAAAATTTTAAAAAACAAATTCGCTGCTTTTGCGAACATATTTATTTTGTTACTCCAAAGCATACAGTTGTCAGCGTGTGGACTGGAATACGCAAGGATACTTCTCCGTCTATCTTGACGACAACGGTCTCGCCTTCCTTTGAAAGATATGCGCCCTGAGTTGTGATAAATAATGTGTTGAGATGTTTTTTCATATTATTTGTGTCTCTGTTTCTTCTTTCTTTTGATAGCCGATTCTATCTTTTTCAACTCTTCATCGTCAGCAAGAGCTTCCTCCTCCGCCTCTATTGCAAGCCGGTTATGGTTAAAGACCTCATAGTGATCAAGAGCCAGTTTACCCGCTACTTCTTTGGCGACCTTGCCGGCGTTAGTCAGAATGTCCCGTTCGTTAAAGTGCAGGAAGGCATCCAGTTTTTTCCGCCAGTCGCGCATGAATATTTGCCTGTGCCGCTTTGTCTGATCTTCTGTATAGTCCAGATACATGTTGACAATCCGGTTAAGCACTGCAATCTCGTTCTCATTCAGATAATTCTTGCTATAGTAACATCCCCCTTGCGGACTTTTGATCCCTTCCATGAGGTCAATCCCATATTGGGCTTCGATGCATCCGCCCGTTCGAAGATTATTTCAGCCGCAGTCTTGCCTGAAACGGAAAAATGAAGCTTATTCTGGACTATGCTGAAAAATTCGAGCGTTTCCTCCGCAGTCGGATCATAATCAGCAGCAAGTTTATAGATGTCCCGGATTTTCTGATAAAAGCGCTTTTCACTCGACCGGATGTCCCGGATGCGTTCAAGCATCTCATCAAAGTAATCCGAGCCGATGTTATTGACTTCTTTCAGGCGCTCATCATCCATGGTAAAGCCTTTGACCAGATACTCGTTTAGCCGTTCAGTCGCCCATTTGCGAAACTGTGTGCCGTGGGGGGATTTCACCCGGTAGCCAACTGCTATAATCGCTTCAAGGTTGTAGAATTTTATGCGGTAATTCTTGCCGTCAGCAGCAGTTGTCAAGTATTCCTTGACAACTCGTTTTTCCTGCAGTTCCTCTTCCTCAAAGACATTCCTGAGATGCAGGCTGATATTCTGCTTACTTGTTTGAAATAAATTTGCCATCAGTTGCTGTGAAAGCCAAACGGTTTCATCCTCAAGGCGTACTTCTATTTTCGTCTGTCCGTCTTCTGTCTGATAGAGAATTAAATCACTTTTGACTGGAATGTTTTCTTTCTTTTTCTTCATGGGCATCCTTTCTCTATTTCACTTGAGACGCATCAATCATTATCAAATAAAATGGGAGTAGTATTAATTGTGGTGTTTGGACCCACGGTATCAGCTTATAGGACTTTATCCCTTTCCATATCGCCAACGTAGCTGGCCACATTGGCACTGAACCCATTCAGCTCCCTCTGCGTCAGCAAACCATACGCTCTTGCCGCATAATAAACATTTAAAAGACTCGAGAGCTTTCTCACAGGCATCGATTAGCTTTACGGCTTCGGGACGAACAATATCAAAGGTATGTGTTCCACGGTTGGCCCATGACACAAGCAGGCTATCTGTCTTTTCAAAGGCTATTATTGCGTCGCGGTAGGATTCATAGACAGTATCGGTTTTTTTCTGAAAACACGTCTTCCCATCTGCTATGATGCGTTCGAGAAAATCATGAGCCAGCCTTTTGTCTTTTTTGTCGGCTCGAAGGTAGGGCATTCTTATCTGTAAATGCTCAGCAATGAATGCGAGTTCAATGTCCATTATCTTTCGTGCATCGGTCCCCGCTGAGTCTGGTCGAATAATGAGCAGAGCTCGTGCATCATCGAAAGTCGTCGTCTTGTGTGACCAACGAATACCTAAGTTCGGATTCTCATAAGGTAAAAGTGCCTTGAATATCCACTGATTGTTGTCAAGCTGTTGGCGTAACTCTGTGTACCACTCACGGTCATGGGTAAGTAGTATCACCTGCCGCTGGCCAAATTCTTTATCAAGCAGTTCTTGGATCATTCCTCGATGGTGACGATCCAAGCTGACGACGACGTCATCAAGGAACAGCGGCCGATCATTATCCGCTTCTCGTTTGGCCATAGATAGAAAGATGCATAGGCCGAGGCTGTTTCTGTTTCCCTCAGAAAGTGTGAGCCTCGGAGAGTCTTGTTCTACGCCGTGAAACTTCAGACCAATATCAATTGCTTTGTCGGAGTCTTCGGGTAGATAAAGCTTGACATCATCAATTGACTCACCCGGATGCAAGATGGACCACATGGATTGAACGTCTGTAGAAATCTCATCTATCACCTTTTCAGATTGTGACCTGATTTCTTCACGGATGCCCTGCTCAAGAGTATCGAGGAATGAAACTAATACAGAAGTACGAGTCACTGCGGCGGCAATTTCACTAATCTCTATCACTGTATTAGCTGCATCGACTGTCAGCTTATCATTCGAAAGTTGTCGAACATCGAGTGGAGCGTCTTTCGAGCCTGTCACCGCAGCTTCGACTATGGGCACCAGCTTGTCCTCGATGTCTTTGAGATCAACCTCAGTACATGAGGTTCTGAGTGTCTCGGAGTCAATACCATTAAGGTATGTGAAACAATCAACAAGAATCCCCTCAGAGATTTCGTCACGCCATGACTTCACGTCCTCTTTGTTCAAGCTGGACTTGAGTGATTTCAGGTCATCGCATAGAGTCCCAATGGAAGCCTTACGCTTATTAAAAGTATTGAGGATATCCTGAAGTCGTTCCTTCTCGTCAATGATGTGTGCTTGGAACAATTCGACCGATATTAAACGTCCACAAGCGGGACAATTAATCTCCTTCTCTTTTCCCAGCTTATCTGCGAATCGACTTGCAGCTTTGAGGATTTCCAATCTTTCGATTATAAATGGTTCCACTACTTCTGATAGCTTGGCACTATGTGATCGTACTGTAGCAATTTGCCCTTTGAAATCCAAGCTCGCTACATCTCGTAGAGTAAGATATCTTTTCTGATCTGTGGAAAAATTGGTTACTTTAGTATCGAGAGCCGTTTTGATCTCTTTGCAGCATGCTATGGTGTCTGTTGTTTTATTTTTATCTGAGCAGTATCTCAAATAGAGAACATCGAGTGTGTCAAAAATATCCTTGTCGGAGGCATTGCCAAAGACCTTTTTCCGTTTGGTGTCTGCATCGTTCAATACCGTATTATTCTGAATAAGATTCGATTCTTTTTTGACAGACTTCACAAGTTGTCGGAGATTTTCGGCTGCCACTTCCATCTGATTAAGGCCGAGGAGTGGCAGAAGAGCTGAGTATTTACTACCCTTAGTGTCTCGGATAAAATTCGCAACCTCGTCTTGCCTAAGTATCGTGCGTTGATAATCCCAATTATTAATTATATCTACTGCAGCCGCCTTAAGGGTGAATGTGCCGTTCTTCTCGATCTCGGCCATTAGTTCCGACCCATCCTTAAACTTGATCTTCAACTCGGTTCTTCTGTCGTTTGGTGTATGAGTGTTTATGATCCCGAAGGAGTGGGGAGCATATCTGAGAGGAGATCCTTTGTAATGGCCGTCAGTTCTGCAGGGCGTAAAGGGCGCTCGCTAAGCTGGTTGTCCAGCAACTTATCTATCCTGGCTAAAAGAGGATCCGTCACCGAGGGATGACTATTATGAGCTTCCGCGATTAGGGTGGTGATCCAGTGTTCGTTATTCCTCATGCTCATTCTCCTCAGAAAATCTCTCGTAATGCTGGATCGGGAAGGGATCAAGTCTTGTTTTTATCATTCCGCATATATCAGTCAAATCACTTCTCCTCTTATAGCCATCCTGATACAATTACTGCCCTAAATATTTTGGGACTAATCCCCCTTTTTCTCCCGCTGCTTTATCTTGTCGAAAACATTATAAACATTTCCACTCATTCTTTTCTCTCCAAATCATGCCGCAAGCCTGCTAAAGATTAGTTGTCAGCCTTCAGCAATCAGCCCTCAATTCTCAGACTCCCTCCCAAACCCGATCTTCTTTTTTGGATTCTGTGAAGGCTCAATTAACTGTTTTATAACTTCAAAAACAACCTTGAACTGATGGTCGTATTTCTTTTCCATATCTTCTATCTTCTGCCTCAGTTCTTTATGCGTTGTCAACATCTCACGCAATTTTACAAACGCCCTCATTATCGCAATGTTTACCCTGACCGCCAGTTCACTGTTGAGAACACTTGACAGCATGGCTACTCCCTGCTCGGTGAACGCGTAAGGAGCAACTGTGGAATGTTTAAGTGTCTTGAACCGGTCACAATTTGTGACCAGTTCATTTCTCTCAATTATTGATAACTGAAACATGAAGTCTTCAGGAAAACGAGAGAGGTTCCTTTTAACTGCCTGATTCAGGGCCTTTGTTTCTACGCCATAAAGCGCAGCAAGGTCTCTGTCCAGCATTACCTTCTTGCCTCTGATAATAAGTATTTTGCCTTCGATAACCTGCTGCGGTATGATCTCCATATGTCCCCCCCTGGTTAAAAGTTTGTTGAAACATTTTATCCCTCAATATAATTAGTATAAACACGCCCGCTTCTCATAAAATCTCCCTTATCCCTTTGCCAAAGAGGGGCATATTCCAGCCTTCAGACTCCCCCTTAAACCCTATCTTCTTCCTCTTCGTCTCCGGCGGAGCCATCAACTGCCTTATGGCATCAAAGATCAATTTAATCTCTCCATCATGTTTCTCTATCTTCCGCTCAAGCTGCGCCAGATTGTGGGCAAGCTCCTTATGTGTTATTAGTATTTCTCGAAGTCTTGTGAATGTTCTCATTATCTGGATGTTTACCGTTATCGCCCGTTCACTATTAAGAACACTTGATAACATTGCAACGCCATTTTCAGTAAAAGCAAACGGCATTTTTCTTAATCCCATCTTTTCTTTAGATTTCTGATGTCCCCATGTTGCCCCCTCCTGATTAAAAGTTTGTTGCATCATTTTATCTCTTAATTTTTATATTATCAAGACAATTCAGGAGGGCTTCTGAGCATCAGAAACAGAGGCAGATTTTCAATCAATAATGCAATACACTTCAGTCTGAAAAAATAAACGTCAGAAAAAATAAATTTCAAGAAATATTCAAAATATCGTATAATCTATTTCCATATAAAATGCTTATTAAATTTATCGAATATATCGGCGCGCTCATAGAGCGACCTGTCTTGGGTCTCGGCAGGCTGATGCTTCTGTTGTATTCCACTATAAAAGCAATGTTAAGGCCTCCTTTTGAAATAAGGAACATTGTGAGGCAGATGCTTGAAATAGGGGTCAACTCGCTTCCTGTAGTTTTTATAACAGCCGTATTCACCGGGATGGTCCTTGCACTGCAGAGCTACACAGGATTCAAGAGGTTCGGCGCCGAAGGGTTGGTAGGGACTGTAGTTGCGCTTTCAATGACGAGGGAACTTGGTCCTGTGCTTGCCGCGCTTATTGTTACAGGGCGCGCCGGAGCTGCTATAGCTGCCGAACTGGGAACAATGAGGGTCACGGAACAGATTGACGCCCTGGAGGTCATGGCCGCAAATCCTATAAAATACCTTGTTGTTCCGAGGTTCCTGTCAGGCATGATTATGCTTCCGGCCCTTACGGTCCTGACTGATATTGTGGGTATAATCGGCGGTTACATGGTCAGTGTTCTTATGCTTGGCGTTAATTCCAAATCTTATATGAGGGCGACATGGGATTTTCTGGATGCAGAGGATATCTTCAATGGTCTTATCAAGGCTTTTTTTTTCGGGGCCGCATTTACCCTTATCAGCTGCTATAAAGGATTTTATACAAAAGGCGGGGCCGAAGGTGTCGGAAGGGCATGTACGGGCGCTGTTGTTTATTCATCCATGACTATTCTTGTATCGGACTACTTTCTCTCGGTATGGTTATTCTAAATGATAGAGATAAGAGACCTTCATAAATCATTTAAAGACAATTATATCCTTCGCGGAGTTAATCTCAGGGTGAAAAAGGGGGACAGTGTTGTTGTAATCGGAGGCAGCGGTTCAGGAAAGAGCGTGCTTTTAAAACATATCATCGGACTGCTGCAACCCGACAGAGGCACAGTGCTTGTGAATTCTACAGACCTGTCCGGGCTTGATGAGGATGGATTGAATGAAATCAGAAAAAAGTTCGGCATGCTTTTTCAGTCGGCAGCTTTGTTTGATTCAATGACAGTATGGCAGAATGTAGGATTCAGTTTGCTGCGCCATACCGGTATGACCGATTCAGAGGTCAAAGAAGTTTCCATACGGAAGCTCAATATGGTCGGGCTTACAGGTGTTGAAGATAAAATGCCGTCGGAAATGTCAGGCGGTATGCGTAAAAGGATCGGGCTTGCCAGGGCCATTGCCATGGAGCCCGAGATAATCCTTTATGACGAGCCTACAACAGGCCTTGATCCTATAATGGCTGATGCCATAAATGACCTGATTATAAAAATGAGAGAAAAGCTGAATGTAACGTCTGTGACGATCACGCATGATATGAAAAGCGCTTATAAGATTGCAGATACAATTGCCATGCTTTATAATGGTGTGATTATTGCCGAAGGTTCACCCGCCGAAATACAAAATAGTCCGGACCCTGTTGTCAGGCAGTTTGTCGAAGGCCGCGCAGAGGGCCCGATAATTTTAGAAGGAGTAGATAAGTGAAAAAATCATCTACGGAATTGAAAGTCGGGCTCTTTGCAATAATAGTCATTATTTTTCTTACTTATATGACTTTTAAAGTCGGCGGCCTGCCTCCTATATGGGAGAAAGGGTATAGACTGTATGTCGTATTTGACGATATAAGCGGCCTTGATGAACAATCACGGGTCAAGATAGCCGGCGTTGAGGCGGGTATAGTCGAAAAGATTGAACTGATAAACGGAAGGGCGAAACTGACACTTATAATGGAGCCGGACATCAAGATATACAAAGATGCAAAGGCATATATGAGAATGGCAGGACTTTTAGGAGACAGGTATCTTTCTCTGGAGGCAGGGACCCCTGATGAACCGGTTCTTGGAAACGGCGATACGATAGCGGACAGCGTGCCTGCTATAGATGTCGGAATGCTTGCAAATCAACTTACATCAGCAGCCGTTTATTTAAAAGAATTGACCGGAAACCTTAACAGCATACTGGGTGAAACACAGAAGGAAGAGATCAAAGATTCTATTCATAATCTGAAAGTCATTACCGCGAATATAAAAGAGATCTCGATAGATAATAAAGAGCCCCTGACCAGAACGATTGCGCAGCTTGAGGATTTTACAAAGTCGCTCAGTGAGCAGGGGCCGGGCTTTATGAGTGATATGAGAAAGCTGGCAAAGAACCTGGGAGACAAAGGCCCTGAACTCGTTGATAACCTGGACAAGGCGGCAAGGGAATTTAAAGATGTTATAGCTGAAAACAGAAAGACGTTCAAAGACAGTATGGATAACATCAAAGACGTATCCAAATCGGCAACCAACATTGCCAGGAAAATGGAAGAAGGCGAGGGGACTCTGGGGAAACTTATGAAGGATGACACCCTCTATAACTCCCTGACCAGTGTTTCGAAGCAGGCGGAAAAGTCATTCGATTTTGTCGGAAGGCTCAGGACGTATCTGGATTTTCATACAGAGTATAACACCGGGGAAAGTGAATGGAAGGGATACTTTGATCTGACGCTGCGGCCGCAGGAAGACAAGTATTACATACTGGGAATCGTTACTGACCCCAGAGGATCGGTAAAGACAACAGAGACAACAATAAATGGTTTAGAAGTGACCGAGGAAGAGGTGGAAAGCAAAGTAGAATTTACTGCGCAATTTGCAAAAAAATTTAAGGACCTGGCCCTGAGGATCGGGTTGATGGAAAACACTTTCGGTGTTGGAGCGGATTATTTTTTTGACAGCGAAAAAGGCAAAATCAAGTTTGATATGTGGGACCTCAGCGCCAGGGAAGCGGAGTCAAAGAGGGCGCATGCAAGGATAGGGGTCGATTACAGGTTCTTTAAATTCTTTTTTGTAAGCAGCGGTGTCGACAATCTGATTAATTCCAACCGCAGGGGAATATACGTGGGAGGCGGGATAAAATTCGAGGACGAAGACCTTAAGTACCTCCTTGGAAGCACGCCTAATATATCAATGAAATGACAAGGCATTATTTATGGAGATATATACTGAATGAGAGATAAGGTGAAAATATATTTATTATTGGCGGCTGTAATTGCAATTTTTGTGAACGGTTGTTCACTTAACAAAGTCTCTCAGGATGCTGATCACGCAGATTTGGGACCAATAGTCAGCACGACCCTCCCGGACGCTGTTACCGGTAAGGAATTAGAGGCAAGAGATATGGTCCTTGATTATTTCAATCCTCTAAACGGCGTCATAGAAAAAATCGAGAACAGTGTCGTCAAGGTCAGGCTTGAACAAGCCCATGTTAAAAAGGGCATACGGCTTTCTGTCTTCAGGGAAAGCAGACCCTTTTATCACCCTGTGACCAATGAACTGATCGGCAATGCAGATGATTTTGCAGGCAGGATCGAGGTCATAGAGGAAAATGCGGTTGATGGATTGTACCTCTGTGGCATAGTAAGCGGCGACATTAAAGAAGGCGACAAAGTCAGGATCAGTTCTTCAAGGATAAAGCTTGCTTTTTTTCAGGACAGGAATGCTGACTGGTCTGTATCGGAGACTTTTAACGGGGCTTTAAAAGATTCCGGCCGCTTTGATATTGTTGAACTGTATACTCCGGACTATAAACCTGAGACTCTGTCGAAACTTGCGCGGGGTCATGGCGCAGAGGCTGTCCTGATGTTTTCGACGCCTGAAGAAGACGGGAAGATAATGTTGAAGGTAAATTTATATTGGACCGAAGATGCAAAACTATTTGGAGAGCTGGAAAAAACAAGTCAGAATGCCGCGGCAAGCGCGCCTGATGAGGAATTTATTTCCAGGACTTTTAAGGATGCGGAGTTGTGGCAGAGGTACCAGCTTCCGGGAGGACAATTGATCGCAATGGGAGATGTTGACGGCAACGGCACAGATGAGTTTGTGGCCAGTGACGGGAGAAGCATCAGGATTTATGCCGTAAAAGAGGAATTGCAGGAAATATGGAAGATCAAGGCGGACGGGGGCACCCACCTTTCTATGGACATACTCGATTTAAACAATAATGGAAGGGCGGAAATATTTGTGACCTCCGCAGTGGACCCCGGCACGATAAATACGGGTGACGGCGAAATTTTTTCAAATGAAATTAGAGCAAGTTCATTTGTGATTGAATACGATCCCTCCGGAGGATATAAGAGGATTGATGACAATATACCATTTTTTCTAAGGGTCATGGGGAAAGCCTTACTGATGCAGCGCGTAAGCAGAGATGCCATATTCAGCGGTCCTGTTTATAACGGGGTGTGGAAAGACATGCATTACAAACCTGATGGGCCGCTTGGGCTTCCTGACAAAGCGAACATTTACGGATTCACTTATGTTGACTGGAAGAATGAGGGCCGGTTTGATCTTATGACATATGATGACCTTGGTTATTTATATCTTTATGATGCGGAAGGGCATTTAAAATGGAGAAGCGATGATTCATACGGGCCCTTTGCATTGACATTTGAAAGCAGGACGCGTTCAATAGCGACCCCTAAAGTGAAGTGGTCGGTAAGAAGCAGGCTTGCAATTATAAAAACAGGGCGCGGACAGGAAGTCGTCGCAATCAGCAGAAAACCGAGACTGACAGGATTGCCGGGGTTAGGGGCTAATGAAGTCGATGTTTATTCATTATCGTGGGATGAAGGCGTAATGAAAGAAAACCTGGTCCTCGGCAAAGTACCGGGATCAGTGACCGATTTCTGGATACAGGGAAGTGAATTATTTCTTGTTGCCAGTGGAGACTTCAATTCGCTGATAAGTAATGTGACTGAGGGCGAATTTTCAATCAGCAGCATTCTTTACTATTACAATTTTGCCCCAAAAGATAAGCAGGAAGTTAAGGAAAGAGGGAAATGAAGCTTAAACACGTTGCGTTAATTATGGATGGAAACGGCCGATGGGCCAAGCTCAGGGGACTTCCACGGATTGAGGGACACAGAAACGGTGTCAAAAGGGTAAACGAGATTATAGACACAGCTATTGAACAGCGCCTTAAGGCCGTTACCTTTTATACTTTTTCAATGGAGAACTGGCAGAGGCCCAAGGCTGAGATAAACGCCCTTATGCGTCTGCTGAGGAACTTCATTAAAAGCGAAATGCACCGGCTGCATAAAAACAATATAATCTTCAGGGCGGTCGGCGACATTAAAAGACTCCCTTCCGGAGTCCAGAGTGTGCTGAGGGAATTTGAAGATCTTACAAGACACAATACAGGCCTGATTGTTTCAAGCGCCCTGAGTTATGGGTCTAGGGCGGAAATAGTAAATGCCCTGAAAAAGATTGTGGAAATGGGTGTCAGGGCTGAAGATATAAATGAAGAGCTGCTGGAATCCTGTCTTTATACGGCCGGTATACCCGATCCCGACCTGATAATACGCACAAGCGGTGAGATGCGGCTCAGTAATTTTCTTCTCTGGCAGTCTGCATATTCCGAGTTCTATTTTACGGACATTCACTGGCCGGATTTCGGCAGGGATGAATTTATTGCGGCTATAAAGGAATATAACGGGCGGGAAAGGAGATTCGGCGCTTTGCCTGCAAAGGACTGAAAAATCAGCCGCTGATTAACACAAATACTCCGGAATTACAGATCATTTTCAATCAGCTAAAGTCGTTGGCAATTATTCTTTATTAACAAAATGCAAAATAAAAAAAATAAAAGCTCAGTAGTGAAAAGACATATTGTAGCAGCGCTTTTTCTGCCGTTTCTTATTGCATATTTATATTATTTGCCTGCGTCACCATATTTCATGGCCCTGCTTATTATTGCCGGTATGATCGCGATGTGGGAATTTTATTCAATGTACAAGGTCCCTGCAAAGCTCTATGTTCCCGGGGTCCTGATAGGGGGGGTGTTTATTTATCTGTTATGCCTTTATCCTTCATTCGTTATGGAAGTTATTTTTATCAGTCTTTTTATTTTGTTATTGTTAAGGCTCTTTTCGGAAGCGACACCATCGGGCTGCATGTCGGCAATAGGCCCTCTCAGCGCGGGATTATTTTATGTGGCCGGATTTTTAAGTTTTCAGTGGCTGTTGCGGACTGAGGCCCTGGGCATGGAATATATATTTCTCCTTTATACCTCGGTATGGCTTGCAGACGGAGGGGCCTTTTATATCGGGACATATATGGGCAAACATAAACTGTATCCTTCGATCAGCCCTAATAAAACCTGGGAAGGCGCATACGGGAGCCTGCTTGGAGGCGCTCTTGGGGCTGTAATTATTAAGACTATTTTCAATATGCCTGTTTCATTTACCGGCGCAGCGGCAATCGGAGCTGTGATAGGAGTATCAGCGCTGATAGGTGATTTAATTGAGTCTATGTTCAAAAGGGACGCGGGCGTTAAAGACTCGAGTGTATTTATTCCCGGACACGGCGGGGTGCTTGACAAGCTTGACGGTATGCTTATCGCCGGGCCTGTTCTTTATATTATTGTGAGGTACTTTTGAAAAATATCGCGATATTAGGTTCTACAGGCTCTATAGGTAAAAATACCCTCGAGGTAATATCCAGACATCGTGACAAGTTCAGGGTAACTGCCCTGGCTGTCAAGAACAATGTGTCGATACTGGAGGAGCAGATTGCTGAATTTAAACCTGATGTAGTAGCTGTGTTCGATGAAGCGGCGGCCGGGAGACTTAGAAAAAAGAACCCTTCCGTTAAAATACTTTCAGGAGAGCAGGGGATGATTGATGTTGCAACCCTTGACGGGGTAGAAACGGTGGTATCTGCCATTGTGGGTTCTCCCGGTCTGGTCCCGACGCTTGAGGCCATAAAGGCGGGGAAAGACATAGCGCTTGCGACAAAGGAAGCGCTGGTGATGGCAGGGCATTTAGTCATGTCCGAAGCCTTAAAAAGAGGAGTCAGCATAATCCCTGTGGACAGCGAACACAGCGCTGTTTTCCAGTGTCTGGAAGGAAGGGACATGGAAGAAGTTGAAAAAATCGTATTAACTGCGTCAGGGGGGCCTTTTCTGAAGAAGAGTGTACAGGAACTCATGAATGTCACACCTGCTGAGGCATTAAATCATCCAAACTGGAATATGGGGAAAAAAATTTCGATAGACTCGGCCACGCTGATGAACAAGGGACTTGAAGTTATAGAGGCCCGATGGCTTTTTAACATTCCGGTTGAAAAGATCGGGGTAATACTTCATCCCCAGAGCATAATTCATTCAATGGTCAGGTTTATAGACGGCAGTGTAATTGCGCAAATGTCGGTGCCGGACATGAAGGGGCCTATAAGTTATGCCCTGTCATATCCGGAGCGGTTTAGTAATGTCCTGCCTCCGCTCAACCTGGCGGAAATAAAAGAGCTGACATTTGAGGACCCTGACATTAATAAATATCCCGCTCTTGCTTTGACTTATAATGCGCTTAATGCAGGCGGGACTATGCCCTGTGTTATGAATGCAGCTAATGAAATCGCCGTGGAGGCGTTTCTCAGCGAAAAGATTTCGTTTACTAAAATATCCCGTGTGGTATCAGATACCATGGCAGAGCATAAGGTCATGAAGGGAAATACCATTGAGGAAATAATCAGCGCCTCGGAGTGGGCAAAGCAAAGGGCCGGGGAGTTTGTAGATAAAAATTAATTTAAGATGTATTGATGAAAAGCCAGCGGAGGGCGAATTTTAAATTCATAATTCGATAAGACATTAAATATATATTGCTTGCCATTATCCTTTATATACCGCGGATCAAATATTGATTATGCAGGTTCAAGGTTGCGCTTAATGTATCGAGATGACTTTTAAAATTAGCCCTCCACTGGCTTGCATGCATATGTTGGACAGTAATGATATGATATTACAAATGGAAATTAATAGCGGAGAAAATAAAATATGACAATTATATGGGCTGTAATTCTTTTTGGTTTGCTGATTTTCTTTCATGAGCTGGGCCATTTCATTGTGGCCAAGCTTGTGGGAGTGAAGGTCTTGAAATTCTCCCTTGGTTTCGGGCCGAAGATAATAGGTAAGAAGATCGGAGAGACGGAATATCTGATTTCAGCGATACCTCTCGGAGGGTATGTGAAGCCTCTTGGCGAGGAACCAGGCGAGGAAATTAAAGAGGAAGAGAAGCAGAGGGCGTTTAATAACCAGCCGGTCTGGAAGAGGGCGGCGATTGTAATCGCGGGGCCTGCATTTAATTTAGTGCTTGCCTTCCTTATATTTACAGTCTTTTTAGGTTTGAAACTTCCTGTTGCTATACCTAATCTGGACAGCATTACAACTACTATTGAAAATGTGAAAGAAGGTTCACCGGCCATGAAAGCCGGATTGAGAAGTAATGATACTATAGTTTCTATTAATGGATCAGCTGTCCATGAATGGAATGAAATGGCCGAACTATTTTCAAAGAATCCCGGAAACGAATTGAAAATTAAAGTAAGAAGAGATAATACCTTAATAGATGTCATAATTACTCCTGAACCCGCGAAGGTCAAGGATGAGAAAGGCAAAGAGATCATCATCGGCATGATAGGGATCTCAAAGAAAATGGATGCAAAGGTGATACAGAGCGCCAGTATATTAGATGCGCCGTTTAAAGGCATAGAGGCAGTCTACGACTGGTGTGTCCTTACGCTGGAAGTTGTGGTCAGGCTGTTCTCCGGGGCATTATCTGCAAAGCAGATCGGAGGGCCTATATTAATCGTTGATGCTGCTGCAAAGGCGGCATCGGTTGGGGCGTTTACATATTTTAATTTTATTGCTATTATCAGCATTAATCTGGCTATTCTAAATTTACTGCCGGTGCCGGTGCTTGACGGAGGGCATATAATGTTTCTTTCAATTGAGGCATTGAAGGGCAAACCGTTGAGTGATAAAATTGTGGGTGCGGCAAACAAGGTAGGCATGGCCCTGTTATTACTCTTAATAACTTTTGTTTTTTACAACGACATTATGAGGATTGTGGTCCCATGGGCGCAGAAGACCCTGCACCCGTAAATTTTGATGACTACTCAGGTGAATAGTCTGTAGGTAGATAGGGTGAATAACCATGCAGGATCACACAAAGCTCAGAGCAGCAGTCCTGACAGACTACGGTCTAAACAACCTGATTAGTTATAAATTTTGTAGTGTCTCTGTCTACGCCCGGTAGGGTGGCGTACGGTATAAAATTTTGGTAAGGCCTCCTGCAATAAAACAGCGGATATCTTCAGGCGGTGTAATATTTCGTTCAGGAGCGGGTCGCAGTGAAAATCCGGCAGACAACATCGAAGTTGCAATTATAGTCGTGAAGGGTGGAAAAATGTGGTGCCTGCCAAAGGGCATTATTAATAAAGGAGAAGACCCCCCGGCTGCTGCGTTAAGAGAGGTGAGGGAGGAGACAGGACTCAGGGGCAGGATTGTTGATAAAATAGGCCGGATTTCGTACTGGTTTTTTTTAAAAGAAGATATGGTGAGGATACATAAGACCGTCCACTTTTATCTTTTGCAATATGTTGAAGGAAGCACGGATGATCACGACCATGAAGTTGAAGAGGCAAAGTGGGTTTCAATAGACGACGCAGAAAAGAAATTATCTTATAAGAGTGAAAGAGAAATAATGCGTAAGGCGAAAGAGATGATGGAGAAGATACACAAATAGGAACAATCCGGTATATCAAAAGGCCCCCTGCCGGACAGGGGGCCTTGTTAGTTTGCTTAAATCTTAACTACGTTTATTGCCTTAAGACCTTTTGGACCTTCTTCAATGTCAAAGTTTACAGAATCAAATTCGGCAAGAGACTTGTACCCGTCGCCCGTAATGGATGAGTAATGGACGAATATATCACTGCCGTCCTCGCTTGATATAAACCCGTATCCTTTGGATTCGTTGAACCATTTTACTGTTCCGCTCGGCATGTGTTGCCCTCCTAGCTTATAAAATAGAGTGTTAGAATAAATTTATTAGAAATAAAAAAAGCCGCAAAGCTAAAAGTCTTTGTGGCCTTTACAGTTGCAAAAACTTCTGAACCTGGCATAGAGAATAACATTTCTGAAATTATTAAGCAATAAAGAACCGGGGACTCTGGTAACCGCTCAGTTACGGACTCTGCAACTAAGGGATTACATCAGGCAAAATACTTTTGTTGAAAAAAACAGTTGCTTGCATTAAACTTTCTTCTATTAAAATATTTTTACTTTACTTCGGAGGAGATTCCAAATGAACGCAGCACAGAAACTAATATCATCGCATCTTGTATCAGGGGAAATGAAGGCAGGAGGGGAGATTGCGATATCGATTGATCAGACTTTGACTCAGGATGCTACCGGTACTATGGCATACCTTGAGTTTGAAGCAATGGGTGTACCTAAGGTCAGGACAAAAATCTCGGTCAGCTATGTTGACCACAATACTCTTCAGACAGGATTTGAGAATGCAGACGACCACAGGTTTCTACAAACAATCGCCGCCAGATACGGCATATATTTTTCAAAGCCTGGAAACGGCATATGTCATCAGGTGCATCTTGAAAGGTTCTCAAAACCCGGGCAGACACTTCTCGGATCTGACAGCCACACCCCGAATGCAGGGGCAGTCGGGATGCTTGCAGTCGGCGCAGGCGGACTTAACGTTGCCCTCGCAATGGCGGGAGAACCGTTCTATCTGGTTATGCCGGAGGTCGTCCGTGTCACACTGAAAGGGAAATTGCAGACAGGTGTTACGGCAAAGGACATAATCCTTGAAGTCCTCAGGAGGCTGACTGTAAAAGGCGGCGTAGGCAGGATAATAGAATACGGCGGTGACGGCATAAAGTATCTCACTGTGCCGGAGAGGGCGACGATAACAAATATGGGAGCGGAGCTTGGCGCGACCTCTTCAGTATTTCCGTCCGATGAACAGACAAGGGCGTTTTTCAGGGCGCAGAAAAGGGAGAAAGACTGGACAGAGCTTAAACCGGACAAAGGCGCGGCATATGATAAGGAAGTGGTTATTGATTTAAACAAGCTCGTGCCGCTTATTGCGGCCCCTTCAAGTCCCGACAATGTAAAACGTGTTAAGGAAGTAAAAGGCGCTCCGGTCAGGCAGGTATGCATCGGAAGCTGCGTGAATTCATCCTATGCCGATCTTATGCTTGCAGCGCGGATACTCAAAAACCAGAAGGTGCATCCTGATGTGAATCTCGCAATCAGTTCTGGTTCACGCCAGGCCTTTCAGATGATTTCACAAAACGGGACGCTGGAAATCCTCGTCTCAGCAGGCGCGAGGATACTCGAATGCGCATGCGGCCCGTGCATTGGAATGGGGCAGGCCCCTGCCACAGGCGTTGTTTCACTGAGAACGTTCAACAGGAATTTCCCCGGCAGAAGCGGCACTGCAAACGACAAGGTTTATCTTTGCAGTCCCTTGACTGCCGCGGTGTCCGCGATTACCGGAAAG
>JACQXG010000037.1 GCA_016208905.1 Nitrospirota bacterium
GGCTTTTTCAAAACACCGGAAACCTTTTCTTTGTTTGTACACGAGCCCAGAGAGAAAACTCCTCATTTCAGCAGGGAGTCTTTCAACAAATGGCATCTGACCTGGTTTGATAATGATGCTGTATAATAGTTCCCTTGCAGGCTGAGCGCTAAAATTTCATTACAACATGTTACAATAATTGATGTGTATCTCATAAATTATCAAGAGTTATATCTAACAATAAAGACTTGACCGGCAGTTGATTTATTAATTACTAAATAATGGAAAGTATTTTACTCATTAATCCGCCGTACAATAGAGAAGTTTATACAGAAACCAAAACTTTGTCTGTCCATCCTCCTGTTGGTTTGGCGTACTTAGCAAGTTTCGTGCAACGATACGGGGTTAAAGTTGAAATTATTGATGCCAATGCGCTCAATTATTCCAGAGGCGAGCTTGTAAATCGTATTGTTGATCACCCTTCCAGAATTGTTGGGATTACCAGTGTTACCGCATTAATTCATTCAGTATGTAAAATTTGTGATGAGGTAAGAGCGAAATCAGACAAGGTAATAATTCTGGGTGGACAACATGGCACATTTAAGGACAAAGAAATACTGGAATCCTGCAAGTCGATTGACTACATAGTACGAGGTGAAGGGGAGGTGACCCTGCTTCGTCTGCTGCATAGACTGAAAATCAATAAATCCGCAAAAGGGCTTATGGGTGTTTCATACCCTGATAATAATACAGTTGTTTCAAACCCGTCGCGCCCCCCCATAAAAGACATAAACAAAATCCCATTCCCTGCATGGGAACTTTTGCCAAGATCCAAATATAAACTTAATGGGTTCTTGGATATCGGATTTAAGGGAGAGCAATTAGCGAAGCTGATTTCATCGAGAGGTTGCCCCAATAAATGCACTTTCTGTGCTTCTGCATTTTTTTGGGGGAAAGTTAGATTTAGAAATGTTGACAACATTTATGAGGAAATAGAGTATCTCACACAAAAATTACATGTCAGACAAATAGATTTTATGGATGACTGCCTCACAATTCCT
Source organism: Nitrospirota bacterium (assembly GCA_016208905.1). Taxonomy (GTDB): domain Bacteria; phylum Nitrospirota; class Thermodesulfovibrionia; order UBA6902; family UBA6902; genus UBA6902. The sequence goes on from JACQXG010000037.1 coordinate 1,041, forward strand.
GTCTCAAGATTCAAGGACTTATGCAATAGAATTATCGACAACAAACTGAATTTTAAATGGAGTTGTTATTCAAGGGTTCAGAATATAACCGACGAACTTGTTCTCCTGATGAAAAAAGCAGGTTGTTTTCAAGTATTACTTGGAATTGAAAGCGGTAACCAGGAAATAATTGATAGTTTGAAGAAAAACATTACATTAGAACAAGTTACTAACGCGGTCAAACTTTTTAAAAAACATGGCATTGATTGTCTCGGATTTTTCATGGTGGGCCTGCCGAAAGATACTAAATACACTGTTCATGAAACAGTAAATTTTGCAAAGAAATTAAACCTTGATTTCCCTTTTTTTTCAGTCACTACACCTTTACCGGGCACTGAATTATATGACTCGTTTATGTCGAGTGATCTTGCACCATCTAATTTTGAATGGGACCAGTTTTCGACTCATGGAAAAACTATTTATCGGACAGAAAATCTATCTTCTGAAGAAATCAAAAAACTATATGATTATGCTATAAAAAAATGTTATTTTAACCCAACATTTATTACAAATCTTTTAATAAATATTCTTAAAAACCCATATAAGCTTACAAGATACTGGAAATTATTGAGAGCTTTCGTAAATATTTGATGTATTAATTATATTGTGATCATAAATATTCGGCAATTATTTGACATGTTCCAGTTTGAATTTTTCTTTATTCTTAGCCAAGCAAATCGTCGCACTTCAGTAAAACAGATAAATTCCTTAAATCTCCCAAAAAACTGAACATACGTATAAGGTGGATTTGTTATATTTAGAAAGGGGTTTAACAATTTGATGTTATGAGTTCTGGTAATTATCCCGGATGAAAACTAAAAAGAACAACAAAATATTATTAATAATGCCGCCGTTTTGGGACCCTATTTGTCCTCCCCAGGGGATTGTGTCTTTAAAGGCCTATTTAGATAACCGGGGTTACGAGGTTCATATTGTTGATTTAAATACTGATGGAAACTTGTTTAAACTTCAGCAAAAGCACTTTGAACTTGCTACAAGCAATTTCCCCCAATGGAAATTCTTAAATATACCCAGAAACGGCCCCCGATATTTTGCCCGGCACCAGTTAGTCTGGTTTTACAGCCTTCAACGGACATCCAAATATAAGGAATTGATAAGACATATTCTGAATTTTGACGGAAAGAGCATCTGCTCCGACCAAATGATTGACCAGCTTGATTCCATAATAAACCAGATTTTCAATATAGTCGCGGTAAAAACTCAAGAACTTATGGAGCTGGTAAATCCGGACATAGTTGGTTGTACGATGCTCGAAAGCACGTTTCCCTCTGCACTTGCGATTCTGAAGAAGGTCAAGGAGATTAATCCAAAAACAGTAACCGTCCTGGGCGGACCCGGAATTGTGACCGGGAACATGGTCGACGACGGTAATCTGCAGAGGATCAGTGAAAAGTGTGACTGGATCGACGCAATCATATACGGGGAGGGAGAACGTGTATTAGAAGGTTATCTGGAAGGGTCATTCGGAGACAGGAAGATCCTGACCATTCAGGACCTGGAGAATGACACAAGCTTGAAACCGGCCCCGCATGTCCTGCTGGATATCAAGGATATTCCCATGCCGACATATGACGGGCTCCCGGCAATAAAATATCTATGGCTGTCCGTATTTTCCTCGAGAGGTTGCCCCTTCAAGTGTACTTTTTGCTATGAAAAGGATTACTGGGTCCGCTTCCGCAAAAAGACGGTGGAACAGGTCATAAATGAAATGAAGGCATTATCGGCCCGCTACGGTAAGAATAAGCTCTTCTATTTATGTGATTCCCTGGCCAATCATATCGCAACGCCTTTGTCAAAAGCGATTCTGTCAAAAAAAGAAAAGCTCCGCTGGGATTGTTATATGCGGATAACCACCGAGTGTCTTGATGAGGAAAAGGTGAAGCTCTGGGCAAGAGGCGGTATGGAAAGGGCCCGCATAGGCGTTGAATCAGGGTCTCCGCGAGTCCTGGGGTTGATGAACAAGGACATCAGTACAGAACAGATAACCACGGGGCTCTCAAATTTCGCAGGGAGCGGTATATGTACCTCGACTCTCTGGATCGCCGGTTTCCCGGGCGAACGGGAAGAAGACTTCCGGGAGTCATTGAGGTTCCTTGAGGAAAACAGCAGAAATATATATCAAGCGGACATTTGGGAATTTATTTCTTCCCCTAAAAAGCTTTCACCTTCTGAAGATACGGGCGTCGATTTTGCAACAAAGCCACTGTACCCCGAAGAGTTTGATGATCTGCTCCTCATTAAATATTATGACCAGGAAAGCGAGGGACTCGCTCCGGAACGATTTGATAAAATTAGTCAATTTGAAGAGCTAAGAATGAAGCTGGGAGTGCCAAATCCCTACACCTTAAAAGAATTGCTGGAAGCAAATAAACGCTGGGTAAAGTTAGGACATAAAAAAAGATAAAATGTCCTATTCACTAAAATCGTTTACAGATATAAACTCAAAAAGCTGCAATGACTCATAGTCTTCAGTTTCTCCTTCAAAGTATCTTCAATCTCAGATACACCCATCTGGATATTCTTTATTAGAGCAATCTGCTTTATTAAATGTCCATTCATCGCAAGATGCAAATAGCCAAAATAAGACAATTCAAAATATACCAACGCCAAATATCTGATATTCTGTAATTATGAGCTTAACTAATGTTATATTAATAAGTAAAAATAAAAATATGAGTACTAAATTTTTAAACATAAAGTGGATTTCCAGAAGGCTTAGGTATCTAATATTAAATCCGAGATACTTCTACCTTTATTTTTATGGGAAACCGGAAACAGTCTTCAGTGCTTTAACAGACTTACCCGAAGGCCATTATTATAAGCTGAGAGAAGAGCTTGACAGTGATCCGAATTTCACAGAAGAACTTCGTAAAAAAACCATCAAATTCATGAACGTGGATTTCAGTCTTAATATGGACCACTACTTCTTATATTCCTTAGTCAGAACGATTAAACCTTCTGTGATTTTAGAAACAGGGGTATTTCATGGATATTATACTGCCTGCTTTTTAAAAGGTATTTATGATAATTACCGAGATGGCTCTGTTGAGGGTAAACTAATATCGATTGACTTGCCAGCGTATGAAAGTATATCAGAAAGCACGACAGAAAGTCCCCACATGACCCATCTTCCGTCAGGTAGTGAGCCAGGGTGGGTAATTCCTGATTATCTCAGGGATAGGTGGCAGTTAAATATTGGAGACAGCCGGGAGTTACTTCCTGAAGTATTAGAGAGAGAAAAAAATATATCTCTTTTCTTTCATGACAGTTTGCATACTTACTCGCATATGATGTATGAATTTGAAAAAGTTTACCCTGTTCTCAATCATGGTTCATATTTAATGACCCATGATGTGCACTGGAATCATGCGTTTCGTCATTTTGTTAAAAGACACGGGCAGAAAGACTTCTCGTTTCACGGATTTGGCATATCTAGAAAGATAATTAATAATCTACCCCTGTGACTTTCAGTAAATTGTTCTCCCAGATCTTATCAAACTTCTCTATCCCAATATTGTTTTATCGATATAGGCCCTGGCCCCTTCAAAATTTGTAAAATTTATTCTTTCAACTAGATATTGAACATTTTTTAACATTGGTATTTTATAATAAGCAAATCGCTTTTTCAGAAATGCCGGCTTTATTTTTTTGTCTTTCTCTAAATAGATATTATTAGGAATTTCCAGTATTTCCCATGGATGAAAATACATGACCGCGATTCCGTATTTTTTCTCTATCTTCTTAACCAAGATATAATTCATCCGGCTGCCAAGCAGTCTCAGGTAAAATCCTCCGACAGGTATTCTTAATTTTGAAATCTTTAAAATGCTGCAGGGAATTTCAACAATGCCGCGGTCTATTATAAAAGGACGGCAGTCATAAGATGTCCCATCGTAGAGTGGAGTTTTTATCGGGATAATCGATGAATCATAGGTGATCCCGTTTCTATTCAGAATTTCATATAAGAAATCCGCCCTTGAGAAAGCGGGGGCCCTGTATCCACGAGGGTTAATCCCCATACCATTTAAAATTGATAACGTCTTCTTTATTTCTTCATCAAAACTTTCCCTGGTATGATTAGTAAGACGTGTATGCGTATAACCATGGATGCCGATTTCATGGCCTTCATTTTTAATATCCTTAATAAGTTCCGGATACCACTCGGCGACAGTTCCTAAAACGAAAAAAGTTGCCTTAGTACGATATTTTTTAAAAAGTTCCAGAATAATCCTGGTCGACCTTAAAACATGTCCGCAGTCAAGTTCTTTAGTCTGCTCAGTGAGAGGTATGTTAAAAACAGGACGATGGACCCAGGATTCGACATCAACCGACATAAGTATCATGATTTATTGTAATATATAACGTACAGATTTTATATAAACAGGCATCAATCCTCTCTTCATTTTATATGAAAAATTGTCGGATTTAAGAGAAGAAACTGTAAAATGACAAAATCATTTATATCCATTCGCTGGCTGATTACAGGCGGATGTGGATTTATAGGTTCGAGCCTCATTGCCACTCTTTTAAGGAACAATCCTCAAACCAGCATCAGAGTATTGGATAATTTTTCAGTTGGAACAAAAGAAGACTTATTTGAAGCAATTTCAATTATAAATAAAAAACAGGATGTGTTACCGGAAAGAATAGAGCTTGTGGAAGGAGATATAAGAGACTATGAGACATGCCTTAAATGTTGTGACGGCATCGATGTAATTGTGCATCTTGCGGCCAATACCGGTGTCGCTCCTTCTGTGGAGAACCCGAGATATGACATGGAGGCAAATGTAAACGGCTCATTTAACATGCTCGAGGCAGCTAGACAAAATAAAGTCCGAAAATTTATTTTTGCCTCATCAGGGGCTACCATTGGAGAAGCAGCGCCTCCTATCCATGAGGAAAAGGTGCAGAAGCCGGTCTCGCCGTATGGCGCAAGCAAACTTGCGGGGGAGGCATACTGTTCGGCTTACTTCAGGACGTTCGGCATTAAAACAGTATCTCTCAGATTTGGGAATGTTTACGGACCGCTTTCAAAGCATAAAAGCAGCGTTGTGGCGAAATTTCTCAAGCAGGCTTTTGCAGGAGCCCCCCTCGAAATATACGGAGACGGGGGTCAAACGCGTGATTTTATTTATATTGATGATTTGATTAAGGCAATAATACTTTCTGTAGAGTCAGATGTGGGGGGCGAAACTTTTCAGATAGCAACATACAAGGAAACAACAGTAAATGAAATAGCTGAGAAGATTAAGAACCTTATGGAAAACAGGACAGGTAAAAAGGTCAGTATTGTTCACAGCAATGAGAGACTTGGTGACGTAAAAAGAAACTATTCCGACATTTCAAAGGCTCAGCGAATACTTGGTTTTTCACCGGATTATAACCTTGATATGGGATTGCAAAACACCTTTGAATATTTTAATGAACGTCAGCAGTAACCAGTATTTATTTCATATTAATATTATTTTTTATAAATAAAACATGGAACTATCCAGCATAAGAATTACCGGTTTGATTATTGGAACTCTCGGTCTATTATTTACCTTTATGATATACCGAGGTCCAAGATGGAAGAGGAAGAATTTTGTCTTTTTCGGGATATTCAGCCTTAGTCTTATTATTACATCAATCAATCCTGATGCATTGAATTTTGTTGCTGATATTTTAACAATGGAAGGGAAGCAAAGGGGCCGGATCCTTGCTCTGTTGATCGGTTCAAATATTATACTCTGGTTTTTACTTTTGTACTTTCAATCAAAATTAGATGAATACGGATATCAGTTTGATCTCTTAATCAGAAAATTAGGGCATGAAGAAATAGAGGATTTATTGAAAAAGGAAATAGCTGATAAAAAAATAATGGTGATTATTCCTGCTTATAATGAAGCTGATAATCTTAAAGAACTGTTAAAGAGGATACCAGATAAAATAAAAGAAAAGAATGTTGGAGTTCTTATTGTTGACGATGGGAGTGTTGATAATACCAAAGATATTGTTATTCAGGCCGGACATTCAGTTGTGCAGAACAAGATTAACCGTGGGCAAGGCGCTGCCTCAAGATTGGGATACGATGTACTGTTAAGAAATAATATACAAATTGGCGTGACTATGGATGCCGATAATCAGCATTTGCCGGAAGAGATAGAAAAGGTAGTTGAGCCTATTCTTAATAATGAATATGACCTTGTCATTGGTTCCAGGATTTTGGGAGAATCGTTTCAGAGCAGTATGATGAGAGACACAGGCATTAACCTTTTTACAAGGGCCATTAATTTAATAACAGGTTTGAGATTAACAGATTGTTCGAGTGGATTCAGGGCGTTTAATGTAAATAAAATGAGTTCATTAAACTTAAAAGAAGATCAGTTTCAAACCGCCGAAGTCATAATAGAAGCAGCGAAAAAAGGTTTGAGGATTGGTGAAGTCCCTATTACAATAGTAAAAAGGAAACACGGCACAAGCAAGAAGGGCCGGGATATTAAATATGGTTTATTTTTCGCCAAAACAATTCTTAAAAGCTGGTGGAGATAACTCCGTATTATTTAAAAGTAAAAATATTTACTTCATCATCCCATCCTGTAATGATTTCATGTTCTGCGATAATCCAGTTAGCAGCATGTTCGTATCTTTTATTGCTCTTCAGTGTTATGGAAGCCAGATGAACATACCTCTCATCAAGTTTCAGTTTTTCAGTAAGTTCCGGATTATCAAAGACCAGGAGAGACTTTCCTCCAGCTGAATTCAGCTCTTTAGTAATACCATCTAAATCGGTAGACATAGGCCTTCCCAGCAACTGTTTTTTCAGAAAATAGGTCATGTAGTAGTCTGTAGTCAGTTTTTGGGATGATCTAATAATTGCGTAAGGGGGGCGGAAGTCAACCGTATTGATTTGTTCAGCTATTTCTTTATATGGCTGGACCTGGGCTACCGTAACAATATTCTTTATTGATCTCAATAATTGCACACAGGGTTTTATTGCAAAAGCCGAACAAACAATGACCATTAAGTACAAAGTTAATATTTTTTTGCTCCGCTCTGAGATAGAGGCACTAAAAGCATTTATCAGTTCCTCCATGAAATGAAATGATAAAAGAAGGAAGACTATCATGAGAGCGTAAAATCGCCTTGGGGATCTTGCTACGATCAAAAGAAATCCGGAGCAGTAAATGCTGAATGTTGTAGCGACCCAGGCATAAAAGAATTTTTTCTTATTGTTTAACGGATTCAGAAGAAATGCAATCGGTATAAGAACCAAAATTCCTATCACGGAAGTATATGTAAAAAAAGGGCTCTTATTAACAAAATGATTAAGTATATATTCAGCATTGATTTTTATTACCTTAAGCTGATAAATAAAGTATTCTTTACTTTCAAACGGCGACCATGTCTTGAACTCTACCTCTGAGGGGTCTTCAAATACATGGATTGCATAATCGTCTCGCGGTTTAAATAATCCACCAACAAAGAATGGATGGCGTCTGTCAATATCTTTTGGTCCCAGTACTGCGTGAGCTGCCCCGCCTTTAATACTGATTGTCAAATGTCCATATTTTGCCGAAAGAATGCTGACCCACACTGATGTTATTATTAAAAACCCCATAAGCCCACTCCCCCAAGATATTAAAACTTTTTTCCATAGGAACCCCTCGTTATCTTTGTCTATATATCCTCTTGTCAGCAACAACACAGGGAAATGAACTAAAAAGAACGGCAGAGCATAGTGGTGTGCAAGGTATGAAAATCCACCGGCAACACCACAAAGAAATGAAACTGTTTTCTTGTCTAAAATATTTATATCTGTTACTAAATAAATATAGCAAAGTATTAATGCAGCGAACAATACATCCGAAGAAATGAATTGAATAGTCCAGAAAGCAATTAATGGAGCCGCGATCAGCATGGCAATAAACCTGATATTTTGTGATAGATCAAACCGTTGAGCTAAAAACCAACTGCAAAGAAGCAGTCCTGCTCCGCATAATGCTATTGCTATCCGTGCTGATGTCAACCCATCAAATCCGAGAAATATGAAAGCAGAGTACAACCAAATAATAAACGGAGAATACCCGGATGATACTGACTGCAGAAAATTTCCTTCCGCAAGATAACCTGCCAGGCGAAGCTCGGATATTCCATCCGGGTTCATTGCGAATCTGTAAGCAAAACCAAAAATCAATGCAAAAATCAAATATGTAATAAAGACGATGGTCAATTGCATTTTATTTGTTGATGGATATAAAGATTTCATTCTCTTTTAGATACCTCGATTAAAATACTGCTAATGGTTATAGATAACATAATATGCATTGAGTATATCTGAATATATAGTTTACCCATTGCTCGTATATATTTAAAGTCTGCGACAGTTTGTGATCTCATGCTCCTAATCCGGAAATTACAATAAGCGTCTGGCGCGGATGCTGAAAAAGCTTTACCTGCAACACCGTTGTGATGATTCATCAAAGGAAGAAGATATACAGAATTATGCTCGATTATTGTTGCCTGCAGAAATGATGGAATATTTGAATCATGTTGCATTGTAAAGGTTTTTCAGTATCCGCGCCGGGAGCCGTGATGTGCATCTGTATTGTTTGAGTCAACCTTGCAAATTGAAAGGCTCTCTTTCATAATACACGCATGATAAAAAAAATATTCAGGGCATCATAGATCCAGGGCTATTATGAACAAATGGCTCGTAGCATTAACAGTAATGATCCCTACGCTGATAGAGATCATTGACACCTCTATCGTCAACGTCTCACTCGACCATATACGGGGATCTCTTTCCGCGGGGATAGATGAATCGACATGGGCAATAACGGCATACCTCGTATCTAACGCCATCGTCATCCCGATGTCCGGCTGGCTCAGCAGGCTCTTTGGAAGAAAGAAATATATGCTGGGCTCCATTATAGTTTTTACTGTAAGTTCTTTTCTCTGCGGCTCGGCATGGAGCCTTCAAAGTCTCATATTCTTCAGGGTGGTACAGGGCATTGGCGGGGGCGGTCTGCAGCCGCTGAGCCATTCGATCCTCCTTGAGACCTTTCCACGCAAACAGCACGGAATGGCAATGGCTATCTTCGGGATCGGCATCATGTTCGGCCCCATTGTCGGGCCGCTCCTCGGAGGCTGGATAACAGACAACTGGTCGTGGCGGTGGATATTTTATGTTAATGTGCCGATAGGGATCATGTCCGTGCTCCTCACGTCTGTTGTCATAGAGGACCCGCCGTACATGAAAAAGATAAAGATGAAGATCGATTACTGGGGGCTGGCGCTCCTTGCCATAGGCTTCGGGTCACTTCAGTTTGTACTTGATAAGGGAGAAAGAGAGGACTGGTTCTCATCGCCTGTCATTGTCACCTTTTCCATAGTCGCGGCAGTGGCCATAGTCCTTTTTATCATCCAGGAAATATATTCCGACAGGCCGATAGTGAATCTGAGATTATTTAAAGACAGGACCTTTTCCACAGGAAATGTCCTCATGTTCTTTGTCTTCTTCAACCTCTTTGGAAGCATTGTCCTGCTTCCAATATATCTTCAGATGCTTATGGGGTATACCGCATATCTGGCAGGTCTTGTGCTCGGGCCTGGCGGCTTTGCATCAATGTTTGCCATGCCGCTAGTGGGGAGACTCGTCCAGAAATCCAATCCCAAAGGCGTCCTTATGTTCGGTATGATTATGGGCGCTTTATCGACGTATCTCATGTCGCTCTTTACGCTCCAGTCCGACTTCTGGACGCTTGTATGGCCGAGGGTCATACTTGGTGTGGCCATGGGCTGTATTTTTATCCCACTTACGACGTTAACTCTTTCCCACATTCCAAGGGAGAAGATGGGGGAGGCGACTGCAATATATAATTTCCTGAGGAACATAGGCGGAAGCGTTGGCGTGGCTTTTATTACAACGGTCCTTGCCCGCAGGGCTCAGTTTCATCAGGCCCGGATGGTGGACCATCTGACGCCATTTGACACGTCTTACACAATAGCAAAGGACAGAATATCAGAGATGCTTTCAGGCAGGGGACTGGATTCGGTAAACCCTGACGGCATTATCTACGGAGAACTCCAGCGACACTCGCATATGCTCGCTTTTAACGATACGTTCCAGCTTATGTCCATTACAATGGTAATTGTGTTGTCCCTTGTCTTTCTGATGAAACGGGCCAAAGAGGATAAGGGCCCTGCAGGCATTCCTTGAAACCATGCATCTGCTGTTTATAAGTTGACCCAGTTCACATCGCAGGTTTTGTTATCTTATTCAAATAATTTCAGGTATTTCCCGTAGCCTTCTTTTTCCATCTCCTCTTTAGGAATAAAACGGAGGGATGCGGAATTAATACAGTACCGGAGACCAGTTGGTTTGGGGCCGTCAGGAAAAACATGGCCAAGGTGGGCGTCCGCGTTTTTGCTCCTGACTTCTGTTCTTTTCGTAAAAAAGCTGCTGTCTTCACGTTCAACAATATTGCCTTGTTCAAGCGGCTTAGTAAAGCTTGGCCATCCGGTGCCGGAGTTGAATTTGTCATTAGAGCTGAAAAGCGGCTCCCCGGAGACAAAGTCAACATATATCCCTTCTTTTTTATTGTCCCAGTATTCATTATCAAAGGCCTTTTCCGTGCCGTCTTCCTGGGTAACATTAAACTGCACCGCCGTTAACTTTTTTTTCAGTTCTTCTTTTGATGGTTTCATATATTTATTACTTCCTTCCGCAGGAGTTAATGAGGTGGCTTTCTCCAGATTTTCAGCTGATGCGTTACCCAGTTGCATTATAGTAAGAGGCAAAGATAATAATAAAATTGTTATAAGTTTCCGCATCATTCTTCTCCTCTTTATAACTTATAACTTAATCTGCAATTGATACCATGATATATATCATAGTCAATGAAGGGATCAGGAGGAACATTTATTATGAGTCTACAAGGTGATTAAATATCCGGCGAGATATTTCGTGTTAGAGCTGGATGGGACGATAATACGAATCCCGTTCCACAGGGACCTTGCCTGCCTTCTCGATCAAATTGATCAACTCACTTTTCGTTAAGGCGACTCTGGACAACGCGCCTGCGGAGTGAGTAATCTTTTCTTCTATAATAGTCCCGTCCAGGTCATCTGCCCCGAACATAAGCGCAAGCTGGGCGATCTTTTCACCGAGCATTATCCAATAGGCCTTTATGTGCTGGAAATTGTCCAGAAAGAGCCTTGAGACCGCTACTGTCTTGAGGTCGTCTATGCCTGAAGTATATTTAGCCCCTTCTATTTTTGTATTCATCGGATGAAATGCAAGGGGAATAAATGCCTGGAAGCCTCCTGTCTTGTCCTGCAGGTCTCTCAGTTTTAGCATATGATCTACTCTGTGCTCATAAGTTTCAACATGACCGTACAAGATGGTAGCGTTAGATTTAATCCCAACACCATGGGCAGTTTCCATAACCTTTAGCCATCTCTTTCCGCTAATCTTTTCAGGGCATATTTTATTTCTGATCATGCCGCTTAATATCTCGGCGCCACCTCCGGGCATGGTTTCAAGCCCTGCTTCCTTTAAAGAAAGGAGGGTGTCTTTGAGCGACAATCCGCTTGTTTTCGCAAAATAGTCAATTTCGACAGCGGTAAATGCTTTGATGTGTAAAGCGGGGAAACTCTTTTTTATTGTTCTCATCATCTCAATGTAATAATCAAGAGACCAGTCAGGATGAAGACCGCCGACAATATGGACTTCGGTAAATGGAGTTAGGAGTTTAGAGTTTAGAGTTAAGTTTTTTCCGCTGGATGATGACTCTCTTTTTCCGTTTTTTAACTCTTGACTCTTAACTCTTGACTTTAATTTCTTTATGATTTTCCGAATGCTCAACTCATACGCGCCTTTCTCTCCCTTTGACCGGCTGAAGGCGCAGAATGTGCAGCGGTTCACACATATGTTGGTCGGGTTTATGTGATGGTTTTGAATGAAATAAGCGCTATTGCCGTTTTTACCGGCAGATACATAATTGGCAAGCCTGCCTATAGAAAAAATATCATTACATTCAAATAACGATTGCGCATCGTTAGGTGTAAGACGTTTGCCGGATAAGACTTTCTTTTCAATTTGTTTTAGGGACATGCCTACATTTTACAAAAGAATAATAATTATTACTTGAATTGAAGAGATTGGGCGATAAGTGACTGGAAAAGATAACAGGCCAATACCTCATTCATGATATTTACATATTCTCCAGCGCAGCAATCCTTTTTTTAATTAATAAAATGTTTTTATGCCATGAAATAATTCTTTATTACTAAAATAGTTAATGTTTAAGGTAAGGACGATATATGCCGATATTACAGGTAAGAAAAGGGGGTGTGAAATGAAGTATGAGTACGGTCAATGCAGCATCTGTAAAGACAGGTATACATTGCAGCATGTTGAGATCGCTCCGGAAACAATTATTTATGTTTGTTCGGATTGTATAGAAAAGGCAAAAGATAATTTTATATGGGTATGCATGACTTGTGGTAAATCTTATATCAGGCCGAAGAAGTTAGTAATAAATAGAGTCAAGGACCTTGAACTCAAAAAAGCATATATGCTTTGCGAAGATATGCTTGTAATTCAGGGAATCGATATGTGCATTGCTTGCAGTCCGGAACTGATATTGGATTATGCCGAAATGCATGAATCTGTCATGGAGTGCTGATAGGATAAGTTTTTCAGAAATGTAATAAGCCGTTCCAGTATATTTATAGATGAATAAATTTCCCCATTCCATGAGGCTTCCATAATTTCTCTTTCTAATAAATTCCTAATCCTCCAAAGAATAAATATTTTTAAGTATAAAATCTGCCGGCAACCCCCTGTGAAACAGCTTGCATGTCTATATAGTGAGAAGAGAGGTATTTTTTTCTTGACAAATTAACTACCATGGTAGTTAATAATACAATGAAAATAGCAATTAATAAACTGACACAACTCGGTTTTTCAGAATATGAGGCCAAAGCCTATATCACTCTTTTAAAAGAACATCCTCTAACTGCCTATGAAATAGCAAAAAATTCCGGTATTCCTACCTCGAAAATATACGAGGTCATCAAAAAGCTGGAAAATAGACGAACTATTCAGTCTATCCACGGTGAACGTTCAAAAATGTATATTCCCCTGTCTCCTGATGAATTTATCCTGGGTTTCAGGTCAACAATTGAAGAAAGCCTGCAAGCAGTTAAAGACGAATTGAAAAATATAAAGGTAGGAATGGATACCAGTTATACGTGGCATATAAAAAATTATGACGGGCTTATTCATAAGGCAAAGCGCATGTTTGATACTGCCAGAATGACAATTCTTCTATCGGCTTGGCCCCCTGAAATGAAACTGCTTTCAGAGTCTCTTAACAGCGCAGAAGAACGGGGTGTAAAGATTGCAGTTATACACTATGGCGCTGCAAATTTAAAAATTGGTCAGCTATACATACATCCTATAGAGAATACCATTTATTCAGAAAGAGGGTTAAGGGGTGTCACTATAGTAGCAGATTCCAGGGAAGCTCTTAACGGAACAATAGTTAGTAAAAAGACAGAGGCTATATGGAGTATGAATGAGGGCTTTGTTATTATGGCAGAAGGCTATATACGACATGACATATATCAAATGAAAATAGTTAAAAGGTTTAATCCGCATCTAAAAAAAATGTTTGGCGAAACGTATGAAAAATTGCGTGACGTTCATATCGATAAAGATTTATAAAGATAAATAATCTGTTACAAATCTGATTCCCCAAATAGTTCTTATATCTGGAAGTGCCCCATCCAAACAATCCTGTCTTGTGAATTTTAACTATCTTGGATATAATGTTTATCCGTTTATAAATACAGAGAGAGGTAAATAATGCGAAAAAAAATCACTGTTATTGGAGCGGGGAACGTCGGAGCTACAACCGCACAGTTGATTGCGAAAGACGCTCTTGCTAATGTTGTGCTTTATGACATTGTAGAAGGGGTCCCGCAGGGTAAGGCGCTTGATATTGCAGAGGCCTGTCCCCTCTGGGCTTCTTCTGTCTCTGTTAAAGGCACGAACAGATATGATGATACCGGGGATTCTGACATCGTTGTGATAACGGCAGGTTTTCCAAGGAAGCCGCACATGTCACGGGATGACCTGCTTCACGCCAACGCTGATGTTGTGAAAGCGGCGGCTAATGCGATTGCGAAGACTTCACCGAATGCCATTATTATTGTTGTAACTAACCCGATGGACGCAATGGCCCAGCTTGCCTGGAAGACAACAGAGTTTTCCTGCAGACGCGTAATGGGGATGGGGGGTATACTTGATTCATCAAGGTTCAGGACGTTTCTTGCATGGGAATTAAATGTATCACCCGAAGATGTAGAGACGGTCATCCTCGGCGGACACGGTGACCAGATGGTGCCGATTCCGAGATTTACCACTGTAAAGGGGATACCGGTAACAGAGCTTTTGAAGAAGAGCGTTATTGATGCCTTACTTAAACGCACAAGCAGCGGGGGGGCTGAAATCGTCGGCCTGCTCAAGACAGGAAGTGCATATTATGCCCCTGCCGCAGCGGTGTTACAGATGGTCAAATCAATCATTAATGATGAAAAAAGGCTGCTCCCATGCGCTGTATATCTGAACGGTGAATACGGGGTAAAGGACCTCTATGTTGGAGTACCGGTGATTCTCGGTAAAGACGGGGTTGAGAGGGTAGTAGAGATAAAGCTTGTTAAAGAAGAGAAGGCCATGTTTAAAGAATCATGCGCATCTGTAAGAAAGCTTATTAAGAAACTTGCGATATAAAAAAGTATTTATACATAGAGGAGGAGTGATATTATGGTAAGCATAGAGCACGAACAAACACTGGTCCTTATTAAACCGGATGCACTCAAAAATTCGTTGACAGGATATGTGCTTTCCCAGCTGTCCGAATTTCATACAGGTTTGCGCTTCGCCGGAACAAAGATCGTCCATGTCAGTGGAATGCTTGCCGATGAACACTATGCTGAACACCGGGGGAAGGTATTTTTCCCTGCGCTTATTGAATACATCAGGGGTATGCTCCATTATCCTGATGAGCCGTGGAAACACAGAGTGATAGCCATTGTCTATCAGGGCCCGGGTGCCGTACAAAAAATACGTGACATTGCAGGTCCGACAAATCCGCACATTGCCCGGGAGCAAAGACCCGGATGTATCCGCGCTCTTGGCACAGTGGTCCCGCTTAAAGACTCTCAGGGTAAGGTAGTCGGTGAACGTATGGATAACCTTATTCATGCCTCTGCCACAGTTGATGAAGCGGAACGGGAAATCAAGCTCTGGTTTAAACCCAATGATCTACCGCCACCCATGCAGGCGTATCCAACCGAGACCTGTGAGGATTATTTCTACATAAAGGATAATAAGCTTAGAATGCAGCATGAGGCGGGCAGCATTTGCTTTCTCGCACCCGGCAATATCGGATGGAAGTCTGATCTTGAAACGCTGCGCCTCCTGAGCAAAGATATGGCGGCGCCATACTCCCTTGAGTCAGTGGTTGCCAAATACCTAATCAACGAGAGGGAGAGAATAGCTTAATTCTTCCGGATGTATCTCATGAACCAAGAGAAAATACATTTATAGGCTTTTCAAATGTCTCCAGACGTGCTGTTTATTTCGCAGTTTTCAGGTCGAGACTGGCGCCGATCTGATCTATGATCTCTTTGCTGATCGGTTTTTGTTTGAGAAGGAACCCTTCAAAAATCGCGTTGTCGCAAACGGTATTGATTAACCGTGGCACCCCGTTTGTATAATGGTGAATAGCAGTAATAGCCTCAGGCGAAAATATCTCTTCACTGCAGCCGGCTACGCTGACTCTGTGTTTTATATATTCGCGGGTGACAGTTTCATCAAGGCCGGATAATTTATACTTAACAGCTACCCGTTGCTTCAATGGCTCATCCAGGGCCAACACATCATCAAGTTCGGGAAGCCCGAAGAAAACAAGAGTTATAAGCTTCCCGCCAGGGCCTTCCATGTTGAGCAGACCCCGAAATTCCTCCATGATCTCCCGGGACTGGAGCATTTGTACTTCGTCCATAAGGACAACTGACTTGCGTCCGGATTCGTATATTTCAAGGAATTTTCTGTACAGCTGACCTAATATCTCTAACTTGTTATCGCTGGCATTTCCAATACCAAGCTGTACTGCAATTTTTTTCATCAGCCAGTCTGTGGTAACAGATGTATGTATGACTACGAGTAAAGCGGCCTCGTATTTGTCTTCGTCTAATTCATTTAACATCCTCCGTGCAAGTGTTGTTTTGCCTGTGCCGACGCCCCCGACTACTACCGCAAGCCCTTTCATTGTGTCAACGGCATATTTCAGGCGGATAAGCGCTTCAGAATGCTGCCTGCTGTTGTAGAAGTATCTCGTGTCTACTGCGTTGGAAAAGGGATGTTCTTTTAAATTATAGAATTCCAAATGATCCATTATGATTTAATTAAAATGTTAAAACCAAAATGCAAAGTTATTGAGGTGTATTATACTAGTTTTTTTTGAAAAATTGATTTTTTACTATTGATCTTTGGCATTAAATATATGAAACCCTGTCCCTTTTTGGTTTCGGTTTGTCTTCCTGTGACGGAGCCGTTTGTCTCTTGAGAGAAGCCACTTTATCAGAGACGTCTTTAAAGTCAGGGTCCTGTGCCTGTATTTCAGAAAAAAGCTGAAGAGCCCTATCACCTTCTTTGTTATTTAAATGAGCTTTAGCCAGCTCATACTTAACATGGAGGTATGTTGAATCAGCAGGAGTCATTGATTCAATGATTTTATAAAACTCTGCAATTGCAAGGGGGTAAGATCCTTTCTCCACATAACACAATGCAAGCATCGTTGAATTGCGCTGCATCTTATCCGGATCTTTGGATGCTACCTGCAGTTCCCCTATAGCTTCATCCATAAGACCTTTTTGCTTGAATTCAAGCCCGGCTATATAATGGGCCTCATAATTTACGGTTTTTTCCTTTGGTTTTTCGAACTGATTAAATAGGGCCTGTAAATCATCATCTATTCCGGCTTGAAGCGATTGTTCTTCTTTTATTTCTTCTATCAGCACCTTGTCGGTTTGAATGGAAGAAGAAGTTTCGTTTGTCTGCAAAAATGGCTCTTCCGTTGATAGCATAATATTATTATCTGTTGCTGTGGGTCTTTCTTCTATTAAAGGTTCTGCGATGCCCAACTTGATTTCAAGATATTTAATTTTTTCTGAAACTGCTTTGTCATCAGGATTTAATGCAAGGGCTTCTTTATATAATTGATATGCATCTTCATCTGATCCTTCATCTTCATTAAGGACTGCCAATTCTTTTAATGCATTGCTAATAGTGTAATCATCCCCCTGAGCCTTGCAGATACGTAATAAACGCTGCTTTACAGGTTTAATCTGCAGGTCCTTAAAATAATGCATAAGTTCATCTGCTTCCGACCACTTATTTTCATTAGATGCAGTATCAATACATGGCAATAATACTTCCCATGCTTTTTCAGGATGGCCTTCATTAATATAAAGGGCGCTTAGAAGTTTTCTAGCCTCGATACTTGAGGGGGATGATGTCATTAATAATACTAAAGCCCTCCTTGCGTCGTCTATTTTATTTGTATCAATTGCCAGTTTTGAATAAGTTAGAAGAATATCAATATTGTTTGGATCATAAGAAAGGGCCGTATTTAAGTGTGTAAATGCCTGTTCAATATTTTTTTCCTTAACTGCTATGTTGCTCAAGCCGGTTAATGCAGGAATGCACTTAGTATCATATTCAATTGCCTTGTTATAAAATTCCTTTGCTTTTTCAAAATCATTCTTTTCCAGGCAAATTGCGGCAATTGATGCATACTCATTGGCTGCTCTTTCCCTGAGGCCTATCCTGAAATACAAGTATGCAATTTTAGATCTTGTACTTGTATCCGCAGGCGCTAAATGAAGCATTTTCTCAACTACCATAGTAGCTTTTTCTGTAGAGCCTTCCCTGTGGTATATTTCTGCTGCCCTATTATAGTTCTCTATGGCATTGCCTATTAACCCTCTGTCCGCATTTAGTTTAGCTAAAGCAATGAGGGCATCCACGTCATTTGGAGCAATATTGAGGACTTTTTTATAAATTGCGATTGCCTTGTGATAAAAACCGTCTTTTCTGAATAGCTCGGCGGCTTTTATAAATGATTCTTTGGCTTGCTGTTCAGATCCTTTTTTTAAGTACAAATCACCTATCATATTTGTAATATTTCCATCTTTGCGTTCAGTTAAGAGTTTTTCCCACTCTGAAATTGCCTTGTCTATCAGGCCTTTGGCAGCGAACTTTTGTGCGGCATTAATTATTGCGGTCTTATCAGTCATTGTCTACTTTAACAAATTATTTTATTGGCTTATTCATGCCAAAATTATGCCAAGGATTACGTACGTATATATCGGGTTAAATAAGTAATTAATTAAGTCAGTCAAAAAAATATAAAAACGGCAGGCCCTGATCGGGAACTGTTTCCGCAAACAGGGTAACTAGCAGTCAGTTATAATTTTTTGACAACAACTGTTAAAATAAACCGAACGATTTCCTTTTAGTCCCTTTATGAGTGAATTACATGGTAGTTTCTGAATGCAAGGATTATAGAATGTGAACATCATAAAAGATCTTCGGGCATATATCAATATTCTGAAAAAAGAAAATGAGGTAATCTTTGTAGACACTGCTGTTGACCCTTATCTTGAGATAGCTGAGATACATAGAAGGGTGATTGAAAAGGGCGGGCCTGCCCTCTTTTTCAGAAATGTCCAGGGGAGCAGATTCCCTGTTGTCACAAATCTGTTCGGCACAGAGCGCAGGATCGACCTTGCCTTTGGGAAGCGGCCGGTCAGATTTGTCAATGACGCGGTGAAACTCGCTGAGCAGATCCTGCCTCCGGACATGAAAAAGCTCTGGAACGGAAAAGGGCTTTTTATGCAGGGTCTGAAGATAGGCACAAAGAAGATTAAAAACGCACCCATACTGGAAAACATCCAGCGTCCGGCCCGCTTGACTGAACTCCCGATGCTAACTTCATGGCATTCCGATGGCGGACCTTTTGTTACATTGCCGCTGGTTTATACTGAACACCCTGAAAACAAGGGGCATAATCTGGGCATGTACAGAATTCAAAGATACGATAATATAACCACAGGGATACACTGGCAGATCCACAAAGGCGGCGGTTATCATTACAACGTTGCTGAAAAAAGAAACGCCTCCCTGCCGGTCAGCCTGTTTATTGGAGGGCCTCCTGCCCTTATTCTTTCTGCGATAGCCCCTGTACCCGAAGATGTTCCTGAGCTGGTTCTTGCGTCACTATTACTCGGGAAGCGGCTTGATATGGTTGATGATCCCCTCGGAGGACATCCGCTTATTGCTGATGTAGAGTTTGCGATAAAGGGTGAAGTACCGCCCTTTGTCAGGAGACTGGAAGGTCCCTTCGGCGACCATTTCGGCTATAACTCGTTGATGCACGACTACCCTGTATTTAATGTAAACAGGCTCTATCACCGCAATGACGCAATCTATCCGGCAACCGTCGTAGGCAGGCCGCGCCAGGAGGACTTCTATATCGGTGACTACCTGCAGGAACTGCTCTCTCCGCTGTTCCCTCTGGTTATGTCCGGTGTAAGGCAGTTAAAGACATTCGGGGACACAGGCTTTCATTCCCTTGCTGCCGCCAAAGTCTATAACCGATATCCCAGGGAAGCCTTTGCAGCTGCGATGAGGATACTCGGAGAGGGTCAATTGTCTCTCACAAAATTCCTTATAATCACTGACGGGGATGTTGATGTGTATGACTTCCCGGCGCTCTGGACACATGTCCTTGAGCGTGTAAACTGGGAGACGGACCTCTTCGTATTTGATAATGTATCGCAGGATACCCTTGACTATACCGGACCTGAAGTGAATAAGGGCTCAAAGGCCATACTCATGGGAGTGGGCAAAGACCCTGTAAGGAAGCTGCCACGTGAGTTCAAAGGAACTCTGCCTGAGGGCTGTGACAAACCAGAAGTCTTTCTGCCCGGCACACTTGTGCTTCAATGCAGGGCCTATGAATCAGATCCGGAAATAGGTAGTA
>JACQXG010000038.1 GCA_016208905.1 Nitrospirota bacterium
AAAGAGGCCCTGTCGCACGCAAAAGCAGGAGCGGACATGGTTGCGCCATCGGACATGATGGATGGACGCATCATGGCCATACGGGACATTCTGGACGCAAACGGGTTTGAAGACATTCCCGTTATGAGCTACGCGGCAAAATACGCCTCTGCCTTTTATTCCCCCTTCAGGGAGGCTGCGGAATCGACCCCTGCCTTCGGTGACAGGCGTTCGTATCAGATGGACCCGGCAAACCGGAGGGAGGCCATGAAAGAAGTGGCCCTTGATATAGAAGAGGGAGCGGACATTGTCATGGTGAAACCAGCGCTGTCATATATGGATATCATCTCTGATGTAAAAGATACTTTCGACGTCCCTGTTGCCGCTTATAATGTCAGCGGAGAATATTCAATGGTTAAGGCCGCGGCAAAGCTCGGCTGGATAGATGAAATGAAGGTAGTCATGGAGATCATGACTTCATTGAAACGCGCCGGGGCTGATCTGATTCTTACGTATCATGCGGTGGACGCGGCAAAGGAATTGAATAAATAAATGACAGGCACAAAGGCACAAAGGCACAAAGGCACAGAGAAAAAATCAACAGCAAAATACACCTTGTGCCTTTGCCCCTTTGCCCCTTTGTGCCTCTCTTTGATAATATGAACATAACTCTCACTTCCGGCAAGAGCGTCTCATGCGCTCCAAATACTTCAATCCTGGAGTCCCTGAAAAAAGCAGGCATATTCCTGACCTCGTCCTGCGGTGGAAAGGGCACATGCGGGAAGTGCAGGATAATCATAAAGTCCGGGCGCTCCGATATCCGGTCGAAAATGAAACTCTCCAAGGAAGAGATTAAAGAGGGTTACTCCCTTGCATGTAAAACCTACCCTTCGGGAGATATGCTTATTGACATTCCCAAGGAATCAATGCTTACGGTCGAGGGACAGATCGATACCGGAAAATCAAGAGATTTCCTCGCTCTTCTGCATTCAGCAGGGGCAGACCTGGATCCTTTGGCAGGGAGAATTGTACTGCAGCTCCCCCGGCCGTCTCTCGATGACAACATAAGTGACCTTGAAAGACTGAAACGGGAGCTCTTTGCAAACGGTCTTGGATGCCTGAGGGTCCCATTCAGGTTTATGACCCATCTGGCCGCTATTGTCAGGGAGAAAAACTGGGAAATAACCCTGGCCACGATCCATAGTGAAGACTGTTATGAGATCACAAATATTTTCCCCGGGAACAAGAAGATACCTCAATACGGCATTGCAGTGGATATAGGGACTACAACGCTGGTCGTTTATCTGACAGACCTTACAAACGGGGCACTCATTGACATCGCCTCAACATATAATTCACAGATACGCTTCGGAGATGACGTAATAACCCGGATCGTCAATGCTACCGAGCACAATGAGCTGGGCAATCTGAAAAGGGCGGTCACCGAGGACATAAACAATATGATATCCTTACTCTGCCAGACCCATAATATTAGTACTGACACAATTGATTGTATTGTAGTTGCGGGCAACACAACCATGACGCATTTCTTCCTGGGCCTCGACCCTTCTGCAATAAGAGAGGAGCCCTATATTCCTACGGCCAATACCTTCCCCCTGTCTCACGCGGGTGAGCTGGGCATAAAGACCAATCCAAATATCCCTGTATACGCCTTTCCCTGTGTGTCCAGTTATGTTGGTGGAGATATTGTTGCTGGGGTACTGGCCACAAGAATACATAAAAAAAATGAGTTAAGCATTTTTATTGACATTGGGACAAACGGGGAGATAGTCCTCGGGAGTTCAGAATGGCTGATGTCGGCGGCCTGTTCCGCTGGCCCCTGCTTTGAGGGCAGCGGGATGAAGCACGGGATGAGGGCCACTGACGGGGCCATTGAAGGCGTGAAGATCAACTGCGATACTCTTGAGGTGGAGATAAAGGTAATCGGAAAAAACATCCAGCCGGTCGGCATATGCGGTTCAGGAATGATAGACGCCATTGCCGAGATGTTTCTGACCGGCATACTTAATCAGAAAGGGAAACTCCAAAAGGACAGATCCGACAGGGTAAGAACGGGCGAGAACGGCCCGGAGTTTGTGGTCCACTATGGCAGGGACAAGGACATTGTCCTTACAGAGCCGGATGTCGAAAATATAATCCGGGCCAAGGCCGCGATATATGCCGGGTTTTCAACTCTGCTCAATGAAGCGGGATTAACGTTTGACGATGTGCACAAGGTGTATATCGCCGGCGGTTTCGGCAAGTTCCTGGATATTGAAAAGGCGATCATTCTCGGCCTTCTCCCGGAATTGCCCAAAGACAAATTCGAATACATGGGCAACACATCAGTCATCGGTACTTACCTCTGCATCCTCTCTCGCAAGATGAGGGCAGAGGCGGAAGATATTGCCAGGAAAATTACCTACATAGAGCTTTCAGTCTCCAAGTCCTTTATGGACGAATACGTCTCGGGACTGTTTATCCCGCATACTAACATAGATGCCTTCCCGAATGTGAAGGCATTGATCGGTAGATAATACAGGGGCACATTGCAACGCGCCCCTTCTATCAGGATAGAAAAGGAGTAAATATATATGCATGAAAATTCTGTAAGCACGGGAAATCCGAAATATAAAAGGGTCATCCTCATTGGAATGGATGGCCTTGACCCGAAGATAACAGGTTCACTTATGGAGCAGGGGCATCTGCCTAATTTTGTGAAACTTAGCCGGATGGGCGGCTTTTCTCCGATGGCAACAAGCAATCCAGCACAAAGTCCGGTCGCGTGGGCCTCAATCGCTACTGGGAAAAATCCAGGGCATCACGGGATCTTTGATTTCCTCGGACGCCGGATCTCGGACTATATGCCGGAGTTGGCGATACTGAGAATGAATCCCAAAAATGTATTTGCAAAGAGAGAAGCAATGTTTCTGCCGGTGATGCACGCAAATGCCTTCTGGGATTATACGTCGGACAATAATATCCCATCCACTATATTAAAATGGCCGATGACGTTTCAGCCGAAGCAGAACCGGGCGAAACTTTATTCGGGCCTTGGAGTGCCTGACATCAAAGGCGGTCTCGGAAGATATGCATTCTATACAACCAAAGATATCTCAAAGAATGAAGAGGGCTCTGAAAAGGTCATCAAGGTCAAGGTAAATGGCAATTCAATAAAGACGTTTATCTCCGGGCCCAATGTTGCGAAGCTGACGACAAGAGAGGCGGCAAAGACGGACATCAATATCAACTTCTCCGACAATTCAAAAGTTGAGATAAACGTGGACGGGAAGAAGGTAATTGTAAATAAAGGGCAGTGGAGCGAATGGGTTGAGGTGAAGTTTAAACTTGGACTCATGAAGACCACGACTGGCATTGTGAAGTTCTATTTAAACGAAGTTAACACCGAGTTTGAACTGTACATGACGCCGGTGCAGATAAACCCGAAAGACCCCGCGTTTGTCATTTCCAGTCCGGATGAATATATAAAGGAGCTGGCGAATGAAGTAGGGCACTTCTATACGCTCGGCATGCCTGAAGATACCAAGGCCGTTGAAGAAGGCAGGACTGATGAAGACGCCTTTATCACAATGTGCGATGAAATCGTTGAAGAGCAGGAAAAGATGCTGTGGTACGAGTTGAATAAATTTAAAGAGGGACTGCTGGCATCGGCTTTCTTTTCCTCAGATAGGATCCAGCACATTTTCTGGGTCACCAAAGACCCGTCGCACCCTCTGTATAATAAGGCGTATGCTGAAAAATACGGACATGTTATCGACGATTATTACAGGAAGATGGACAGGATTCTCGGTGAGGTAATGAAACAGGTTGATGATAATACAGCTCTTATGGTTTTTTCAGACCACGGGTTTTCCAGCTTCAGAAGGACGGTGCACATTAATTCATGGCTCGTGCAGAATGGATTTATGACGCTAACAAAGAAAATCACAAAGGAGGACAAGGACGGGGGCGGTCTGTTTCAGTTTGTGGACTGGAAGAAAACCAGCGCTTATGCGCTTGGCTTTGGAAGCATTTACCTGAATATAAAGGGAAGAGAGAAAAGCGGCATTGTCGTGGCTGGCGCAGATGCGGATTCTGTTTCAAATGCCATAATAGAAAAGTTTACAAAATTAACCGACCCAAAGGACGGACAGCAGGCCATCAAAAATGTTTATAAGAGCAAGGACATTTATTCCGGCAGTCAGGCAGGTAATTCCCCTGACCTTATTGTCGGATTTGAAGACGGTTTCAGGGCCTCCTGGCAAACAGCCATCGGCGGCGCTCCAGTGGAGATAATGGAGGACAATCTGAAGAAATGGAGTGGTGATCATATCATAGATCCTTCCGTTGTACCGGGGATATTATTGACCAACTTTACTGTAAACAACAATGGGCCAAGCCTGATGGATATCGCCCCAACTGTCCTGTCATGTTTTGGGATGTCTGCTGAGGGGATGGATGGAAAGTCATTACTTTAGCATGTCGCTTAATATATAATATCTTTACTATTAATTCTTTTTGGAGTAAAAAGTCATGAAGATTGCTGTTGGCATAGATATAGGTGGAACAAACACCAAAACAATTCTTGCCCGTGAAAATGGGGAAGTGCTGTTTAGCCACAAAAGCTTTACCCCTTCTGTAAAAGTAAAGGGCGATGAAAGAATTGAAAACCTGTTAATTAATAATCTGAAGGATTTTATACATAATGCAACCGCAAAAAAGGTGATCTCCGGAACATCAGAAATTTCGGGTATCGGCATTGGCATTGCCGGGCTCATTGACAGGAAAAATGGCGTGATCATACAGTCTCCCAATATTTCTGCTATAAGCGGCGTTGCCCTCAGGGGAATATTTGAAAAGGAGTTCTCTCTTCCGGTTACGCTCGAAAATGACGCAAATGCATACGCCTTTGGGGAAAAGTGGATTGGTGTAGGAAAAGACCTGGACAGCTTTATTGTTCTCACTCTGGGGACAGGCCTTGGAGGCGGTCTCATATACAAAGGAAAATTATATGAAGGTCCTATGGAAGTAGGCCACATGACTATTGTGCCGAGCGGCCGCTATTGTACCTGCGGAAGTACCGGCTGCCTGGAATCATACGCATCGGGAAGGGCAATTGTTGACAGGGCCGTATCATCCCTGGAAAAAGGCACTGAAAGCCTGCTTTCAAAATGCTGTGACGGCAATATTTATAAAATAACTCCGGAAGTAGTATATGAAAAAGCGCTCGACGGCGACAGCCTGAGCCGGGAAGTCTTCAGGGAAGTCGGTCAGTTTCTCGGAATTGGAATCGCCAACCTGATAAATATCCTGGGCATTGACGCTGTAATCATCGGCGGCGGACTGATCGGCGGATGGGACATGTTTATTGAAGAGTTGTCAAAAGAAGTGCATAAAAGGGCCTTCAAACTTCTTACAACGGATGTAAAAATCCTCAAGAGCGCACTAACAAAGGACGGAGGTTCAGTAGGCGCAGCCGGTCTTCTTTTCAGTCATCTTGCCGGCAGTACGGAACAAACGACCTCTTAAACTCATGCCTGGAAGTAACATCAGAAATTTTTCCATTATCGCTCATATAGACCATGGCAAATCTACTATTGCCGACCGTATCCTTGAATTGACAGGCGCGCTGTCACAAAGAGAAATGACCACTAACCAGGTGCTGGATTCCATGGACCTGGAACAGGAGCGCGGGATAACCATAAAGGCCCACGCTGTTCGGCTTAATTATACGGCATTAGATGGACAGGATTACATACTTAATCTCATTGACACCCCGGGACACGTTGATTTTTCCTATGAAGTGTCCAGAAGCCTGGCCTCATGCGAAGGGGCCATTCTTATAGTTGATGCGTCGCAGGGAGTTGAAGCGCAGACCCTTGCCAATACTTATCTGGCGCTTGAGCATAATCTTGAGCTGATCCCGGTCATTAATAAAATAGATCTGCCTGGCGCTGAACCTGACAGAGTGAAGTCAGATATTGAAGAAACTATCGGTCTTGATTGCAGTGACGTGATATTGACTTCTGCCAAAGAGGGTACGGGGATCAGGGACGTTCTGGAGGCAATAGTAAAAAGATTGCCGCCTCCGGTCGGCAGCAGCGATCTCCCGCTGAAGGCATTAATCTTCGACTCATGGTTTGATAACTATCAGGGGGTCATTGTGCTGGTAAGGGTTTTTGACGGTGAAGTTAAAAAAGGCACAAAGATACTCCTTATGGCGGCCCGGACAACTTATGAAGTCCAGGAAGTCGGCATATTTACCCCGAATAAAAAAATCGTTAAGAGCCTCAAGGCAGGCGAAGTCGGTTATATAAGCGCCAGCATCCGCAGTGTTGCCGATACAAAGGTCGGCGATACTATTACAAATGCGGACAAACCCACTCTCGAGCCCTGCCCCGGTTATAAGGACATTAAGCCGATGGTATTTTCCGGCTTGTATCCTATAGAGACAAATCAATATGAGGAACTGAAAGACGCGCTGGAAAAACTGGGGCTCAATGACTCGTCTTTCAGGTTTGAGCCCGAATCCTCAACTGCCCTGGGCTTTGGTTTCCGCTGCGGGTTTCTCGGACTTCTGCATATGGAAATAATTAAGGAGCGGCTTGAAAGGGAGTTCAATCTTGTACTTGTAAATACGGCGCCTACCGTTGTTTACAAAATAACAAAGACCGACGGAGACATTATTTATATAGACAGCCCTGCAAAGCTGCCGGAAAAATACGAGTTGATTGAAGAGCCCTTTGTAAAGACGACCGTACTTGTCCCTTCAAAATATATCGGCAACATCCTTGATCTTTGCCAGGAAAAGCGCGGTATACAAAAAGATTTTACATATATAGGTAAAGACAGAATAATGGTGACCTATGAATTCCCTCTAAATGAGATTTTGTGGGACTTTTATGATAAACTAAAATCTTCGTCAAGCGGCTACGCCTCTATGGATTATGAATTTATCGGGTACAGGGAATCCAAACTCATAAAACTTGACATCTTAATTAATGGAGAACCTGTAGATGCCCTTTCGTTAATTGTCCATAAGGAGAGGGCACCTTACAGAGGAAGACAGGTCGCCGAGAAATTAAGGGAAGTTATTCCCAGGCAGATGTTTGAAGTAGTTATTCAGGCAGCCATAGGGAGCAAAATCGTTGCAAGGGAAACCATCAAGGCGATAAGGAAAAATGTCCTTGCAAAGTGCTATGGCGGTGATATAACAAGAAAAAGAAAACTGCTTGAAAAACAGAAAGAAGGCAAACGCAAGATGAAGCAGGTCGGCAGGGTTGAGATCCCGCAGGAGGCATTCCTGGCGGTCCTTAAAGTAAAATGAAAAGAAAGACAAACAAAATTGGCTAATAAAACCGCTGTAAGAAAATCAAAACTCAGAGAATATGTTGAGGCCATTACTATAGCCGTATGTCTGGCCCTTTTTATACGGGCCTTTGTTGTCCAGGCATTTAAAATTCCTTCAGGTTCCATGATCCCCACATTACTGGTTGGCGACCATATACTCGTTAATAAATTCATTTATGGGCTGACAGTACCCTTTACCGACAGCAGGTTCCTGATATTCACCCTGCCTAAAAGAGGGGATATAGTCGTCTTTTCTTTTCCCAAAAACAAGGAAAAAGAGGAATGTACAAGTTTTTCCAAAAATCTTTCAACCAGGCTTGGCAATGCATGGAGCAATGGAAATCCTTTCTATCTGTTTAAAGATGATTGCAGGGATTTCATAAAAAGAGTCATAGGTGTTGAGGGAGATAAAATAGAGGTAAAGAATAAAATGGTATACGTTAATGATAAACCTCTCGATGAATCATATATAATACATACTGATCTTTCTGTTGAAGGCGTCCCAAGGGACAATTTCGGTCCCTTTACCGTACCGTTCAGAAGTGTTTTTGTTATGGGAGATAACCGGGACCAGAGCTACGACAGCCGCTTCTGGGGGGTCGTAGCTCTGGACGAGATTAAGGGTAAGGCGTTTATTAAATACTGGTCATGGGACAGCCTGGGGAGCTCTTTAAACAAAATCAGGTGGAACAGGCTGGGGAAGCCGATTCATTAATTAAGAATATGAGGGACAAAGTGGCAAAGGCACAAAGTTGCAAAGGGATGAAAAAATACTCTGTGCCTTTGTGCCGTTGTGCCTTTGCCACCTTCTTTTAATTATGTTTACTGGACTTGTTGAAACATTCGGGGCTGTTTCTGCTGTTAAAAAAACAGGCAACAGTATCAGGCTGTCTGTAAAGCCGTTATCTGGATTCGAGGTGCAAATAGGCGACAGCGTTTCGGTTAACGGAGTTTGTTTGACAGTTACAAGGCTCGACAGCGATTTGTCCTTTGACGTATCTCCCGAGACATTACGAAGCACCAATCTCGGAGCATTAAAAACAGGCAATAAAATAAATCTTGAGCGTGCCATGAGATTAAGCGACCGTCTCGGAGGACATATTGTTACAGGGCATGTTGACGGTATTGGATTAATCAGAGATAAAAAGCAGGCCGGAGAGTATACATTTTACACTTTTGAATGTCCCGCAGAAATAATAAAATATATCGTTAAAAAGGGTTCCATAGCTGTAGACGGCATAAGTCTCACTGTAGTAGATCTGGATTACGGATCATTCAGCGTTGCCATTATCCCTCACACGTTGACTGCAACAAACCTTGGTGACAAAGGCATAGGCGACAAGGTCAATCTGGAGGCGGACATAATAGGTAAATACGTTGAAAAACTTCTGGGCAACAAAACCACTGATGCCGGTCTCATGGAACTGCTCAAAGAGAAAGGTTTTGTCAATGAATAAAAAACACAGCAGAACATCAAAGGCCGCATCAAAATTTAAATTCAACACAATAAAAGAGGCCATTGACGATATAAAAGCAGGCAAAATGGTCATCCTCATAGATGATGAGGACAGAGAGAACGAGGGGGACCTTACGATTGCGGCTGAGAAAATTACTCCCGAGGCGATCAACTTTATGGCCAAATACGGCAGAGGTCTGATATGTCTTTCCTTAACGCCTGAGAGGGTAGATCAACTCAGGCTTCCCATGATGGCTGATATGAATACATCCCGTTTCGGCACGGCCTTTACAATATCAATTGAGGCGCGGCGGGGAGTAACAACCGGTATTTCAGCCGCTGACAGGGCAAAGACAATTAAAACTGCTATTAATCCTAAAACCAGACCTGACGACATTGCGCGGCCGGGGCATATATTCCCGTTAAGGGCGCAGCCCGGCGGCGTGCTCCAGCGCGCAGGACAGACTGAAGGATCAGTGGATCTGTCACGACTGGCCGGACTTAATCCCGCTGGTGTCATATGCGAGATAATGAATGATGACGGCACAATGGCACGAGTGCCCCAGCTCGCAAAGTTTGCCCGCAAGCACGGATTAAAGATGGTCACCATCAAAGACCTTATTCAATACAGAATGCAGAACGAGTGCCTTGTGACCAGGCTGGCGACAACAACCATCCCCACTGCCTTCGGCGGTGAATTTACAGCCACAGTCTTTGGAAATTTAGTCGATGATTCCTTAAATATCGCGCTCGTAAAAGGGGGCATTTCTCCTGATGACGAGGTGCTTGTCAGGGTCCATTCCGAATGTCTCACCGGGGACGTCTTTGGTTCCAGGAGGTGTGATTGCGGATCGCAGCTCCATAAGGCTATGGCCATAATCAAGAAAGAGGGCAAGGGCGTAATCCTTTATATGAGACAGGAAGGAAGGGGCATAGGACTTGTCAATAAATTAAAGGCCTATGCGCTGCAGGACGAGGGACTGGACACTGTCGAGGCCAATGTCAAACTCGGGTTCAAGGCTGATTTACGGGATTACGGGATTGGCGCACAAATACTTGTGGAGCTTGGTGTGCGGAAGATGCGCCTGATGACCAATAATCCCAAAAAACTTATAGGCCTGGAAGGTTACGGCCTAAAAATCGTAGAAAGAGTGCCTATCGAAATCACGCCCCATGAAAAAAACATTAAGTATCTTTCCATAAAAAAGAAAAAACTCGGTCATATGCTGGAGGAAGTGTAAAAAATTTCTGTAGGGGCGGGGTAATCCCGCCCTTACAATTTCAGGAGGGAACATGAAAAAAATTGAGGGAGAGCTTCAGGCAAAAGGACTTAAATTCGCCATTGTCATAAGCCGTTTTAACGATTTTATTACCGGCAAGCTTTTGGACGGCGCAGTTGACGCCCTAATAAGACACGGCGCAACAGAGCAGAATATAGATGTGATAAAGGTACCCGGGTCTTTTGAGATCCCGCTCACTGCCAAGATAGTCGCAGGTAAAAAATCCTATGATGCCGTTATTTGCCTGGGAGCTGTTATCCGGGGCGCCACCCCTCATTTTGATTTAGTGGCCGCTGAAGCGGCAAAAGGGATCGCCGCTGCTTCAATGGACACAGGCGTTCCCATCGCATTCGGCGTTCTGACCACTGATACGATTGAACAGGCCGTTGAAAGAGCAGGATCAAAAAGCGGCAACAAGGGATGGGATGCTGCGATGGTGGCCATTGAAATGGCGCAGCTTCTGAAAAAGTTATGAGATGGTATATGCAAAGGTGTAGGGGCGGGGTTATCCCGCCCTTACAATTTAATCTCTTATGAAACGACGACGAGCAAGAGAATACGCCCTTCAGATACTGTTTCAACTTGATTTGACCGGCAACAAAATCAGTGATAAGGTCTTCGAGGAGTTTTGGGAAGGGAATGAAGAAGAGCAGGAAGTAAAGGAATTTACCTACCAAATTGTTGAAAATACCCGGACACATCTTAGCGAGATAGATAAAATTATAAAAAAAGCCGCGGAAAACTGGGCGATCGAAAGGATGGCGGTCATTGACCGAAGCATCCTCAGGGCCGCCACATATGAGCTTGTTTATAGAACAGATATCCCCAAGTCTGTTGTAATCAATGAAGCTTTGGAGATTGCAAAAAAATATTCCACAGAAGAATCAGCCCCGTTCATAAACGGGATATTGGACAAGATCGCGCGTATGGAAATTAAGAAGGCAGGAAACCTCAAGGCTAAATAAGTAGATGGTGACTTAATTTTCTTCTTTGCCAATGCCGTTTTTATGACAAACTCGTTTGTGCCCTCGAATGCGCTGTTCGTTATGCCGAGCCTGTTAATTCTCTATTGCTTGATGATATTCTTAAATCCGGGATTGATGGCGAGGAGTCTGTCGGCGCGTCAAAGGCTATGATCTTATTGTCCTGAAGTTCAATCAAACTGTTGGCGGCAGCCTTCAGCTTTTCTACAGCCTTATCCTGATAAGAAGGCGCAATTTCACTGTTTCTGTGACACATGAATTGGCACTAATCTGCTGTATCTTTCAGCATGTCTTCGATATTGCTTTTAAGTTCAGGCAGGTGATTTTTAATTACATCCCAAACAATATCCCAGTTTTGTCAGCCTTCATACCACCTGACCTCTTTCTCAACATAAGGGCGTATGTAGGGACTGATATTGCCTTGCGTGATAAGGTCCACTTTTCTGCCTAAATATTTTTCGAGCGAGAAAACAAGCTCCATGAAGTTGTCAAAAGTAGGTTTCTCAAGCTCGACGAGAAAATCTATATCGCTGCGTCTTATCTGCTCTCCGCGCACGTACGAGCCGAACAGGCCGATCTTGTTGACAGAAAGCTTTTTTAGCACGTCGGCATGTTCCTGCAATATGCCGAATATTTTTTCGACAGTCAGATCCTGTTTCTTCCGGGGTTTAGTTTTTGGCTGTTTTTTCATAGTATCTCATTATACCATTTGCTCATTAAGTGTCTCGATTAAATTGTCTGAAAATTTCCTCTTGCCCCTCGTTGTCAAAGAGATGGATATTTTCTTAAAAATCCTCCGGTATACCAATCAGTTTGCCAATGCCGACAAAGCGATGCTTTATCATGAAGAATTACGGATTCACAAGATGATAGCAAATATGCGGCTATGAAGTTTAGAAAATAATCTTTTGTTTAAGGATAACGTATGAGCTTTTTGATAAACGGCTTCACAATCGGACTGGCTTTTATTGCCTTGACGATTTTCTCTTTAATTTCTTTTGGAATACTGCGTGACACAACTTCAAATTTATTATCAGGGTCAATTATTTTGCCAAATTTGTTTTTGTGTATGAGCATTGGTTGATTGCAATCAATTACACTCGCCTTTTTTAAAAAAGATAAGTTGCCCTTATCCACAAGTACAAGACATGATTCCGCAGACTCTTGGGTTTTATGGTAATACCATGCTTTATTTTCAATCTGTGAAGTGATAATGCATAACAGCAGGCTCGAATCGTCACTAATGGGTACCGTTATATGATAGTGAGGTGGAGCTTCAGGGTCATGAGTGGTATTTTTGAAGTAGCAAACACAGAATCCTGCCAAGGTTTTGGCAACGAAGTCAGGAGGGATGTCCACTATCAGTCAAAATTACCGGTCAGAATTTTTTCCGACTCTTTGACATGTTTGCGAGGCATTGCTAAGGGATCATCTTTCAAAGTAGATAAAAGCTCCTTCGTTTCTATACGCTCTCTTTTTGTGAGTTTATTCTTGAATAAATCCTCATACTGATACCACTCTGGATATTTGTGAGTATAATCCCTTAATTCCCATTTCCCCATCTTGCCGAATTTATCATAAACAAAATCCAGGGCCTCTTTGTCGGTATCAGATAACATATCGTAAGTGATCTTTACATCTTGATTCACACTGAAATAGTTCTTATCATCCCTATTAATTAACGTAGAGATCTTGTCGGCTCTTTCCAGCTTCTTAAGAAGATAGTATATCGCTTCAATTATGGTGGATGTCTCTATCATGATAATGTCCTACAACATCTATCGGTGGTAAGAATTTTATACTTTAATTATATCAGAAGTTAATAGTTAGACCGCCCGAGCAATTCTATTTTATACCAATTTATTTTAAAAGAAGTCAATTACCTTCCTCTCTCATTAGCAGGCCTGCCGAAGGGAGATAAAAACAAAAGAGGTAAGCGGCTAATACGCCCTGAACAAAAAAACTCCCGCAGCGAATGAAGCCGCTGCGGGAGTCATATGCGTCTTGCGATCTTCCTTTATCCACCGGCATATCCTCCGCCAGAGGGCAGGTCACGTTCTCTAGTAGGAACAGACGCAGTGGTCTCACTCTTCTCACCGAACTTACCCCAGTCTACAGGACAGGATTTCGCGAATATTTCCAGTTTCCAGTCGATTGACTGAATAAGTTCATCAAGGTGTCTCACATGAGGGCTCAGCACTGTTTTGTCCTTTCTCTCCATAACCTCAAGCTGACCCTTTAACCCGATGAGCCTGTTCTTCATATCGGAAAGCTCTTCATAAAGGGAGTCACAGTATCCTTTTATATCTACATGTTTGGCTGCCATGGTAAGTACCTCCTTTCTCAGGCCTTGCGGCCTGACAGCGGGCGGCTTCCATTCACCGCCCTGCGCCTTCTCTTAATTCCATCGTAGCGCGATTCAGGCATGGTGTCAATAGGCAAAATATTGCGTAGTTACAGCCGGTTACGCATCAGCTAATATTTTATTATGAATATACGGCATGTTATGGGAATCTTATGATATAGTATTTATTCATATTAATAATAAATACGGTGGAGATCAAATTTAAAAAGTCATCTCGATACATTAAGAGCAGCCTTGAACCTGTATATCTGATATGTGATCAGCGGTATACAAAGGACAATGAGCGGCAATATTTAATTTAATGTCTTATCGATTTATGAATTTTTAAATTTGATCTCCACCGGTGTGAATGCAACCATTGGAATGAAATTCACCATGAATTAATTTATTCATTATCTTTACTCTCTGATTTTTTAATTTGCAGGAGGTCCAATTTGATACCAAGATATTCAAGACCTGAGATGGCGAAAATATGGGAGCCGGAAAACAAATTCCAAAAATGGCTCGATGTAGAAATTGCGGCCTGTGAGGCTTGGGCCCAATTGGGAGAGATACCTAAAAAGAGTCTGGCGACAATCAAGCAACGCGCAAAATTTAACATTAAGCGGATTGATAAGATAGAGAAAACCGTGAAGCACGATGTTATCGCTTTCTTAACGTCTGTTGCCGAAAACGTAGGCCCTGACTCCCGCTTCATTCACAAGGGCCTTACCTCTTCAGATATCGGTGATACTGCCCTGGCCCTTCTGATGCGTGAGGCAGCGGACATCATAATCAGCGATATAAACGAACTGATGAAGGTCCTGAAGGCCAATGCCTATAAATACAAAGACACGCTGCAGATGGGCAGGAGCCACGGCATTCATGCGGAGCCCACTACTTTCGGTCTGACCTTCGCGCTCTGGTATGAAGAGATGAAGCGCAATCTTATCAGGATGAAGACCGCAAGGGAAACCATCAATTACGGACAACTGTCAGGTCCGGTGGGCACTTTTTCAAGTCTTCCCACTTCTATTGAAACATATGTATGTAAAAAGCTCGGTCTTAAGCCTGATCCTGTGGTCACACAGGTAATACAGAGGGACAGGCATGCGGAATATATGAACACACTTGCGCTCATAGCCGGGGCAATCGAAAAGATGTCTGTTGAAATCAGGCACCTGCAGCGGACCGAAGTGCTTGAGGCGGAAGAGCCTTTTGAAAAAGGCCAGAAGGGGTCCTCGGCAATGCCGCATAAACGGAACCCTGTGGGCAGCGAAAACCTCAGCGGGCTTTCCAGGGTTGTGCGCTCTAATGCAGCGGCTGCTATGGAAAATATTCCCTTATGGCACGAACGCGATATCAGTCATTCGTCAGTTGAGAGGATAATAATTCCGGACAGCACCATCCTGATTAATTACATGCTGGTGAGGCTCACAGGAATTCTCAGAGGCCTTCAGGTTTACCCTGAAAGGATGAAGGAAAATATCGACAGGAGCTACGGGCTTTACTGTTCCCAGCGGGTACTTCTTAATCTGACGGAAAAAGGGATGAGCCGTGAGGATGCCTACAGCCTCGTTCAGAAGACTGCCATGCAAAGCTGGAAAGAGAGACTGCCTTTTAAGGACCTGCTGAAAAAGGAACCGTTGATAACAAAATACCTCTCTGCTAAAGATATAGATAACCTCTTTGATTTCAAATTCTATACGAAGAATGTGGATTATATTTTCAGGCGGGTGTTTAAGTGAACCTCCCCGCTGACGCAGAACAAACTCACCTGGCCTTTATGGACATTGAGATGTCGGGGCTGGATCCTGAAGTCAGCACAATCCTTGAAATTGCAACAGTAATAACAGACGATAATTTAGAAATAGTTTCAGAAGGACCGGTCATCGCCATTAACCAACCGGCTGATGTGCTTAATTCTATGGATGACTGGAACAAAGAACATCATGGCAAAACAGGCCTTATAGAACGCGTAAGGCAGTCCACTTTTTATATCAGGGACGCGGAGCTGATGACACTTGCTTTCATAAAAAAATATATTCCCTCCGGGAAAACTCCTCTTTGCGGTAATTCAATATGGCAGGACCGCCGGTTTCTCATTAAATATATGCCGGAATTAGAAAAGTATTTTCATTACCGGAATATTGATGTCAGCTCAATAAAGGAACTTTATGCCCGCTGGTATCCAAATCTCCCCCGGTTCGAGAAGATAAATGCACACTCAGCGCTTAAGGACATTCATGAAAGCATCTCGGAGCTCAGATATTATCGCAGCAATATTTTTATTCAGCCGGATCAATAATCCGTGTTATAATAACTTCATGGAAAATATTTTAATTAATCAATCAGTAGCTATCCTTTGTGACGGGAACAATATTGAACGGAGCATCCATGATCTCTCCAAGACAATAAATTCAATGATCAATTTTGATAAGCTGATCCCCAAATTGCTGAACGGGAGAGGATTGAACAGGCTGCTTTATTTTCGGGAAGGCAAAGCCATTTCTTCCAAGTTTGCCGAAAGACTGCACGAAAACTATTATGGGTCGGTTATTGCGTGTCATAAGTCTGCTGATATCCCGCTGTCTATCAAAGCGACACAACTCGCTTCAAAGGTTGACACCATTATAATTATGTCAGGCGATTCGGATTATGTGGATCTTGTTACGCATCTGAAAGGTGAGGGTGTAAGGGTAGAAATTGCAGCTGTCCGACAAACAGCTGCCCGGATATTAATTGATGAGGCAGACCATTTTCACGAAATAACCAGGGAAGACTGGTTTGTATATAAAGCGCCAAGAAAGCCTATAATCAAATGAAGTTCTTCTGGGGATTGTGTGGATAAGCTAAACGCTGTCATTCCCGCAGTCCTTAAGCGGGAATCCAGAAGCAGACGGGTATCATTAAGCAAGGGAATAATTTTATAATCGCCTCTAACTTCTATCGTGCGTTCAACGCTTCAAACTCCCCGATTTTCCCTGCAGCTTCATAATACTCTATCTCAAGCCGGGCGATACGTTTTGCATCCTTTTTGAGGTCCTGCTTATTGTCCCGGATGTAACTCTTTATCATTAGAAATTTCTCTGTCTGTATGTCGAGGAAGGCCTTGTCAACGACCGGCGTGTCCGCGTATTTTTTTCTTGCCTGTCCTTCCTTTAATACGTCAGTAAACGACCTGCCCGTCTGAGCGGCAATCTTCTTTGCCTCGTTGACCGCAGCGTACCAGTCTGCGTGCATAATCTTATAATAGTCACGCATGGCCTGTTTATTGAAGTGGACAAAATATGATTTGTCTTTGCGCCTCATATTAAAGGTCACCCTGACCGAGTCCGTGTCGATCGTGTCCACGAAGAGCAGTTTCTTCCCGTCCCTCGCGATCTCCCATTTCAGGTCCCACAGTGACAGTCCCATCCCGTCAAATATCTGCTGAAGCATATATGCGCCGAGGATTGCCATTATCAGTGATTTCGAAAATGCATCACCGTCAACACCGGAGATCATTGATGCCTCCTGGCGGCTGATGTTCCTGTCCTCCGGTTCATACTTGGTGGTTAAATCAACAATGGGGGGATCGAACCTGGTCCATGGGCTTAGCAAACTGACACCCAGTTCATTGAGGTATGCCTTTTTGTCTGCATCGAGCCCTTGGCATAGACTCTCCCTGTTTTACGTTCGACCATTCCCGCGTGATGGGTCGGGGCCCCGCTTTTTACAAATCCGGCCAGCACCTTATTAATAAGTCCGGACTTGTCCTTTTGCAGGATTTTACCCTTGCCCGCAAGCCTCTCCGCCAGCTTCTTCCATGACTTAGGGTTCTGCAGTTCCTGAAACACAAGGTGTCTGAAACCCGCCCTGCCGGTATCGCTGCCTTCGATATTGAAAATGGTACCAACATCAAAGACCGACCCGCCGGACGAGGTTTCGCTTATAATCAGGTCCGGGTGCTTGGGCACGTTATAGAGCTTTTGTACCGAACCTGTATATAAAGGCCTGCCAAGCTTTAGATCAATTTTCTTTGGAAATGCAGTCATCGTTTGCCCCTGATACTCCGTACGTAAAAAAACAATTTAGGGTATTAAACTAACTGTTTAAAGGCCAAATAGTCAATGACTTTTCGACTCGATTTCTCTGGTGACTGAAAGCTGGCCGTGATTGCTGACGACTGTCCCCTAACTAACCTTAACATTCTTAAATGATTCTAAAAGTTCGCTATTGCTCGGATATTTCTGAAGCATCTCTATCAGCTTTTCCATAGCGGCAACACTATTATTCATCGATGCCATGCCCCGGTACAATAATTCAAGGCGTCTGTACTCTTCCGGCCCAAACAAAAGCTCAGCACGCCGGGTACCACTCTTTGACGCATCGATTGCCGGGAACACCCTTTTTTCCGCCAGTTTCTTTGAGAGCACCAGTTCCATATTCCCCGTGCCTTTAAACTCCTCAAATATAACATTATCCATAGCGCTGCCTGTATCGACCAGGATCGTCGCAAGGATTGTTATAGAGCCCATACCCTCTACATTGCGGGCAATACCAAAAATACGGCGCGGCACTTCAAGCGCACCGGCCCCCACTCCTCCGGAAAGCGTACGCCCGCTACCCCGGTGCTGAGCGTTATGCACCCGCGCCAGACGCGTAAGTGAATCAAGCAATATCATCACATTATGCCCTGCAGCAGCCTCCTTAAAAGCCTCTGCGATGACCTTATCGACAATCTTAATATGACTTTGATGACTATGGTCCATAGACGAGGAATATACCTTGGCAGTCACACTGCGAGTAAAATCAGTCACCTCTTCAGGACGTTCATCAACAAGCAGGCAATATACTTTCATGTCAGGATACCCGTTTGTTACCGCATTGCAGATATTCTTTAAAAATGTCGTTTTACCCAGACCGGGCGATGCTACTACAAGGGCGCGCTGCCCCATCCCTATCGGACAAATAAGATCAAGCGCACGGACAGACAAATCATCACTGCCCTTCTCAAGAATAATGCGTGTATGCGGATTTACCGCAGTGCCGGCAAGAAACTTTATCTCATCAGATGAAGCAACCCTGCGCGCCGGCGTCTTCGAACGCTGCTGCTGCGGCCGTGATTTCCCGCGCCGTGGATTTGAACTAAACGATCTCATATATTCTCCTTACTTTTTTATTTTTAATAGTAGGTCTTCATCTCGGAGATTTTACAATGCTTTTTCTATTCAAATCCCGGATCTTTAAATACCTAAATATCTATAGGATGTTCATTGCCCCCTCTGTAAGTTTAACAGATATTTCTTTTTCAAGTATCCATTCTTTGTTTTTTTGTAAAATTATTGAGGTTGAACCTACATAATTCATGCTCAGCGGGTTTGTATGAATATAATGGGGAAGGAAGATCAGATGCTCGCTGCTTGTTATATGGACTGCATCTTCATCGTTGAGCTCATAAAGCTGATGAAGAAAACGAAGATAGTCCCCGTTGTCGATAAAGACAGTCCGTTTATCAACTCCCCGATTAAAAATGCTCGTCAGCCGGACATGTCCATCAGGCGTTACTCTCTTCTTTTCTGTTCATTCCATGCATCTGCTTCCTGTTGACAAAGACTGTGAAGTCATACGGAATGCGGCCCTGTTTAAGTGCAGCATAAGGTGATAAATTCTTCAAGGCAAATTCAAGCAGGTCTTCAGGATAGACATAGTGGAGTTGAAAATCCTTGTTCGGATCGTGAGCTGAGAGCGCATTAAAGGCCAAAGCTGTCCTGCAGTGATCAAAGAGCTTCTTCAATACGTTCTGAATCGTATCATCCAGCCTCTCTATATTGAGATTAAATACCGCGCACAGAAAGATATAATCGAAATCCTCTTTGAGGATGTCCTTCTCTATATCAAATACCTTAAACTTACACTCAGGGAATTTCCTTTCAGCAATACCGATCAGTTTCTCGTTGATGTCAAGGCCGGTATAAGATACCGGGATGTTCCTGTCCTTCAGGAACTGATAAAAATCCCCTTTCCCGCATCCGTAATCAAGGACTTTTTTCCCGCGTATTTCAGTATCAATGTCAAGAAGGGCCTCAAAACGAAGCAGTTGTCCCTTTGCAGAATATCTCAGGGCCTCAGGCCTGTCCCCATGCAATTGAAGCATTCTGTCAAAATATGAAATCACATATTCTTTATACAGGTCATCCATTTTGTTAATTACATCTCCTTCAGCAAATACGGTATCGGGCGGGGCAGATGAACGTTCTGTTCATTAATAAAAGTATATCAGAACATTTTCAGCGGTCAAGGAGAGGACAGAGGTTCTTCGTAGCGTAGTACTTTAGAAAATCATGCGCACACCCTTTTTTTCAGCTCTCAGCAATCAGCGGTCAGTTTTCAGTTTAATCCGAAAAGTGCATTTCAATGAATGCAGATGTTGGAAATTCTATTAATTGTAGATACCTTTGATAATTATCAAGCATAATATGATAAACAAAAGGACCATTTATTATAATGCCTACAGACCAATTTGAATGCAGCATCAACATAACAACCAGTCATGAAACTGCCGCAGCCCTGCTTGCCGCAGCCTCGGGTCTTTCAAAGTCACGCGTAAAACAGGCCATGCAGAAGGGGGCTGTGTGGCTGACCAATAAGCGCGGCACCCGCCGGCTGCGCCGTATGGACAGAGTGATGAAAGAGGGGGACAAACTTCATCTCTATTACAATGAAGAGATCCTCCTTAAACAGGTCGGTCCGCCGCAGCTGGTTGCTGATGAAGGCAGTTACAGTGTATGGTGCAAACCATACGGGATGCTGTCGCAGGGCTCTAAATGGGGGGACCATTTTGCCATTAACCGCTGGGCAGAGCAGCACCTGCTCCCGCAGCGGCCGGCCTTTGTTGTCCACCGGCTTGACCGTGCAGCCACAGGCCTGATCCTCATCGCCCATAAGAAGACAATAGCGGCAGCCCTGTCAAGACTGTTTCAGGAGAGGGCCCTGATAAAAAAATATCAGGTAATTGTGAAAGGCCGGTTTCCGGAACAGGACAACCCTCTGACCATTAATGCAGACCTGGATAATCGTTCCGCCCTGAGCCATGTGCATTATATAAAATATGATTCGCTCAAAGACCGCACACTTCTGGAAGTCCGCATCGAAACAGGGCGCAAGCATCAGATCCGCAGGCATCTCAGCAGTATCGGCTTTCCGGTTGTCGGAGACCGCATGTATGGACAGGGACCTGATACTGAAGACCTGCAGTTGACAGCATGCTACCTGTCCTTTATCTGCCCTGTCAGTGGTGAGGTCAGGGAGTACAGGCTGCCGGAAGATTTAAAGCCGCATTTATAACCTCCAGGGGCGGGCTTAATAAGAGTTAGTTTAATAAATCGGCCCGTACTGATCAGGCCTCCTGGCCTTTAACAGATCATTATACGGATTCAACGTCTTGTCCCTTGCCATCTCCGGATCGATATCAACAACCATCAGCGCCTCTTCATCGTCCGGGGCCCTGACCAGGATTTCCCCTCTTGGCGAGACAACTTCACTTTTGCCTATGAACGTGAGTGACTGATCTTGCTTTCTGTGTTCCGTGCCTATACGATTAGCCGTGACGGCAAATACCCTGTTTTCAAGACACCTCACCGGCATTGAGTCAGGGCAGAAAGGCAGGACAAGGTTTGCGGGATGGGCGACTACTTCAGCGCCAAGAAGTGCGAGGCTCCTCATGGATTCCGGGAAGAACCAGTCAAAGCATATCTTGATGCCGATGCGGCCGATCGTTGTGTCCCAGACTCTGAACCCTGTATCACCTGGAGTAAAGTAGAGGGTCTCTTCAAAGAATAGATGCGTCTTCCGGTAAAAGCCGATAAACCCCTCCGGTCCGGTGAAGACCGCTGAATTATAAAATGTGTCCCCGGCCCTCTCCGGAAGCCCGGCAACAATATAAATGTTTTTCTCATGCGACAACTGCATAAGGGCCTGCGTGGTTTTTCCATTTGGGACCGGCTCCGAAAGTTCATCGACTTCATCTTTAGAGATAAACTGATACCCCGTAGCAAAGAATTCCGGCAGCACAAGGAGCTGAACATCCGCATCTCTTATTGCGGACGCTACCTTTTTTATGTTCTTCTCTTTTTCCCCGAATGCCGGACCGAACTGATAGAAGCCTGCTTTCATGGAAATAACATACCATCAAACGCAGGTGATTGTCTAATAAACAGCAATCAGCTTTCAGC
>JACQXG010000028.1 GCA_016208905.1 Nitrospirota bacterium
CCGCACTCTCGGAATACCTGCCTGACTTTTATCTGCTCCTCATTTCCACCACATTGCAATTACCATGGGTTATAATAAAATCTGCCTGTTAAGGCACATATGATTATGGAATGGGCAGTGACTAACTTTAACCAGAAAAAATATATCCAGCCTTTATTTTTCTTTCTACTAATTATTCTCCTTATCCCGGGATGTACAAAGAAAGAGACCCCGAAAAAAGTCAGCCTTTATAACAGGACAAACGAGGTTTCAAAGGGAATGGACCATTCACAGCAAAACACTCTCTGGTTCGGCTTTGATCTCCGGCTCGGGCCAAAAGAGGAAGTAATGATTTATGCGCCGTTTCTAAAATACCTTGAAGAGAGCACGGGGAGACATTTCCGCATAAAATTTACTGAAAGGGATGAGGACACTGTTAAAAACCTTGGGAAAGGTGTTACGCACTTTGCAGCGCTGGGAACGCTTAATTATGTCATAGGCCAGAACAAGTACGGCATAAAATATCTTGTCAGCGGTGTCAACAGGGACGGTGATCCGAGATACCAGTCGGCGGTTTTTACAAAACCGGAAAGCAGCCTGCAAAATCTGAATGACATAAAGGGTAAATGTTTTGCATTCGGCTCGCATATGTCCACGCAGGGACACCTCATTCCCAGGAGCATGCTGGAAGACGCCGGGGTGAGACTTGAAGACCTGGACAATTATATTTATACGGGATCACATATGAATACTGTGAGGTCTGTTTTAAATGGTGAATGTGACGCAGGCGGCATTCAGGATTCCCTTGCTAAAAGGCTGGCTGCGGAAGGCAAGATCAGGATATTGAAAATGTCGGGGCCTTTTCCAAGCAGCGTTATCGCATACAACAACGCGCTGGACAGCGATACTGTTAAGGCTGTCAGGTCCGCGCTTCTTGCCTTTGAACCAGAGGGAAAACATAAGGCTATGCTCACCGGCTGGGACAAGACGGAGATGCCGCTGGGTTTTACTGAAATCAATGAACAGGAGCTTAACAAGGTGACCGGCTTTGCAAGGGAGTACGGATTGTTAACGGAATGAGAGTAAGGACAAAAATAACCTGGCTTACAATAACGGTTGCGGTAACTGTTGTTTTCTTCGTCATCATCGCAATAAGGGGATTTTTTATTGACGCGTTCCGGGGAGAGCTTGAAAAAAGGGCCATCTCTATTGCCGGGAATCTCTCGGACAGGATCGCCAACCATATCCTTCTGAAAGACAGCTTTCAAATATCCGAGGCCTTCGGTGAGGTCCTCGCTAAGGAAACAGACGTGGAATACATCTTTGCTACAGACCAGGAGGGCGGGATTGCAGCACACACATTTGATAACGGCGCTCCTCCCGATATCCTGACCTGGAACCCCCTTCATGACAAGACGCTGAATATACAGCTTCTTGATACTGAAAAAGGTTATGTAAGAGACATCGGTGTAATTATATTTAAGGGCACAAAGTCACAGCTTCACCTGGGCATCAGAGAGGACAGTTTAATACAGACCCTCACCAGGGCGAGATATATCACATATCCCTCAATATTCCTTGTAGTATTTTTGGGAATAATTGCCTCATTTATTTTCAGCCGGCTGATCACAGAACCACTGAACAAATTCGTTGAATTTACAAAGGCGCTCGGCAGAGGAGAGTTCGGCAAGAGAGTAGAGGTCGCATCCAAAGATGAATTGGGGTATCTTGCTCACAATTTCAACACCCTTTCGATGCAGCTTAAATCAACAAAAGAAAAAATGGAAGAGGCGTATGCCTATACTCATTTATTACAGGCTGAGAAGCTCTCTTCCATCGGGCAGATATCAGCGGGACTGGCGCATGATCTGAAAAACCCGATGACCACTCTAAAAATGCTGTTTCAGGCTTTTAAGGAACAGCCGGACATGACAAGAGAAGACGCTGAAGTCATCAGTAGCGAGATCGAAAAAATAGACAGGATACTGAACAACTTTATGGGCTTTGTAAAACAGAAGGGCTTTCAATTCTCCGACGTAGACCTGAATGCCCTTATAGACCGGGTGTTATCTCTTGCGACTTTTGACATTGAGAATTCCGGCATCACCGTTCACAAAGATATGATAAACGCATTGCCGGCTGTAAAGGCGGACAGGGCGCTTCTTGAGCAGGTGTTTCTGAATCTCATAATCAACGCTGTTCACGCAATGCCTGATGGAGGCGAAATGCGAATCTCAGGGAAATCGGACGACAGATTTGTTGAAGTAATGATCTGGGACAAAGGCTGCGGAATCCCGCCTGATATTCGTTCCAGGATCTTTGAGCCGTTTTTTACGACAAAAGAGGCCGGAACAGGGCTGGGGTTGTCAATTGCATATAATATAATAAAATCTCATGGAGGCAACTTGTTCTTTAACAGCAACAAAGGCGCTGGAACAGTATTCACCGTAAGATTACCAAAAGAGGTTGATAATGGATAAAATTCTTGTAGTAGATGACGAAAAAGGCGTATGCCATTCATTCAAAAAAATCCTCGGCAGACTCGGCTATGACATCATCAGCGCAAACAACGGCATAGAGGCCATTGAGCAGGCGGGAAGAGAAAATCCGTCACTTGTTGTCATGGATGTGAGCATGCCGATGATGGACGGCCTTGAAACGCTCCAGAGATTAAAATCCCTTTATCCTGAGATCATCGTAATTATGATGACGGCGCACAGCACATCTGACAGGGCGATAACCGCCATGAAATATGGCGCGTACGATTATCTAACAAAACCTTTTGACAATGCCCAGCTCATCTCCCTTATTGAAAAGGCCATAGTGGATAAAAATATTTCCACGCCGGTGACCTTTGATGAAACAGGGGATGAGAAGGGAGACCGGATCATCGGCAGGAGCCCGGCCATGCTTGAGATTTTCAAAAAGATCGGACAGGTCGCTGAGAGTGACGTGACCGTGCTCCTCAGAGGGGAAACAGGCACAGGCAAGGAGCTGATTGCAAGGGCCATTTATCATCACAGCAAGCGGGTCAATAAACCTTTTCTCCCTGTCAATTGCGCTGCCATCCCCGAAAACCTCCTTGAGAGTGAGCTCTTTGGTCACGAAAAAGGCGCCTTTACAGGAGCTGATAACAAGAAAATCGGCAAGTTCGAACAGTGCAGCACAGGGACAATGTTCCTCGATGAAATAGGTGACATGCCTCTCTCTATTCAGGCCAAATGGCTCAGGGTCCTTCAGGACGG
Source organism: Nitrospirota bacterium (assembly GCA_016208905.1). Lineage (GTDB taxonomy): Bacteria > Nitrospirota > Thermodesulfovibrionia > UBA6902 > UBA6902 > UBA6902. The sequence goes on from JACQXG010000028.1 coordinate 3,225, forward strand.
ATGCTTTCAGAGACTGGGCGGCAAGGAAACCATAAAGACAGATGTGAGAATAATTGCCGCAACCAATAAAAACCTTGAAGAGCTTCGGGATGAAAAGAGATTCAGGGACGACCTTTACTGGCGTTTGAATGTAGTCAGCATAAATATTCCTCCTCTTGGAGAAAGAAAGGATGATGTTGATGTTCTTGTGCAATATTTTATAAAAAAATTCAGCAGGGAATCAGGCAAAGACGTTAAAGGGGCTTCGTCTGATTTACTGGAAGAGTTTAAAAAGTACCATTGGCCCGGAAATGTCAGGGAACTTCAAAGTATAGTCCAGAGAGGAATGCTGTTATGCCAGAAAGATTTTCTTTCCCTTGATGACTGCGAGTGGCCGCCGGAAGAAGGTATTTCAGATATTAAAATAAAAGATATTGAAAAGATGCTTTCTGATGCCGCATATGAGTTCCTTAAAAGGGGAGGGACAAATATTTATAAAGAAGCGGTCGCCGCATTTGAGCGTCTTTTAATAAAGAGGGCGCTTGAATTGAACAGGAACAATCAGGTCATGACTGCAAAGTTTCTCGGTATTTCAAGAAATACGCTTCGGGAGAAAGTTGATTCTAAACAAGACAGTAATCTGCCAAAAAAATAAACACGTTGTGCAGATTATGAACAGCCGCATCCATCACGATCTTCATTTCTATTTGATTATTAAGAGTTCTTATCCTGGCATATTTGTTGCGATATTATTTCCCAGTTTTCATAAATAAAACTATAAATCAATAAGGCTTGGTGGAAGCCTTGATTTTAGTAAACACAAATGAAAGGAGAACAAAGCATGAAAAGAAGAAGTTTGGTAGTGTTGTTTGCAGCATTGCTGGTGATGTCGTTTATCTCTTATGCAGCAGCAGCGAGCTTACTTGAGGAGGTAACGAAAAGGGGCACTGTGCGCATAGGAAACGGCAATTCAACTCCTCCGATGAACTACATTGATGAAAAGGGCGAGTGGACGGGTTTTGACGTGGACCTCAGCAATGCAATCGCTGAAAAACTCGGTTTGAAACTTGAGAGAGTATTGGTAGACAACAAGACGAGGATAGCATTTCTTGCAAACAGATCGATCGATATTTCTATGGCGAACATAAGCCAGACCAGAAGCCGTGAGGAGCAGATGGATTATGCGGAGCCTCCGTATTTCTGGACAGGCAAGATTTTTTATGCAAAGAAGGGGAAAATTAAATCAATAAAAGACCTCGGCGGGAAAAAGATAGGCGTGGACCAGGGCTCAAACGCATTTACAGCAGCGCCGCAGGAAATTGCCAAATTCACAGACAAGAAACCCGAAATGCTCTCTTTCCAGAACAGCGCCGAGGGCTTCCTGGCATTGAAACAGGGAAAGATTGACGCATACTCACAGGATGCACAGATAATGGCTTCGGTAGCAGGCAACCTGAGCGAAGAATATGAGGCAGTAGGCGGCTCCATCTGGAGTCCGGGACTTTATGGAATCGGCGTTCCGGAAAACGAGAGCGACTGGAGAGATAAAGTAAGCTTCACACTCCAGGATATGATGAAAGACGGGACGTATGAGAAGATTTATCAGAAGTGGTTCGGTCCAAAGGGTAAATCCCCGCTTCCGATAAACGCAAGACCGAGATTACCGAAGGACACTTTCGGCGATATGCTTTACACATGGCCTGATTAATTAAGAGTTAGGAGTTAAGAGGTTAGAAATAAGAGTTAAGAAGGCACGGGTCCAGCCCGTGTCTTCTTTTTATTAATTGCTTTTCATGTTGCCCACAGGGTAATATTTATATCTATAGATACCAAAATCCAATTACCAATAACCAAATTATATCTTCTGAAAAATTTTGAATCAGAGTTTGATTATTAGAAGTTAAAGAATGAAATTTCTGAATCTGCGATATGATTTTGATTGGGGCATCCCTTTTAGAGAGCCTTTCCTTGGATGGCTGATTACCGGAGTAGAGCTAACATTACTTATAGCCGCTGTTACAGCAGTGTTGTCTCTGATTATCGGCACCGGGCTTGCCATAGCGAGAGTTTCAAGATTCAAGTTTCTTAATATCCCGGCTAGAATATATGTTGAAATTGTCAGAAATATCCCCGGGTTATTCTGGCTGCTGTTTTTTTATTTTGTATTCCCTGAAATTTTGCCTTTTGGCCTCGGAGACAAACTTCACGCATATTCAAAATACTCTGTAGTTGCAGGTATCCTTGGTTTAACTGTTGATAATTCCGCTTATGTATCTGACATTGTCAGGACGGGCCTTCTGAGTGTGCCGAGGGGGCGCATAGAGGCGGCTGTCTCAACAGGATTAAACAGGCTCCAGCAATTAAGGCATATAATATTGCCGGAGGCCTTCAGGACTATCCTGCCGCCCCTCGGATCCAGGATGATACACAATTTCAAAAACAGCTCACTTTGTATGGCCATCGCAGCGCCTGAACTTACATGGGCAACGCAGCAGGTTGAATCAATTACATTCAGGGGACTGGAGGTAACAATTTTTGCAACCATTTTTTATATAGCCCTTTCCCTGATAATGGCGGCATTACTTATCAGGCTTGAGAAACATTTAAACATCGATCTTACCAGCATTAAAGGACAACAAACGTAAGATGGAATTTTTTCTTGAACAGTTTGCAAACTGGAAGTTTTATCTGATCGGGGCTTACCCCTCCGGCCCGCTGACGGGACTGACTCTGAATATTGTGTTTGCCCTGATCTCAATAACCATAGGATTGTTTTTCGGGATAATCTTCGGTTTGGGAAGGGTGTCCTGCAGAAGGTATATAAAATATCCGTGCAGTATCTTTATAGATGTTGTGAGGTCGACCCCGCTGCTTATGATAATATTCTGGTCTTATTTCTTTCTTCCGGTTCTTGGGGCGCAATTATCACTCTTCTGGTGTGCCGCGATTTCGCTGTCTGTCTATGCGGCGGCATATCAGGCTGAGATAGTGAGGGCAGGTTTCCTGGCAGTGCCCTTCGGGCAAATGGATGCGGCCTTGTCCACCGGGATGTCCCGCTTTCAGGCGCTGATTTATGTTATTCTGCCCCAGGCGTTTAGGGTGATGCTGCCGTCTTTTGTCAGTTTTTTTAACTCAATGTTCAAGAATACATCTACGGTTTATATTATCGGTGTTGTGGAGCTTACCCGGACAGGCATAATTATAAGTCAACTCAAGCCTAACAGGATATTTGCAGCTTATATGTGCATGGCAATAGGCTTTTGGGTGGTATGTTATACATTGTCTTATGCCTCTCAGATACTTGAGAAAAAATTAGGCGTAATTGATTATGAGACTTACAAACCGGAGATCTGCAGGCAAGACCTGGTGTTATTTCCCCTGCCCAAAGTTGTCAAAAATATGCTTGTATCGAATAAATGTAAGTAGCCATTCCAGTTGTCCAATGAATGAACAGCTTGTTCAGATATTGAGCTTCAATGTTTTCTTTCTATTTTCTAATGTATTGTATTTTAATGAATTACTTATGGCATTGAATTTGCGTTAACAATGCAAATACCTACTGCTAAATAAATGAATAAATTTGATCAGATTAAAAAACAGGGAAATCATAACATTGCCTATGTGCCTGATGTGTACGGCAGGCGCAGGCGCGAGCTGCGGCGGGGAGCTGGCATAAATTCAGAGCAAAGATCACAGACGACAGAGCCCACAGAAAAAGCGTCAAGCGATAACAAAAACACAAATGAGGACACCAGAAAACTGTTCAAAAAAGAACTGTTGAATGTCTTTCGGAAATTCGGTTATCTCGCGGACGGGAAAGACTGCGAAATAACGATCAGGACCACGTCAGGCAGCATTGCGTGGATTAATATCAACAGTATAGAAACAATCAAGTAAGTATCTGCCGGTTACTTTAACCCTGAATCGCACAGGTCATTAAAGCCCGATTGATTGTCCCGATGC
>JACQXG010000026.1 GCA_016208905.1 Nitrospirota bacterium
ACAATACATTTACTACATCAACACCCCCTGATACTACGCCTCCGGTAATCTCGGCCATTCAGGCTTCAGGCATTACAACATCTTCTGCAACTATCTCATGGACTACCAATGAAGCGGCTAATACTCAGATTCAATACGGAGCTACCATTTCCTATGGAAGCACAACAACTCTTAATGCATCCATGGTGACGAGCCACAGTCAGAGCATAAGCAGCCTTTCATCATCCACTCTCTATCATTACAGAGTGTTAAGCCGTGACGCTGCTGGCAATCTGAGCACCTCATCGGACAATACATTTACTACATCAACACCCCCTGATACTACGCCTCCGACAATTCCCGTAAACGTTCAGGCATCTGCCATATCTACATCTCAAGTTAACCTCAACTGGAATCCATCCACTGATAACACAGCCGTGACCGGTTATAAAATATTCAGGAACAGCACCCAAATAGCAACAACTAGCGGTATATCTTATCAGGATTCAGGTCTTTCACAAGCGACTACATATACATATTCGGTAAAGGCATATGATGGAGCAGGAAACGAATCTGATTATTCAAATACTGCCTCGGCTACAACTGATCAAATACTCTTGCCAAATATCAATGTAAGCGAAGTGCTCTTAGGTGAAGATTTTGCAGCCGGTATCCCTGCTTCATGGTTATCAGAAGGCGGATGGAGAACGGACAATTCCTGTGGAAAAACCATTGGTCATCCTTTTGTTGCACCGTTTGCAATAGCTGACTCCTCATGCATAAATACTGGTAGTGATAAACTTACGACTTCATCATTTGATGCGGCTTCGTGCAGCAGCGTAAAACTGTCTTTCAGTAACCAGTATAATTGGTATTCGGGGAATTTTGATGTGGATGTGAGCAGTGATGGGGGCTCAACATGGACAAATAATATAAGAGTCTCAGCAGATGACGGATATCCCACGCCAAACTGGAAGGACATTGATATTAGCGCTATTGCAGGTTCCCAGAATGGAAAAATAAAGTTTAAGTATTCAAACACTACGACTGACGGATATTGGGCACTGGACAACGTATGGGTAACATGTGAGACAAATCAATTCCAATTCTCAGCACAAATACAGACTCAGTCTTCGAAGACAGTAATGATAACCAATACCGGAACAAGCGAGCTCACTATTAATATGATCAATATTGCCGGGCAGGATGCTTCTGATTATAGTATAGGTGAGACTGACGACTGCTCAAATCAGACATTGCTTCCGGGTGAAACCTGCACAGTTGATGTTGTCTTTACTCCGGCCTCAGCAGGCTTAAAGAGCGCGAGTCTTTCAATTAATTCAAACGATCCTGATGCTCCGGAATCAAATATTCCACTTGCAGGTACAGGAGAGATTCTGATCAGTCCTGCTCCGAAAATTAAACTTAACGGTTCATCCGGCCATGTTGTAATAATGAGAGGGGATAACTCTCCTGTAACTATAGCGCTTGATTCCGGCAGCTACAATGGTACAGATGGCGATTGGTGGTTACTGGTGGAATACCGTAAGCGCTGGTATTACTATGATATATCCACAGGGAACTGGAAACGCGGCTTTTCATTCTATAAACAGGCTCCACTCGAAGACATCGGGCCCATAGAAGTAACGAACGGCTCAAGAATGTCACAAGGTCGTTATGTCTATTATTTTGGAGTTGACACGTCTATGAACGATGTCCAGGATTCTAATGGATATTATTATGACACCTTGACTGTGGATGTGGAATGAACTTACCCGGCTGTATTCGGGCAAGTTATCTTTTCTTCATGATGTCTATCCATTCGTTTAGATCATCTTCAGTTTTTTTGATTTCGGTGGAGGCATCCTGAGAAATTTTTTCAGCAGCCTGAGGGGTTTCAGGTTTGGCAGGAGGAGTTTCAGCAGATTGAGAGGGTTCAGTCTCAACGGGCGGAATTTTAGTTAATCTTTTTTCAGCAGCCTGAGGGGTTTCAGGTTTAGCAGGCGGGGCTTCAGCAGTTTCCTTTTCAGCAGCAGGCGATTTCTGCAATTCCTCACTCAGAGATTCAGACTTGGGCTTCATAAAAAAGAAATAAGTCAGTCCGACGGCAATAATAATAACTAATGCCGTAAAGACTATTAAACCGGTTTTCTTTGGTTTATTCTGTTCAGCCGGGGCCATATGAATTGTGGCTTCTTCTATCTTTTCACCACGCTTTTTTAACGCTTCTGCCAGGGCCTGTCCCGATTTAAAGCGATCGTCAGGATTTCTCTGGAGGCACTTTGTAATGACCAGTGATAATTCTTCCGGCAGGGAAGGCATTACTTCTTTTAATAGAGGTGGATCATTCTGGGTGATTGAATTGAAGATTGCTGCCAGGCTGTCACCGCCGAAAGGCCTTATTCCGACAGACAATTCATATAATATAATTCCAGCAGAGAACAGGTCCGAACGGCCGTCTACCGGTCGGCTTAGTATCTGTTCGGGCGACATGTAAGCGGGGGTGCCGAGTATTTCCCCTGCCTGTGTCTGTATAGAAGCAGTAGGATCATCAAGGTGGGCTATGCCAAAATCAGTAATTTTTATCCGGCCGTCAGATCTTACAAGAATATTGCTTGGTTTAATATCACGATGAACTATTCCCTTTTCATGGGCGTGATTAAGCGTTTCTGCGATAGTAATCCCGAGTTCAATAACTTCATCTGCAGTGAATTTCTTGTGCGCCATGACTTTATCAAGGGATTCTCCTTCGATAAATTCCATTGCAATGTATACATTGCCCTCAGCTTCATCCACATTAAAGACGCGGATAATGTTTGGATGATCAAGACGGCCGAGGGCTTTTGCTTCTCTGAGAAATCTCTTTGTAAAGGCAGTGCTGTCTCCTCTGTCCTGGCGCAGTACTTTTAATGCGACAGTCAAGTCGAGATTCGGATCATGGGCCTGGTAGACCACTCCCATTGAACCCCTTCCAAGCTCTTTAATTACCTGATAGCGACCGAAATTCATGGCATATTATTTCCCGGACGGAATATTATTTTAAAAGAATTACTCTTTACAGAAAGTCAAACACCGGGCCTCTGAGAGCCTTATGTCATTTAGCTGCCATATTATACCCGAACAAATCCTGATTTGACAGTTAATTGAACGGGCTATACGACTTCGCATAATGTCACAGTTATATTGTCCTGTCCTCCAGCTGATTTGGCGAGATCAATCAGATGATCCGCCTTGTGATCAAGATCAACAGAGAGGAGGAGCACCTCCATAATTAGCGCATCTTCCACCCTGTCCGTAAGACCGTCGGAGCATAACAAAAAAATGTCTCCCGACCGGATTTCCCCCCTTATAATGTCAACATCCAAAGGTTCCCGTACACCCACTGCCCTGAGAATAATATTTCTGAGTGAATGATTCCTGGCATTGGCCTTGGTAATAAGTCCCTGGTCCAACTGGTCCTGAACTACTGAATGGTCCCGGGTAATCTGTCTGAGCTGTCCTTCCCTTAAAAGATAAGTACGGCTGTCTCCAACATGGCCGACAACATAGCTCTGATCGAAAAAAGCCAGTACTTCCGCCGTGCATCCCATACCATGATGACTGGTATTTTCCTCGGCAGTTTTAAATATTTTTCCATTTGATAATTGAAAGACTTTCTGAACAGATTCAGCGGTATCCTGCACAGACCTGTTGCGGGCCTTAGACAAAACATCAACGGCAGTATCGATGAAGATACTGCTGGCAACTTCACCGGAAGCAGAGCCGCCCATTCCATCCGCCACTGCTGCAAAAGCAAGTTCGGGTTTTACAGCAAAGGCGTCTTCGTTATTTGAACGCCGCAGGCCGATGTCCGATTTGCCGATATAATTTATTTTAAACATAATCTAATATACATAAATTATCGAAGATTAGGAATATGTTTTCTGAACTCCCAGGGTGGTCGAGGATTAGCCAGCTGCCACAGCCCGCGATGCATCTTCCGCGCCTCATTCTCAGCATCAATATATTCAGAAGTATACGGTTCTTTGAGATGCTTTCGGTAAGCCCAGGCATAACCGTGTCTCACCATTTCACGGTTGATGTCCACTCCTGTTTTCTTAATGATGCAGATCTCACGGTCATATGATGATTCACCGGTGAGAGTGATCTCAACAGTGGTATGTAAAACAAGATTATTCAATTCCCTGTCAGCCGCGCGACCATAGGCCTGCCCGGGATGTCCGTCATAAGGCATCTCGGGCGCATCAATGCCGTACAGCCTGCACTTAATCAGTTTTCCGCTAACAGGTCTGATAATAACAGTGTCTCCATCGATGACTTTTGTTACTGTGCCTCTGTCAACCTTGTAATCTTTGGAATATGCTGGAGAGGTGATACAGAGGGAGAGAAGACTAATAAAAAAGACTTCTGAAATGTATTTCTTGCAACACATCAAGCCGGGTCCTCGTGATTTGTCCCCCGCTTCCACGATTATAGCACATGAGGAGAGCCGTCAAGTTCTTTTATACTGTCCCCGATTCATTATGAACCCCGCAAAAAGTGGTGCCGAAGGCCGGATTTGAACCGGCACGACCGTTACCAGTCGAGGGATTTTAAGTCCCTTGCGTCTACCAATTCCGCCACTCCGGCATCTAAAGTGCAATAGTCCAAAGTGCAATAGCGCAACAGGGAAAAACTTCCGTCTTCTGCTCTTTTGCGCTTTGATATTATACACAATTCTGCAGAGCAATAGTAAAAAGCGCAATAGCCCGCATTATTCATGCAGTAAAGCAGGTGTGCCGGAAAAACGAATTGGGAGCGGAACTTCCCAAACATATATTAAATACACGAGATTATAACTGCAAATAATTAAATCGCGGGCTATTTCACAAAAAATGCTTTTATACAATCTATAACATAAGATGTTTCATCGTAACTCTGAAGGGGTTCCATCGGTAAACTTAAAACGCTTTGAGTTGCGATTTCGGCATTCTCAAGACTTCCATAAATCTTACTTCTCCCATTACCGAAGACCTTCATTTTGTGGAGTGGATAAGGATAATATACCATAGATGATATCCCCTGATCTTTAAGTTTTACCTGGAGTTCGTCTCTTTTATTGTCCAAAATCCTTATAGTATATTGGTGTTGTACATGGTATGCTTCCGGCAAAGATTTTGATAGCACTATGCCTTCAACATTTTTCAGCCCTTGCGTATAAATATCAGCAATCTTTCTCCTTTTGTCGTTAAACTCATCAATATATTTCAACTTCGATAAAACAATAGCGGCCTGGAGTGTATCGATTCTTGCATTATACCCGATGTGGTCAACATTATATTTATCTCTCCCCCCATGTTTCAAGAGCATACGGGCAAGTTCCGCTATTTTATCATCATCCGTAGATACAACGCCTCCATCACCAAACCCTCCAAGATTTTTTGACGGGAAAAAACTAAATGCACCGGTATTACCTATTGAACCAAGTTTTTTGTCTTTCCACATGCCGCCAAAAGCCTGAGCAACATCTTCTACCACAAACAAATTGTATTTTCCGGCAATTTTCATAATCTCTTCCATGTTACACGCCTGGCCGTACAAATGAACGGGGAGAATGCCGACTACTCTTGCTTTCGGACTTTGTTCTAAATACTCTTTTATTTTATTTGTATCAATATTATATGTTTCAGGATCTATATCCAGAAAAACAGGCATTGCTCCCGATCTCAGCACAGCATCTCCTGTTGCAGTAAAGGTAAATGATGTTGTTAAAATCTCATCGTTATTATCAAAGAATTCCTGTCCCTTTATTTTTATTGCCAATGCCCTGAGCGATAGAACCAGGGATTCAGTCCCGGAGGAAGAACCAATGCAATGTTTAACTCCAAGATATCCGGCAATCTTATTTTCAAGTTCCTTTACCTCGGGGCCGAGTATCCATTTCTGATGCTCAAGACACTGCTTTATTGCATCATCGATGTCCTTCTTCATGTATTCGTATTCACGCTTCAAGTCAAGCATCGGTATCTGTTTCATTTAATTAATCTCCTCTTTGATTATTACAAGATTATTGTTTTCTAAACGATACTCGCTGCCGCAATAGGCACATGATGCACTCTGCTCATTAAATTTTAAAGTTGTCCCGCACCTGCAAGCCCACCCTATTTGTCTTGCGGGAACACCGGCAATGATGGCATAATCCGGGACATCAGATTTCACGACCGCGCCGGCGCCTATCAGTGCATATTTCCCAATACTAATTCCACAAATTATTGTAGCGTTCGCTCCTATTGTTACTCCTTTTCTGACGAGTGTTTCCCTGAATTCATGTTTTCTCTCTATAAAGGCCCTCGGGTTATAAACATTCGTAAAGACACAGGAAGGCCCGCAAAACACTTCCTCCTCCAGGATTACACCTTTGTAAATCGATACATTATTCTGAACTTTACATCTTGCACCTATGCTCACATCCGGCCCTATGACCACATTTTGCCCGATAATACAGTGCTTGCCTATCTTTGAACCAGAAAGGATATGTGAAAAATGCCAAATTTTTGCGCCATCTCCAATCTCAACACCATCATCAATATAGGAACTCGTGTGAACAAAATATTTACCATGCTCCGGTCCCTTTTTCAATCCGCCTGATTTAGGCATTAAACCCTCCTCAGCGCGTTCAAGTATTTTAAGAACCTTTAAGCCTTCATTACCATCAGTCCTGGGTATTTCTCTATTCTGAACACACTCTATAAAATGCAGCAACTCTTCTTTAAGAGGTTCCTTTTTATCTAATGTAACTGAACGATAATCAGCCTTGTGAACAATTGGAATTTTCCCGTCTTTCCATTCTATTTTATGCGGATATATAAATAATTTTTCTTCAGTAACATCATCAAAAACAGCCATTGCCTTTGAACCGACCACTATCAGCTTCTGCTCTTTAAAAGGATGAAGCCAGCTTACAAAAATATGACTCTTGACTCCGTTACTGAACTCTATTGCAGTCATCGTGGTATCATAAATCCCTTCATTCAGATAATCACCTCCAAATGCCGAGACTTTAACTGGTTCTTCTCCGATAAGCGTTAGTATCACTGATATGTCATGAGGGGCAAAGCTCCATAGAATATTCTCTTCGGTCCTGAGTTTCCCGATGTTGAGACGATTTGAATAGATGTACTGAATTTTGCCAAGTTCACCAATGGAAATAAGTTCTTTAAGTTTTATAACTGCCGGATGATACTGCAAAATATGACCGACCATGATTATCCTGTCATGTTTTTTAGCAAGTGCTATAAGTTCTTCGCCATTTTTTACTGTCAATGCAAGAGGCTTTTCGACAAATACATCTTTCCCTGCCAACAGAGATTCCTTTACTATTTCATAATGACTGGATGCCGGGGAGGCAACAGCAACAGCTTTGATCTCAGGGTTATTAAGGATTTCCTTAAATGACGTTGTATAGATTATATCGGGGAAATTTTTCTGCCGTTCTGCAATAATGCTGTCACTTGAATCACAAGCAGTATGCAGCACCCCTAATTCATAAAGATTCCGAAGAATATTCTTCCCCCAATAGCCAAGACCAACAAGACTGATAAATTTTTTAGTTTGCACTTTTTCCCTCTGCTAGTTGATTTTTAGAATTATTGATATTTTTTTGTCTGACTTTCTATTGTGAGCACTATCCTGTCGTTAAAAGAATAGTAGTATATTAGATTTATTTCATTTATCGATAAGTTATATGTTCTTCCGGTATTCAAAGAAGCTGCTGTTATTACTGGAGGCATTTACGTTATATGCTTTTCCCCCGATCTTACGCTTAGGTGCTCAATATTATTAAAAATAATTCCCGGACTTTCAACTTAAATATAAAAGGAAGGTAAATAATCTTTAATGTTTTATTTTACCTAAATAGATTATATTTTTGTCAAAATACTTCTTGCTTTGATTCAAATTGCTTTGCCACTATTAGTTTGCTATACTCAAAATATATAGCATTTTATTGCTGCTTTGTTCATGATGTTTAAGAATTAAAGAGAGACTATATTGTAATTACTCTATTTATGAAATATTTTATTTAGGAAACATAAATGGTTTCAAAAATATGCGTAATACGAAATAGTCCCATTCATAATTCCTTCAATCTGATATCAAAGGCGCTCTTTTTTTCTATAATTTATCTTATCACCATTCCTCACCTGTCATGGGCAAAATATACATATAGTGAAATACTGCCTCCGGGATGGCAGGAGGCAGAAGCAAATGATATCAATAATAGCGGAATTATTGTAGGTTCCGGCGTAGACGAACAAGGTAATTTTAAAGGTTTCCTGTATCGCGAAGGCATATATAAGCCATTAATACCTCCCGGATGGAAGAAAGCCTTTGCCCGCAGTATTAATAATAGCGGTGACATTGTGGGACATGGCCTGAATGGCAGCTTTAAAGGCTTTCTCTATAGTAATGGGGCTTATAATAAGATATCACCTCCGGACTGGTGGGAGGCATATGCATATGCTATTAACGACAACGGAGCTGTTGTGGGATACGGCCGCGATGAAAAAACCTATAAAGGCTTTCTGTACTATGATGGGGCTTATACCAGATTATTGCCTCCAGGCTGGAAAGAGGCATATGCCAACAGCATTAACAAGAGAGATGATGTTGCAGGTTACGGCCGTGATGGTAAGGGTAAGTTAAAGGGTTTTCTCTATAGTAAAGGGGGTTACACTGAAATAATGCCTCCCGGATGGAATGAGGCAAAGGCCATTGATATAAATGACAATGGGGAACTCGTTGGTTACGGCAGTACCGCAAATAACAATTTTATGGGTTTTCTATACCGTAATGGCGCTTATACTGAAGTGTCTCCACCAGGACGGCAGCTACTGGAAATTTTTGGAATTAATAACAGTGGAGAAGTTGTGGGAAGAGTGCTGTATAAGGATGGCAATATGAATGGTTTTATGTTTGATGGTTCTTCATATTACACACTGCTGCCATACGGCTGGAAATGGTCTCAAATATATGCCATTAACGATTATGGAACCGTAATCGGCGTCGGCGGCTCTTCCGTTTCTGGACATAGAGGCTTTATTGCAACTGGGACCCCTGAGATTAATGTCAATCCCATGGCCATCTTTTTTGGCGGCAATATTAAGGCCGGTACCTTGCTGGATAAGACTGTAATTGTAAAAAACGCTGGAGAAGGTAAACTTGTAATCGGGACCGTTACAGTACCATCAAGTCCTTTTGGCAAGACAACTGACAATTGTTCAGGTCAAACTTTAGCTCCATTTGAAACATGCAATATTATATATAGCGTTATACTTACATCTTTAGAAAAAATGGTCGTTTCCACATCAGATATCCCATCCAATGATCCCAATAAAAAATCAGTGACTGTAACTTTAGGAGCACTTCCGGATAATGACAGAGACGGTTATACCTTAGATGTTGATTGTGATGACAATGACCCATCTGTCAATCCGGGCGTCACCGAGATACCGGGCAATAATAAGGACGATGACTGCAATAAATTAACCAGGGATGTTTCCAATTAGTATCCGATAAGCAACCTCCTGTTGCAACTAATATAGCTGATTTATGCAGTCATTTAACTGTTAATCAGTAAGTTCACCATATCTATTTGGCTATTTAACCAGATGTCTTCTCAAAAGCAATTGATAAACCATAATGCCATAAGCATTTAACCCTCTGTCTAAATTGATAATTCCTTCATAGAGTAAGGCTGGCATATTCATTGCTTTTAAATTATTACCGACTCCCTTAACTTCTAAGATTAAACTTCGTATTTTGATGAAATTGACTGTTCAAGTGAAGAATAGTCCTATATATAACTTTTTAAAAAACTCAATAAGGAGGAAAATCAAAATGAAAAAAGCAAGATGGTCGTGGGCGCTATTAGTTATGTTTGTGATAGTCCTTGTAGTTGCAATTGAAAGACAGTCTTATGCGAGCGAAGATGATTATGGCAAAGGGGCTCCGCCTTCTGAATTGGATGTTACTCTGGCAGTCCTTAATCCGGAAAATGCCGCAGGAGATATCCTTGTGGAAAGCGGGGAACAGGTCGAGGTCGAATTTACCGTGTCTGACCCCCTTGGAGAGGGTCGCAAGAATGACAGGATTCAGCTTCGCCGTATCAGCGATAATAAGATTGTGTCAAAGAAGAACAAAGGTGATGCCATGTCCGGCACCATCTCGCTGGACACTAAAAAGGAACATGCTGTCGGGGATTTGGCTGTCGAATATGAGCATTATACAAGTAAAACAATCATTAAAGTTGCACCCAAGCCTGTAAAAGTAGTTTCTGACCCTCTTTTAATTACAATTTTAAATGCGATTGCTGTATTGCAAACCAGCGGAGTGGAAGGTCCACAAGGACCTCAAGGGCCAGCAGGTCCAGCTGGCACTGATGGGGCAGTTGGTCCACAGGGGCCAATGGGGTTAACAGGTCCCCAGGGTCCGGCTGGCGCTGATGGAGCACCAGGGCCGCAGGGTTCACAGGGAATTCAAGGGCCGCAGGGTCCTTCAGGGATACTTACAATTGCCGGACTGGCATGTCCTGCCAACTATGTTGTTACTGGTTTTCAAGCAGACGGCAGCCCGATTTGCACCTATTTCACGGGTGGAAACGCGGATGTATGCGGAAACGGCACAATTAGCGGAACTGAAACATGCGATGACGGAAATACAACCTCAGGCGACGGATGCAATTCCTCATGTATTAAAGAGATCGGCTGGACATGCTCGGGCCAGCCCAGTTTATGCGTATATGCCGGGATATGCGGTAATGGCATAATAAATGGAACTGAAACATGCGATGACGGAAATATCGCCACAGCTGACGGATGCAGTTCCTCATGTAAGATAGAGAGTAATTGGACATGCTCGGGCCAGCCCAGTGTATGTACTCCCCTCGGAGGCCCGGGATCAGGACCCATTGTATGCACCGGTGTCAGTGCTGATTGCGGAGTTTACATCGGGACATGGGCTGACCTTTATGAATGTGACATGACCGGTGAAAACCTGTACTTAGCGTATATGGACAATTCCTGCATGCACGGCGCAATTCTGGTCAACGCTGACTTAACAGGCGCTGTGTTTTACAGGGTTGATCTAAGCAATGCCGACTTCACAGGCGCTAACATGTTTAATGCAGATATGACCGATGCAAACCTGACAAATGCCAACCTGTCAGGCGCTACCAATGTCAACACCATAATCTGGTGGAACACAACGTGTCCTGACGGAACAAACAGTCACGCACACGGCAATACATGTATTGGACATCTCCTGTAGAAGATATCTCCAATAGAACATCTAAGGGGCGGCGTAACGCCGCCCCTTTTCATTTTCCTCACAACTAAATCGTTATAAAAAAATAGTGGCCCTTCAGTTATAGTGGATTTTTTTATTGTAAACAAATTCACTGAAATCTATAATATTCATAAACAAATAATAAACATTAAGCTGCATAGTATGAAAAAAATCCGAAAGCCATTAAGAATATTATTACCGGAGACCTGGGGGTAATGGTGAGCCTATTTATTTAGGAATAAACATGGTGTGGCAGCCTGTGCACTCAGCAGCACCTCCAGGTCTCATTTAAATGTCAATGAAGATAATTTGTTTAATAACTTTTCTTTCCCTCGCCTTCGGGATGGCTGTTGAAAGCAATCAAAATATCATCACAATAAATTACCCCCCGGACAAGACAATTATGGAATTCGGACCTCTGGGAATTTCCTTATCTGTCCCTCAAGGTTCTGCAACCTTGATAAAAGTAAATGTAAATGATAAAGAATATATAAAGCTTGTTCCTGATCAGGAAGTTGAATGCTTTTCAGTCCTGTTATCAGTCGGGATAAACAGGATAAACATAACAGCAATAAAAGAGGACAAAGAAGTAGACAAAATTGCCGTGAACGTTTTTCGACGGTCAGACCTCTCCTCCGAATTTATAAAACCGCCGGTTGGTTATAACATAAATTATTTCCATGAAAAAGATTCTTGGCAATGCACCGGCTGTCATATTCTTAAACCAGGAGATTCTGACAGGAGATCTGTAAACATCGCTGCCTTCCCTTCTGAAATTTTGTCAGCCGGCGCAAAAGCTGCCGCCAGGACGTCAACATGCTATTCATGTCATAAGGCATTAACATCATACCCATTCGTTCACGGACCGGCCGCTGTCTGGAGCTGTCTCAGTTGCCATGAGCCCGGCGCAAAACCTGAATATGCCGTCAAAAAGCCGGACACGAAGATCTGCTTTAGCTGTCATATAAAACAAAAAGAGGACTGGTATGGTAAAAAATATTTTCACGGTCCTTTTACTACAGAAAAATGCGCTATATGCCACAATCCTCATGCATCAGAAAATCCTTTTAATCTTCATAAACCCACATGGGATTTATGTCTCAGCTGTCATATTGATAAAGGCAGCGGTATTCATATAGTTAGAAACTACCTCGGTATCAGTTCAAAGAATCATCCTACCCGGGGCAAGCCGGACCCTCTCAGAAAGGGGAAAGAACTCTCGTGTGCGAGCTGCCATGATCCTCATGCCTCTGACTCTGCAAAGTTTTGGAGATTAAATGTTGGAAGCGGATTTGAGTTGTGTACGAAATGCCATACTGACTGATCAGAGTTATGAGTTAAGTGTTAAGAGTTATGTAACATAGCCATTTTAACTCATAACTCCTGACTCTTAACTCTGTTCTTCCGAAGCTCCATGAAGCTCTTCTTTAAACTTGCATTCTTTATTAAGGCAGGCTATATATTCACCCTGTTTTGTCTTCTTCTCGACCAGGAAAGCTGCGTCACAATCAGGGCATTTTCTATTGACCGGTTTATACCACGTTGCAAATTTGCATTCAGGATAATTGCTGCAGCTGAAAAATACTTTGCCCTTTTTAGTCCTTCTTTCAACTATATCACCGCCGTCATCAGGGCATTTAATACCCGTACTTAAAGCTTTAGTTGTCTTGCACTCAGGATACCTGCTGCAGGCCAGAAATCTTCCGAACCTCCCGGATTTCAACACCATAGGAGAACCGCATTTCTCACATTTCTCGTCTGTCTCCTGCGCTGAAGCGCTTTGTCCGTTGCTTCCGGCGCCCTCCTGATCAAGAGGTCTTGTGTTTTTGCATTCAGGATATCCTGTGCAGGCAATGAACCTGCCGTGCCTGCCCCACTTGATGACCATCGGTTTTCCGCATTTATCGCATACTTCGTCTGTAGGGATGTCTTGCGGCTTTACCTTG
>JACQXG010000027.1 GCA_016208905.1 Nitrospirota bacterium
GGAAAACTGGAGCCAGTCCCGGAACCAGGTACATTGATGCTCCTGGGTTCAGGTCTAATGGGCGTTGCGTTCTACAGAAGACGTAAAAATAAATAGTAACTATAAAGTTAAAGTAAAAAAGCAGCTATCTGTTTGATAGCTGCTTTTTTTATTGGCTGGCGTCGTTATAACCCAAATAATACAATTATTGCCCAATGTTTGAAATGCATTTGTTAGATTAAATTGTAATTTTTATATCTTCTTGCATAAAGGTTGGGGTTAAGCATATAAACCTGTTTTTAAGGATAATTAATTCCTTGTTCTTTTGTAATTTGTCGATTACCCTCGTAACAGTTTCACGTGTCTGACCTGTCATGTCGGATATATCCTGATGAGTTAGTTTTATTTTTAAGACTGTGCCATCGGGAGTCTTCTCACCATATTCATCAATCAGCATAAGAAACAGCATTTTTGTTCGCTGTGACGCATTATTAAAATTTAACAACTGTATGGTATCCCAGCATCTGCGGAGCCTGGAACATAATATTTGTAGTAAATTTCTTGTTACCTTATTTTGAAGAAAAATAATCGAAAAAAAATCCTTCTTCGCAATAATAGCTATAAGAGAGTCTTCGGTAGCTATTACTGAAGCTGGCGCCGTTTTTCCATCAATCAGGGACATTTCGCCAAAAAAACTGCCTGATTTGTGCATTGCGAGAATTATTTCTTTTCCTTCTTCTGTTGTCCGGACAACCTTTACTTTGCCTAACAAAATTATATACATAAATTCACTTGTATCTTCTTCATAAAGAATTGTTTCATTCTTCTTGAACTGCTTTAGTATCATTACATTAATTATTTGTTCCATCTCCTTGTCGGTCAATGAAGAAAAGAGCTGGGTCTTTTTTAAAAAATTATTTTTGTATTTATCTTCCATAGCATTATTAAATAATACCTAACTTAAGAACTCGTCACTTATTAATTTCCAACTGCCTTCCTGCGAATTCAGTTCACAGTCAATAGACAAACTCCGGAGAACCAATGTTTTTAATGAAACTGTTACTATTTTATTTGTAAAAGAATATGTACATAAATTTTACAAACTGGGTAAAAAAAGCTGCCTTAATCTAATTCTTTTATATAAAACATGATAACATACCTATAAATAAAATCAAGGGGCAATTGGGTTGAGAGGCATAGAATGACAGTAATTTTCATCGAAACATAATTAATATATAATAATATTATTATGATAATTTTAATCATTTCAATTATCACAGTTACATGCGCAATTCTTACCGCCCTTGCAGCTGTCTTTAAAAGATACCAGCGTTTCGCTAATATCGTATTCTCTGTAAGTTTACTTTCAACAGCATTAGCTGTATTGGGCGACTCAATGAGTATGTTCAAACCCGAATATATGTTTGAATGGAAAAGAGTAGTTTTTATAAGTGAAGCTGTTATGGCAATTGCGTGGCTTTTATTCAGTATTAGCTTTGCACGAACAGACTATTGGCAGACCATTAGCAGGGTCTCAAAATTTTTTATTTCTCTCTCTCCCTTAATCGTTGCTCTCTTTCTTGTAGTACCGATGAAAGATTTTTATTATTCGCCTGAATTTGAGAGCGAAAAAATTCTTTTTCTTGGTAATCCAGGCTATATATTCAACCTTGTTCTTCTTTTCTATTCGATACTGTCAATAATAAATCTTGAAGCCACCCTTAGAAGTTCTTCAGGGACCAACAGGTGGGAAATTAAATATATGATACTGGGAGTTGGTGGAATACTTTCAATAAACATTTTTTATTACAGCCACGCGCTCCTTTACCGTTCAATAAACATGTACCTTTCACCTGTCAGAACAGGAATAGTTTTAATTTCAATACTTCTGATCGGTTTTTCTTTATTAAGACATAAAGCCATGGATATCGAATTTACTGTATCAAGAAAGGTTTTTTACCGGTCTCTCAGCCTGATTATAGTGGGGATTTATCTTCTGGGTCTGGGATTAATTGGGGAAGGAATGCGATACTTCAGCCCGGAGCTGGGGGAAAACATTAAGATCTTTCTTGGATTTGTCGGTGCATTTATAGTCCTCACCTTCTTCCTTTCCGAACAACTGCGGAGAAAAGTAATAGTTTTAATAAACAAGCATTTTTACAGCCAGAAGTACGACTACAGAAAACAGTGGCTTCAATTTACGCAGCTAATATCTCTGGAACATTCTTTTGAAAATCTCATAAGCTCAATAGCAGAGGGATTTAAAGATGCGATGGGTGTAAGAGGAGTTGCTATATGGCTCAGAGAAAAAGGTGATGGAGATTTCTATTGCGCCAGGGCATTAGACACAGTTATGATTGAGACAAAACCTGATAAGGAACTTCTGGAGTTTTTTAAAAATAAGAAATGGATTGTTGATACAAGTAATCCTAGCTGCAAAGAAATTGTTGCTATAAATAACGAGTTTATAAAAAATACAAGGGCATCCCTCATTGTACCTTTGCTAAATAGAGATAATCTTATCGGCTTCATAATCCTGGAGGAAGGTCTGGCTGAAGTTTACTATAATTATGAGGATTATGATCTGCTTAAAACCCTCGCCAGACAAACGACAGTAGCAATTTTAAATGCCCGGCTTTTAGATGAATTGACGGAGGCAAAGGAAATGGAGGCCTTGGGAAGGTTATCTTCATTTATAATACATGACCTCAAAAATGCAACGTCCATGCTGTCGCTTATAGTCCAGAACGCTGAAGAACATATTGACAATCCTGCTTTCCAGAGGGATGCCATAAAAGCTATTTCAAACACCTCTGAAAAGATTAAAGATATCATCGGAAAACTTAAAGACCTTCCAGCAAAGCCGAGCCTTGATCTTGAATATTCTGACCTGGGATATCATGTCAAAAAAGCAATCCATCAATTAAACTTAAACAGGAACGGGGTGTTATCATATAAAGAAGCTGCTCCTGCAAAAACCAGGTTTGACGCGGAAGAAATATCAAAAGTTCTTATTAACCTTATTATTAACGCCCTTGACGCAACAAACAATCAGGGGAAAGTGGAAGTTATTGTCGGCAAAGAAAACAATATGGCATTTGTTAAAGTTTCCGATAATGGCTGTGGCATGTCAGATGACTTCATTAAAAAGCGCCTTTTCAAACCCTTCCAGACTACAAAGAATAAAGGGCTTGGAATAGGTCTTTTTCAGTGTAAGGCCATCGTTGAAGCACATGCAGGCAAGTTGAAAGTTTTCAGCCAGGAAGGCAGGGGAACTGATTTCTTCTTGTATTTACCATTGACTGAGTCTTAGTTGCACCAATCTGGATTTGCATATATACTATTAATTTCAAATTGTTATTAAAATTCAAGTGCTATGCTCTTATTACCGTATAGAAGTTATTTGACAGAAACAAAATTAAGATAAATAGCTTAGTTAATGTATCAGGAAACTGAGATTACGTAGGGAAATACAACCATCTTTGAACTAATAATTTGTATTTCTATCATAAGCAATCACTCTTCATAAAAGATTTAGAAGGAGGAAACTGTGACACACGATGAAATGGAAAAATTGATGTCTATGAGCCTTGAGGAAAAGATTGCTCAGTCCAAAAAGGTTATTAAAGAAGCAATTAATAAGTATGGTCCAGAAAATATGGCCGTAGCCTGGACCGGAGGAAAGGACAGCACAACGATGGTTTGGCTGTTCAGAGAGGCATGTAAAGAACTGGGAGTACAGATGCCCAAGTGCATGTTTATTGATGAAGGCTACGTGTTTGAAGAGATATGGGACATATTTAACAAGCTTAAAAAAGAATGGAATCTTGACGTTCTGATTGCAAAGAATACCGATGTAAGCGATAAAGCGGTAAATGTCGGGGACATGGTAAAAGTGAGCAGCCTTAATGAGCGCAATAAAAGGGAAATTGCGGTACTGGATTATGAGGAAGAAGAATTCCCCTTTGAACCCGAATCGTTTGTCGGCAATCATCTGATGAAGACAGTGGCCATGAATGTATTTCTGGAAGACAACAACGTTAAGGCGCTCGCAACCGCTATCAGATGGGATGAGCAGGAGGCGAGGATAGAAGAAAACTACTTCAGCCCCAGGAGAATTCCTCCTCATGAGCGGGTCCAGCCGATATTGCATTTTAAAGAGCGTGATATATGGAATTTTATATTTAAGTATGAGATGCCTTTCTGTGTATTATATAAGGAAGGATACCGTTCACTTGGCGCAAAGGGTTCTACAGTCAAAATGTCTGACATTCCTGCGTGGGAACAAGACCTGGAGAATACATACGAAAGGGCTGGCCGCGGACAGGGCAAAGAAGAAATCATGGGCAAGCTTAGAGATCTGGGATATATGTAATGTTTAATATTTTCAAGAAAAAGACTAACGATTCAAAAGATAAGGTCGCAGTTCTCGGCATAGACGGCGTCCCGCACAGCCTGTTAGAGCGATTCATTGGGGAAGGCATGATGCCTAACCTCTCTGCCCTGGCAAATAAAGGCTCATTGGCGCCTATGACAGCATCCATTCCGGAAGTGTCGTCTACGTCATGGAGTACCTTCATGACAGGTGTAAATCCCGGCAGGCACGGTATTTACGGATTTATGGAACTACAAAACGTTTCTTATAAATGGAGTTTTCCGAATTCAAATGATATAAAGAGTGAGACCTTATGGGAGATAGCGGGACGAAATAACAGGAAGAGCATTGTGCTTAATGTACCGTCAACGTATCCTGCAAAAAAATTAAACGGTATTTTAACAGCCGGATTTGTCGCCCTTGACTTAAAGAAGGCCACTTACCCTGAAAGCGCTTATGAATATCTGATGAGTATTGGTTATAAAATGGATGTTGATACTCGTAAAGCACAGGAATCAACAACAGCGCTGGCAGAGGAGATTGCCTCTGCATTTCGAATCAGAAAGAAGGCGATGCTTCATTTTCTGGATAATAACGAATGGGACCTCTTCATAGGAGTAATAACCGAGACTGACCGGCTGCATCATTATCTCTGGGCAGCCCTCGACGATAACAAACATCCGCAGCACAATTTTTTTCTCGACTTTTACACGGAAATGGATTCATTTATCGGTGAGATGTATGACAGGGTAGGTGACAGCGTCCCCTTTATCATATTGTCTGATCATGGCTTTACAACAATAAAGCATGAAGTCTATCTCAATTCCTGGCTAAGAGAAAGAGGATATTTAAAATTCAATAAGGAACAGCCGGACTCCATGGAAGATATGCACAGCGAGAGCAAGGTCTTTGCGCTTGATCCTTCACGATTATATATTCACACTAAAAACAGATACTCACGGGGAAATGTAGAGACGAGTGAATATGAAAGTCTGCGGCATAAAATAAAAGAAGAACTCCTGTCGTTAGTTATTGACGGCGAAAAAGTCATTAAAACAGTTATGTTCAGGGAAGATATATATAGCGGCAATTTATATGATAAGGCCCCTGATCTTGTCGCACTTCCCTATGAAGGTTATGATTTAAAAGGGTCCATCAGCAAATCTCAAATATCAGGAAAAGGTTTCCTTACAGGGGGGCACACCAGAGAAAATGCAGTGTTTTATATTAACAGAGAGATATCTGACGGGGACATTAATATAGTAGATGTCGGCCCAACAATAATTTCATTGCTGGGTATTGAAGGAAACAATTTTGACGGTAAATGCTTACTAAACGATAGATAACAATAAATCATTATGAAACAAATACTGGTTGTTGAAGACGATCCTGATATCCAAAATCAGATGAAATGGGGCCTTTCAAAGGAATACACTGTTCTTCAGGCATTAAACAGGTCTGAAGCCATTCCTCTGTTCACTAAAAATCAACCTCTGGTAGTAACTCTCGATCTCGGACTTCCTCCGGATCATAATAATGCGACTGAGGGTTTATCATGTCTTCGAGAGATACTGAAAAAAGCTCCCGAAACGAAAGTAATTATAGTTACCGGCAATAACGACAGAGAAAACGCCCTTAAGGCAATTCAGATGGGTGCATATGATTATTATCTAAAACCTGTCAATATGAGTGAATTAAAGGTAATACTGCAAAGGGCATTTCACCTCTCAAAAATAGAGTCTGAAAACCTCAAACTGCATAAGATGCTGAATAAAGAAATCGGCTATGCCGGCATGATTGGACAAAGTCCTGAGATGCAAAATATCTTCGAAACTATCAGTAAAGTCGCTTCAACGGATGTTTCAGTTCTGATTACAGGGGAAAGTGGCACAGGCAAAGAGCTTGTTGCACGGGCAATTCATGACAAGAGTTCGAGAAATAAAGGCCCTTTTATCCCTATTAACTGCGGGGCCATACCGGAGACCCTGCTTGAATCCGAACTCTTTGGATATGAAAAAGGCGCTTTTACAAATGCATACGCCCAGCAAAAAGGCAAATTTGAATATGCAGACAGGGGAACACTTTTCCTTGACGAAATAGGAGAGATGTCGCCTAATCTGCAGGCAAAGCTATTGAGATTTTTACAGGAAAAAAAGATTCAGCGCATAGGCGGCAGAAAAGACATTGAGATAGATACCAGAGTAATTGCCGCTACAAATATTGACTTAAATATAGCCATGAAAGAGCATAAATTCAGGGAGGATCTATATTTCAGGATCAGTGTTATCGCCATTAATGTCCCTCCCCTCCGGGACCGGGGGATTGACATCAAATTGCTTGCGAACATTTTTCTTGAGCGATATACGGTCATGTTTAACAAGAAAATTAAAGGGATCAGCCAATCTGCTATGAGTGAAATTGAAAAATACCCATGGCCCGGGAATGTAAGAGAACTTGAAAACAAACTACAGAAAGCGGTGATTACTACCGAAGCCGGCATTATTGAACCTCATAATCTGGGATTAGGCGCACAGTCAAATGAAATATTAAGCAGGGAACCTTCTGAAAAATGGGACAAGGGAGTTACACTTAAAGAAGCGCGCAAAAGACTTGAAATGGACCTCATTTTAGGTGTCGTTGAAAGACACAACGGCAATATCAAGAGGGCAGCAGAGGAATTAGGTATCAGCAGACCGACACTATATGATTTGATTGAGAAATACAGGCTGCCTATTAAAAATATACTTAAAGATGAAAAATAAAAAATACGGCGAAAAGAAAATATCGGCAGTAAAACTCGAGAAATGGCCTAACCCGAATCCGTACAGGGACTATACAATTGAAATAAATTTTTCTGAATTTACGTGTTTATGCCCGCGATCGGGTTATCCCGACTTTGCAACTATTAAAATCAACTACATACCTGACAAGCATATTATAGAATTGAAGTCCCTGAAACTCTATCTGAATAATTTCAGGGACCGGAATATCTCTCATGAGTCTGCAACCAATCAGATATTCGATGATTTAAAGAAATTACTGAAGCCGAGACATCTTGAAGTTACAGGGGATTTTAATCCAAGAGGAAATGTTAAAACAGTAATTAGTGTAACATTTTAACTTCCACTCTTCCGTACCTTTACTCTGCAAAAATTTCTCATTAATGCTGATATTATCTCAAACATTCAACACCTTCATCCCCTTGCCGATGGGAATCGCATTCTTCATGGCAGTATATGTAAAACCCTTCGCCTTGATAAACGCTTCTTTTACATCGTATCCTAGAGCAAGGCAGGCTGTAATAGCAGCTGAAAATACACACCCCGTACCGTGAAATTCTCCTTCAAGTCTCTCATTCTCCAGAGATAAAAATTCCTTTCCGTCAAAAAGCAGATCCATTGCCTTTTCTTTCAAATGCCCGCCGGTAATTATCACCGTATCAGGACCAAACCCTCTTAATCTCACAGCTGCTTCTTTCATATCGCCCTCATCTTCTATTTCCTTCCCTGTGAAAACGCCCGCTTCATAAATATTTGGAGTAATGACTCGTGCCAGGGGGAATAAATGATTTTTTATAATATCCGGTCCCTGCTCTTCAATAAGCCTGACCCCGGTTGATGATACTGTTACTGGATCAATGACAAAATTATGGAGTGAATACTGCCGTACCTTGCCGGCTACTGCTCTAACAGTATCTGTTGAATAAAGCATTCCTGTCTTAAGAGCGTCAGGAAGGACATCCTGAAGAAGTACATCTAATTGCTCGGATATCAGATCCATGGACAGTTCATGGACACAATGTACTCCTTCGGTACTTTGTGCAGTCAGCACTGTGGGAATGCTCAGACCGTAAACACCCATAGCCTGGAATGTCCTTATATCCGCCTGTAATCCGGCCCCACCTGAAGGATCAGACCCTGCTATTGTAAGGACAGTTTTATGCTTTGAGTTGATCATACTTTAATCGACTACGTATAAGCACAGCGAAGCCGTGCACCTTATTCCGACCTTTCGAGTTGACCCCAAAAACGCATTTAACATAATGCGGATGTTGGAAAATTATTTGTTTTTCGATTCCTTAAACGCATTTTCAATTAAGGTTAAGATGCATATTTTTATTCAAAGCCATATGCATAATACAATAATAAATCTATCGAGTTAAACAAATTATTTTTCAATGTCCGCATTATTCGGGTTAACGTGCTTATGGATCATGGAAAGACTATATCAACTTGTATATAATATTTCAAGAATAAAGGAGCTGTCATGCAGGAAGAACTTCTTGAAGTTGTTAATGAAAAGGGTGAAACAGTCAGGACCCTTCCGCGGTCTCAAATCCACGGTGACCCCTCATTGATCCATAAGGTTGTTCATGTTCTTGTATTTAATAGCAAAGGTGATCTTCTGCTTCAGAAACGCTCAATGAATAAAGATGTGGCAGCCGGGAAATGGGATACATCTGTCGGAGGACATGTAAATTCGGGTGAAACACTTGAGGAAGCTGTAAGGCGGGAAACAGCAGAAGAACTGGGCATCACAGCTTATTCGCCCGGGTTTCTGTATAGTTATATTCATTCAAACGAATATGAAACAGAACTCGTATATACATTTACATGTTCATATAACGGAGAAATAATATTTCAGCAGGAAGAAATTGACGAAGTACGGCCATGGAGCCTGGATGAAATCAAGCTTAATACCGGGAAAGGCATCTTAAGTGACAACTTTGAGCATGAGATTGAAACGTATATGAAATTTAAAGACGCAATGGGTCAATAGGCCTGATAATTTATCCTGGCTGAATAGACTCCACATTTATCATTTACGATCTTCAGGTAATTTGAAATCCGCCCCTGCAAATTGAATATTAGCCTGGTCCTCGCATCGCGGTGGGGACACAGCATGAACTCCCCCGCATTTTGGACATTTCCCCACAAATGTTTTTAATGTAAAAGACGCTCCGCAACCCCGGCACCTGGTTTCCAGGCCACCGCCAGGAAGAGGCTGATCTTTTATCGCTCCGCCATGTGCATTATAAACAAATTCTACAAGATTCTTTCCTTCAGAAAAAGGCCCTGCTCCGCTATCCCCACAGCTACCACATTGTCCCATGTTAACACCTCCTGTTTATTGTCTGTAAATTGTTGATCATCTCAACAGCAAAATTATATATATAATAAAGAATCAACAATCAAAATAATATGAGCTAAATCATGAAGTTTATAAATTTTATATATGAAGTTTTAATATTAAATGCCGATAAGTATATCAGGAGGCCAAAGTAGTTTATGCATTAAATGAAATACCATGACAGCAAAAGAAACAATAGAAATCATCAGTAACTCTTCACTATGGAAGACACTATCCATAAAGGAAAAAGCGGAAGCCGCTGCCTATGCGATGAAAATCGCGGGGATCAAACATGAGGATGAAGATGTAAGCGATCTTATAGGCGAAGTGTACGCAGGCTGAGTTAATTCAGCCCTTTTCTTTAATATCCGGATGTGTTTATACATCAATAGAATTCGTACCATCTCTCTATCTGTATCTTACAGTTGTATTAAATAATTTATGTAAGGCGAGCGGCCTTGACGGCAAAGCCGCTCGCCTGATTTATGCCACATTAAGATCTATGTTCCGCCTCAGCTGCTTAACCGCAGGAAGAGCCGCAGCTTGGTCCGCATGTCGGCGGATTTGGATTGTTGATTATAAATCCCTGTTTCTCACCGTCATCGACAAAATCGATAGTCATGCCGTCGAGTTTTTCAGAAGCATCTTTGTCGATAAAAAACCTGGTGCCGTTTTGTTCTATGACTTTATCGCCGTCAACAGGGCTTTCTACGATATCTATTCCGTATGAGGGCCCGCAACAACTGCTGCCCGCTGTGTAGAACCTGAGCCCCCACCCGGTCTTTCCTTCTGCATATAGTATTTCTTTGGTTTTCTCTGCGGCTGTGTCTGATATGGTTACCATCAATAAAATCCTCCTTAAATTGTTGCCAGAAACTGATGTGGCTGTTTACTTTAGGGTAAAGGAAAGGAATGGGAAAAAGCAAACATGCGGGGCATGAAATAATTTAAGTTTTGTTTGATGTATACTTTAAATAAATCCGTACGAATAAAACCGGAGAGAGAATCCGCAGATGTTATGCTTGAAATCAAAGTACTCGATGAGAATGTGATTTTCATTTCATAACTGATAATGCCGGACAAGTTATTATCAAGAATAAGGGAGGTCAATGAAGGTGAACGCTAATGCCGGAAACAGGATACTCCTGGTGGATGATGATCCTTTTATACTTGAATCTGCTGTACGGGTGTTTACAGGACGGCAATATTCTGTGACTGCCTGTAACAATGCCCGTGACGCGGAAGCAGAGATGCAGGGGAATGATTTCGATGTGGTACTGACTGATATCAAAATGCCTGGAGTGTCAGGCCTTGACCTCCTTGAAAAAATACACAATGTTAATCCACATCTGCCGGTGATATTAATGACTGCGTATGCCGACCTGGAGATAGCGGTAGAGGCCATAAAAAAAGGGGCATTTGATTTTATCATTAAGCCTTATCATCCGGAATATCTGGTGCATTCGGTAAAGAAAGCAGTTCAGTACGGCAATTTCCTGAAGTGGAAAGAGAATTATAAACTCTATCTTGAGGACATGGTCAGGATCAGGACACAGGAGCTGGAAGCATCGAGAAAGGAGGCGGAGAGTTTCGGCAGGGACATAGTGGAACGGTTAACATCAGTCGCTGAGTTCAGGGACACAGAAGCCGGGGTGCACGTCAAAAGGATAGGAGTTCTATCGCAAATCATCTCATCCGCTTTGGGGATGCCGGATGACTTTGTCCTGAAAATGGGACAGGCAAGTCCCCTGCATGATATAGGCAAGCTGGGTATAACCGATTACATACTCTTTAAAATGGGGCCTCTTTCTCCGGAAGAATTTGAAGTTATAAAAACTCATACAACACAGGGCGAAAGGATATTGGCCGGTTCATCACATCCAATATTAAAGCTGGCGCAATCCATAGCCCTTAACCATCATGAAAGGTGGGACGGCACAGGATATCCGAGGGGCCTGAAAGGTGAAGAAATTCCAGTTGAAGGCAGGATCGTTATGATCGTTGACCAGTATGACGCATTGAGAAGCGAAAGACCGTATAAAGAAGCGCTTGACCACAAGAAGGTCTATGAAATAATTACCAAAGGGGACGCAAGGACAAAGCCGGGCCATTTTGATCCCGCCATACTGAACGCATTTATCAAGAAAGCCGCTGAATTCGACGAGATATTTAAATTATTAAAGGACTGAGATATAAGTTGTGCAATATGAATAAAGATGTCCCGGATGTTGTAGAGAGGGTCCATGAGATTTTTAAACTTAAAGGCCTGACCCTGTCAGCAGCGGAGTCATGCACCGGCGGCCTGGTTTGTCATTACATAACTAGTTTGCCCGGCGCGAGCGCCTTCTTTAAGGCAGGTATTGTATCTTATAGCGAAGAAATCAAAAAGAGTATTCTCGGCGTCAATTCAGAAACAATAAAAAGATTCGGGGTTGTCAGCGAAGAGACTGCGCGTGAGATGGCTGAAAAAATGCAGCGGATTTCAAATACTGATTGCTCGCTGTCTACTACAGGTAACCTCGGCCCTGATGTTCTTGAGGGAAAAGAAAGGGGGCGTGTTTATATAGCTGCAAGTAGAGAAGGCACAACTATTTCAAGGGAATTGAGATTGAAAGGCGATAGGGAGGAAAACAAACAGGAAGCCGCCATTTCTGCGTTGAGGCTGTTGATTGAGATTATGCAGGAAGGGCGGGATAACACCGCCCCTGCAGGATGAAGCAATGACAAATATTCCCGCCGACATAAAACACGAGATCGAGAAACTCGTCAAAGACCTCAGCTACCACTGCTATCGTTATTATGTTCTCGACTCTCCTGTCATATCTGATTCTGAATACGACAGGCAGTACCGGCATCTGAAGGAGCTTGAGGAAAAATACGATTACGTACTCCCCGATTCCCCGACGCAGCGCGTGGGCGCTCCGCCGCTGGACAAGCTTGAGAAGGTACAACATACGGAGCCGATGCTTTCTCTTGATAACGCCTTTTCACATGATGAGGTAAGGGAGTTTGATGCCCGGGTCAGGAGGTTTTTGAAGTCGGATGAAGACGTGGAGTACACCGTTGAGCCCAAATATGACGGGCTTGCAATGGAGCTGACTTACAAAAACGGTATCCTTTACAAGGCGTCGACAAGGGGAGACGGATATGTGGGCGAGGACGTTACCGTGAATATTAAAACCATCAAGGCCGTGCCCCTGAAGATAGAGGATGTGGACATCCCTGAAGAGATCGACATCCGGGGAGAGGTCTATATGGACATCAGGGAATTTGAGGCCCTGAACAGGGAGAGGGAAAGAGAAGGCGAACCTGCGTTTGCCAATCCGAGAAACGCTGCTGCCGGTTCAATCCGGCAGCTTGATTCTTCAATAACCGCAAAAAGGAAACTGCACCTCGCATGTTATGGGATAGGCGCGGTGAGAGGCATCAAATTCCAAAGCCAGTGGGAATTCACCAAATGGCTTGAGAAGGCACGCTTTCCGCTCCCTGTACTTATGAAACTCGTGAAAGGAATGGATAGTGTCATTAACGTTATAAAAGAGATTGAGGAAAAAAGAAAGGACTTCTCCTTTGAGGCTGACGGCGCAGTGATAAAGGTAAATGATTTCGGGCTGCAAAAGGCTTTGGGTATAAAGACGAGAGAGCCGAGGTGGGCCACGGCGTATAAATTCCCTGCCCATCAGGGGACAACAAGGATCAACGAGATAATTGCGAGCGTCGGCAGGACCGGTACAATTACCCCTGTGGCCTTTCTTGAACCGGTGAGGATTGGCGGAGTAACGGTCTCACGCTCTACGCTTCACAACTGGGATGAGATTGAAAGGAAAGATATTCGAATCGGTGATACTGTTGTTGTTGAGCGCGCAGGTGATGTAATTCCACATGTTGTGGCAGTGATGATGGAACACCGCACCGGTAAAGAAAAACAGTTCACCCCGCCGGATGAGTGTCCGGTTTGCGGTTCTGCAGTTGAAAGGGACGAAGGAGGGGTTGCATTCCGGTGCATTGGATTAAACTGCCCGGCGCAGGTCCAGCAGCGTATCGGACATTATGCATCAAGGGCTGCGATGGATATTGAAGGACTGGGGGAAAAGAATGTCGAGAGGCTTTATTCGAGAGGTCTCGTAAAGCATTTTGTCGATATATACAAACTGAAAAAGAACGAATTGCTTGAGCTTCCCCGCTATGCGGAAAAATCCGCACAGAACCTCATTGACGCAATTGAAAAGAGCAAACAGACAACTCTCGCCCGCTTTCTTTATTCATTAGGCATTGTCCATGTCGGTGAGTACGCGGCAAAGCTACTTGCAAGGAATTTTAAAGACCTCGAAGATTTATATCATGTGAAAGCTGAGAGGATCATTGAGATTAAACAGATGGGTGAAAAGATCACCGGGTCCGTATCGCATTTTTTTAATGACCCCGGTAATCTCCATACCCTCAAAACTCTAACATCAATGGGCTTAAATATATCAAACCCTGATTATGAAACAGGGAGTTCTGAAAAGCGTCCCTTTGAAGGCATGACATTCGTCGTAACCGGGACAATGCCGAAATCAAGAAAAGAGGTTGAGGAACTGATTGAAAGCATGGGCGGCCATGCTGCAGGATCAGTGTCAAAAAGCACGAATTATCTTGTCCTCGGCGAGGACCCCGGATCAAAACTCCAAAAGGCGCAATCCCTTGGTATTAAAACAATCTCATATGATGAACTCATGATTATGATTAAAGGTGAAGACAGATTGTTTTAATACTATAATGTATATATTTATTGATTTGCGCTAAAATAAATCTCTTAAAAAATATTTTAAACTTTTAAAAATTCGTTATCGGAGATTTTTATGGAAAACTATAAAAAGTGGTTAATAGTTTTAATTGCAACTGCTACAGCAGTTTTTGTTATTGTTAGTTTTGTTACAAAACAGTCCTACAGTCCGGAAGAACCGGTACGCTATACTCAGGAACAAACTGCAGTGCCTCCGGTTGCTCCCGGACCGATCGTAGAGCAGGACCTTAACAAAGTTGTCCCGGTAGAGGAATTGGGAGTGGACACAAAAAATCCTAAGGAGCTTGCACTTCTTGGAGACAAGTATTTTGAGAGCAGCAAATTCAACCAGGCGATAGAACTATATAAGAAAGTGCTGGAACTGGACCCCCGCGATATAGATACATATAATGATCTCGGTCTGGCCTATCAATATGTGAACAGGCCGGATCTTGCAGTTGATATTTTGCAAAAGGGAGTGAAGGCAGGGCCTTCAAATCAGAGGATATGGCTGAGCCTCGGATTTGTAAATATGTCCGCGGGGAATAACGCTGAAGCGAAAACAGCATTAAAGAAGGCAGTGGAACTGAATCCTCAGACAGATATTGGACAGGAAGCAATGAGAATGCTCGGTCTTATTAAATGAGATATTATTCTGATCATTTCACTTATTAACCGGTTATTCGGGCTGGCATATGAATCAAGACAGGATTGCAGGGCAGAATACAGAGGGATTATCAGTCCTTTAAATTGTCTAACTGGATATGTCTGATAGTGTCATAGGCCGAGTATTCTATGACATATTGGACAAGTTCAGAAGGCTTAATCCCAAGTTTTTGTAGTTCATCCAGTATTTCACAACTTGATAATACTACCATTTCAACCTCCTGCTTATATCTAAGCATATTCTGTGCCAAAACCGGGGTATTGATTATAAGTAATTTTTCTTGAAATACTGATAAGTCGTTTGACAAAATTTGACATAACTTGTAAAACCAGGTCATTTTTTCTGCACTTGACCTGATTGAAATCTTTAGGAAATCCGGTATGCCTGCCGGAGCCCATTTCCAATGTGTGTTAAATTTAGCGCGGGGATAGTTTTTTTCACACATTATTGATATAGTTCCAGTGTGTTTTATTTCTGTGACATTCTGTGTAAATTTTTCCACAAAGACTGATGTTAGAGAAAATATGCATTGCAGTAAGAAATTGACTTTTTAAACTGCTATTTATTATAAAAATAAGTTGTTTTCATAAATCTATTTGAAATTAAGGAGTTTACTTGTATGACAAAAGAAAACATGGAATTTAAGACCGAGGTCAAGCAGCTGCTTGATTTGATGATCCATTCGCTTTATTCTCACAAGGATGTCTTCCTGAGGGAGCTGATTTCCAATGCCTCGGATGCGATAGATAAAGCACGGTACGAAGCTCTGACTGAGAGCAGCATTATGGAGAGCGAAAAGGAATGGAAGATAAAATTAACTGCCAATAAAGAAGCCGGAACATTGACTGTAACCGACAATGGCATCGGCATGACAAAAGATGAAATAACCAAGGCGCTTGGAACCATTGCCCATTCCGGTACAAAAGAGTTTCTTGCCGCATTACAGAGCAGAGAAGTTAAGGACAACCCGGAGCTCATAGGCCAGTTTGGGGTCGGATTCTACTCATCATTTATGGTGGCTGACAAGGTGACGGTCATAACAAGAAAAGCCGGTTCCGGAGATAAAAAGGCTGTCAAATGGGAGTCCTCTGCCGATGGATTTTTTACTGTTGAAGACGTGGAAAAAGAGAAAAAAGGAACAGACGTGGTACTGCACCTGAAAGAAGATGAAAAGAAATATATAGAGGAGTGGGAGATCAGAAGTGTGATCAGGAAATACTCAGACTACATAGAGCATCCGATTGTCATGGACGTTGAGAAGGAACAGGACAGCGCACTGAAGAAAGGAGAGAAGGTCAGGATAAAAGAAGAAGAGACCCTGAATTCGAGAAAGGCCATCTGGCTTAAAGACAAGGCCGACATATCCGAGGAAGAATACAAGGAGTTTTATAAACATGTCTCCCATGATTTCACGGACCCTGCAAAAATTATTCACTACAAAGCGGAAGGGACTTCTGAGTTTGTTGCGCTTCTGTATGTCCCTTCAAACATGCCATTTGATATCTATTATAAGGACTACAAGATGGGGCCGACCCTGTATGTGAAAAGGGTCCAGATCATGGACCACTGTGAGCAACTTATTCCCAGGTATCTGAGATTCGTAAAAGGTGTTGTTGACTCTTCCGACCTTCCCCTGAATGTTTCCAGGGAGATGCTGCAGTCCAACAGGCAGGTTGATATTATTAATAAGAGCGTAACAAAAAAAGTCCTAGACACACTGGCTGAAATGAAAAAGAATGAATATGAAAAGTACCTTTCATTCTATAAGGAATTCGGCAGGATTTTAAAAGAGGGTATCCATTTTGATTTTTCCCGGAAAGAGGCAATTTCCGACCTTCTTCTGTTCCAGTCCATGAATAAGCCTGCTGACACATATATACCACTGCAGGAATATGTTGACAGTATGAAAGAAGGGCAGACGGAAATTTATTACATAACAGGCGCCTCCTATGATGAAGCAAAGAACTCCCCTTACCTCGAGGCGTTTAAAGAGAAGGGGTATGATGTCCTTATAATGCTCGATGAAGTAGACGATTTTATAGCTACAGGGCTGGAGTACAAGGGCAAGAAGTTCAAGTCAGCCATCAAGGGAGAAATCAACCTTGATAAATCAAAAGAAGCAGAAAAGGAAGAGACCAAGAAAAAGTTCAACGCCCTCATTGAGCTTATCAAGGACCAGCTTAAGGATGAAGTAAAAGACGTCCGGCTCTCAGGCAGGCTCAAAGACACTGCGTGCTGTCTCGTGGGTGATGAGATGGACATGGACCCGCAAATGGAAAAGCTCCTGAAATCCATGGGGCAGAACGTCCCTCAAAACAAACGCATCCTTGAAATTAACCCGGGCCATCCGATATTTGAGGCGATGAATAAGCTGTTCGAAAAAGGGCAAAAGAGCGTGGTACTGGAGGGATATATAAAACTCCTTTATGATCAGGCGCTATTGCTGGAAGGGTCAAAACCTAAAGACCCTGCCGCGTTTGCAAATGCTGTAACAAGGTTAATGGTAAAGGATGTTGAAAAGGCGGCGGGTTGACGGCCTACTTGACGAACTGTTCGTGACGTGCTATGCTCAATGCAGAATTTTAGAAGTTTTTGTTGTTCATGAGGCCACAAAGATTTTTAACTTGGTGGCCTTTTTTAATTGGTCAGGCCTTCTGAGATTTCAATTTATAGATAAGGAGGTAAAAGAAATGAAACAAGGAACAGTAAAATGGTTTAACGACAGCAAAGGTTTTGGCTTTATTACAAGCGAAGACGGAAGTGACGCGTTTGTACATCATACGTCCATCCAGGGCAACGGCTTTAAGAGTCTTGCCGAAGGCGACTCAGTCAGCTTTGATACTGAACAGGGACCGAAAGGCCCCAAGGCTGTAAATGTAGTAAAACTGTAATAAGCAATAGAGAAGGCCCCTTCCACGCGGATGGGGTCTTTTCATTTGGGAGGAACATGTTCAACAGAAATAATCAGGCAAGGACAGAAAAAAAGCAGGAGAAGATAGATGCAGGCTTTATGGCTAAACATTTCCCTGAAGTCGCAAGCATTGTCATCAGCATGATGTATACACAGAAGGGTGCAAAATCATTACGCCGGACTGTTAATTACACTCCGGACAGTTATGCTTTTTTCAAGGTAGCCTGTTTAAGCAACGATTGTGTTGACGGCGGGTTTGATATGACCCGGATTATAACCTCGATGATCAGAAGCCACAGCGAGGCGTCAAATGGAGAACTCGGTTGTGATGACTCGGGTCCTCGCGCCGACCACTCAGCTATAGTCTACGAAGTTGCCATACAGTACGCATAAATAATCCCTCAGTGCTTCAGTGCAAAATCCTAAAGAGACCCCAAAAGTTTTTCTTGCCTGTAATATCATATAGAAAATTTTGTATATAGGGATTATTATACTTGCATGTCCAAAGCCGATGATGCTGTATTATTTTTCAGAAAAGGCTTCAACTGAACGCAGTCTCTCCTGGCAGCTTATGGAACTGAGCTGGGGCTTGATCATGATATTGCGCTGAAAATCGGAAATGCCTTTGGCGGCGGCATAGGGAAGACCGGCGCAACATGCGGGGCACACGGCTCAACAGATGCTGATAATAACGCTTCAAAAGAAAAGACTTATCGCCTTGCCGGAGAATTTATAATAAAATTCAAGGCCCGAAACAATTCAGTATTGTGCCGCGATCTTATAGGATTTGATATAAGTGATAATTCATATCCTGATAAAAATAAAATAATTTCGGAGAAATGTCCTGAATATATCAAAGACGCTGCCGGGATTATAGAAGAGATGCTAAGGAGTTAAAATGCCAAAGTCGAAAAATTCAACCCACAAAAAACTTACCCACATCGACAAAGAAGGCAAAGCAACAATGGTTGACGTGAGTGATAAGTCGCCAACACAAAGAGAAGCTGTGGCAAGCGGTTCTGTCTATATGAAAAAAGAGACCCTCAGACTTATTACGAGTAACAATATTGCGAAAGGCAATGTCTTTGAAACAGCAAGGCTTGCCGGGATCATGGCAGCAAAGAAGACATGCGACCTCATCCCTCTATGTCATCAGCTTAATCTCTCAACTGTTGTTGTTGATTTTAAAGTTGACGGGAAAAAGAATAAGGTTAATATAGAGGCAAAGGCCAAATGCACAGGACAGACCGGAGTAGAAATGGAGGCCCTGACCGCAGTGTCGGTTGCAGCCCTTACGATTTATGATATGTGTAAAGCCGCCGACAAAGCCATGATTATCTCTGACATTCAGCTCATGGAGAAACGCGGGGGGAAGAGCGGGGAGTGGAAGAGATAGCATCTATTGTTTTTTGAAGCATTGACTTCATTCCGACTCAACAAAAATCGGTAAGCAGGGCATAAACTCTGCTTCCCGATTCATTAGTTTTCATCAGTTTCTTAGACTATCAGCTTATCGCTTATAGCTTTCAGCCAATTAATCCCACGGCGCGATTGTCAGCCAGCGCCCCTTAAA
Source organism: Nitrospirota bacterium (assembly GCA_016208905.1). Classification (GTDB taxonomy): domain Bacteria; phylum Nitrospirota; class Thermodesulfovibrionia; order UBA6902; family UBA6902; genus UBA6902. The sequence continues at coordinate 19,401 of JACQXG010000027.1, forward strand.
GACATTAAAATCCTGAAATCCTACTACATTATCTGAATCAAGATCAGCGTCAGGGTTCCAGTTAGGTGACGAAGCAGTGGACAACCACGC